>JAOLZA010000040.1 GCA_028343615.1 Verrucomicrobiota bacterium
TCTTACTGAATGTCTTACCGTTGAACTTATATTTTAGGAGCAGCACCTTGGGTGTTCCGGGGGCCGGGTCTCGACCGGCAAAGGTATTGGTGATTTCAAATTCGTATTCCCGGGCGTCGAGGTACTGCTTTATGGTCTTGCTAACGTCCATACTCCTCTTGGCGTTCCCTTCCACCCCATAAATCGCACTGGTTATCTCGATATCCAGTTTCTTGGTCGACTTGGGCCTTTTGTAAACCGGGTGACGGCTGTTTCCTTGGGAAACGAAGTAAGCAATGAGGTCCTTCAATTCATCCGCATTCATCGAGTTCACCAAGGCAGGCGGCATCATGGATAGCTTGGAACTTTTCTTGGATGCGACCTCAGCTTTCTTGACCTTCTTTAGTTTCAAGGGCTCTAGTCCGGATTGGACCAAGGAATAGGAGTCTTTGTCATCCACCACGATACGCCCCAATATAACAGAACCGTCCTTCATCTTCAGTTCATGCTGCTCGAATTGGTCGGATACCACCAAGTTGGGCTGCAGGGTGGATTCCAAAATAGCTTTGTAGTCACTGCGCTTGGCCAAGTTGGTCAAGTCGGGTCCAATTCCCCCGCCTTCGGTCCCAAAACGGTGACAAGCCACGCAGAGCCCAGCGGAGAACATCTTTTTGCCATTGGCCAAGCTACGCCCCGTGAGGGGTTCCTCCTTGAGCATCTTAAGAGCGGTATCGACTGACCAGGCGACTGCGGGTCCCTTTGCCTTGGGCAATTTGGAGATATCGATGCTTTTGACGTCGCCCATCAGGTATTGGAGGGAGGCCCTGTCCTTTTCGGGCACCGAGGCGATGGCGGAATCCCTGATCTTTTGGATGTAACCGGTAAACATGTTGCCACCTTTTTTGGACATGAGGGTTTTCAATTCAGCCAAGTAGACCTTGCGATGATCCATAGTCCATCCCTCCTGAACGTCCTTCAGACAAAACAGAAAATGAATATTGAGGATATTGGGGTTGGATTCCATCGAGCTGAGGATCTTACTGCCATAGCCTCGGTTGCGCTTCATGACTTCGGCGTCGAAATCCGGCACCTTGGCCTTGGTGGTCTGCATAAGAGCCACGGTCTTCTTCACCACCGAGGGGTGTTGGAGATAGCAGAGCACACGACAAAGCTCCTCGTTCAGGTTATCGTCCCTGGCCGGAAAATGAGGATCAAGTTGGTCCCCGATGGCTTTTACTTGTCCGACCTCCGGCTTTCCAGCACGGCTCATAATCACGCCATAGGTTCGTAACAGGGCGAGCTTCCCCATTTTGTCGAGCCCATCAAAATCCACCTCCAAGAGACGCTTCACGCTGGGAGCCAAGCTGCCTTCCTGATCACTGCGGGCGAGGCCCAGCAGGGCATGAATGGCCGCCACGTCATCTTTTTCCGAATAGGCTTTGTCAGCCCAAGTTTTGGAGTCCTGCCACTCGATGGCAATACGGGCTGCGTAGCGCAGGTGATAGTCATCGTCATTAAGATAGGGCCAAGCTTTTTCCAGAGCCTTCGGATCAGGTTGACCGTGGAAGGCCTCCAGCATGTGACGGGTGGCGCGAGCCTTTGCATGGGAACTTGTAGTATCCAGTTTCGAAAGTCCGGTAGAGGCTTTCCCCTTATAGGACACACGATAAAGAGAGGATTGTCCGCCGCGGCCGCCCACACAGAAGTACATGTTACCATCCGGCCCGACGTCGACATCGGTCAAGGCCAGCGATCCCTTGGTGTTGGAGATGAACTCTCGCTTTTCCCCAATATAAGAAGAACCGTTGGGCTTCAGGTGGATTGAGTACATCGTGGCGAAGGTCCAGTCGCAGATGAACAGAGCGTCGCGGTAATGGGTAGGAAATTTCGTGTTGGTCCCGGCGATCACACCGGTGGGGCAACCGGGGCCGACGTCGATCACCGAGCCCACGGTATCGGGGAAGTATTTGCGCCACTTCTTGGAGGTGGCCCGCCAGCCGCTTTCACCACCGGACACACCATGGTTGATACGGGTGGGACGATACCAGGGAGCCCCGATATCCCATTCCATATCCGCATCATAAACGAAAAGCTCACCATCTCGATTCAAGGCAAAGTCAACGGGGTTGCGGTAGCCCATGTTGAGAACTTCACGTTCCTTGCCGTCCGGACTTAGCTTTAGCACCCATCCACCAGGAGCCTTGCCTCCTCCGTTGTGTCCGTAGGCATAGTTCTCCAGAAGATAGTCGTCTTTCCAGTTATCCCGAATGCGGGTCTTCTGATATTTTGGAAGACGAGTCATGTTTCCTGCTATGACGTAGATACTTTTGCCGTCGGGGGAGACAACGATGGAATGAGGGCCATGTTCGCCGCCTCCATTCATCTCCGCCAAGAATTCAGTCGGCCCTAAATCTCCGTTTGGCAACACCTTGGCTCGCGTAAGATTTTTGTTACCCATCATGTAAAGGTGATCGAAGGCGTAGAGCATTCCGTACAAGGAGGACTTCACGTTGAGCTCCTTGACCTTGCCTTCATCGAATGCCTCTCCCGGCTTGGGGATCTCGAGCAAGAAAGTGCCGGCCCCTCCCTGGTCGGATACTGCCAAGCGACCATTGCCGTCAAAGGCCATGGCTATCCAGGAACCATACTTCTTCTTGTCCACCTTGTAGACCAGATCGACGACAAAGCCGGGTGGCACGTTGAGGCCCGTGGACGGATCCTCGATCGACTTTTCCAAAGGCGGCAGTTGGTATTGTCCAAAGGCACTCGCCAGAGAGAGAGACAGGGCAATGAATGTAATTCGCAAGGTGGTCATCTGCAAAAAAGCGTACAAGCCCACGCTACAATTGCGATTTAATTGTTAAGCTTAGGCAAATTTTTCGCGTTGAGCATCACTTCAGCGATCCCATATTACGGGATGATCTCACTCCAGCTTCCACCAGCCGTTAATCCGCGCGAGTAGATCCTGGACCACGTCTGGATGCTCTTTCGCCAGATTCTTCGCTTCATGTGGATCGGCAAGGAGATCGAATAGTTCCAAATTCGCGCCGGTTTTTTGTCGATGGCCACCCTTCCAAGGACGAATTTCCGGCGGGTTCTTGACCCAAGCGACGAGCTTCCATTTGCCGTGGATGCAGGATCGTGTCCAGAGACTCTTTTCCGGTTCGGTGGCAGAAGCCATATCGTGTGCGAAGTTAGACAGGAACAATGTATTGCGTTTCGCCATCGCCTGTTCATCCAGAACATTAATGCCGGGTAATGACGCCGGTGGTTTAATGCCGGCTGCGGTGAGGATCGTCGGCACCACGTCGATGTTGGATACCAACCGCTGCTCATCCTTTCGCGGTTTGATCTTACCGGGCCAATGCGCGATAAACGGGGTGCGCACGCCGTTTTCGTATGGGTGCGCTTTGCCGTATTCATTCCAGCCGTTGTCGGCGAGGTAAAGCACCAGCGTGTTTTCGGCGACTCCCTTTTTCTTGAGCTGCCCCATCAATTCGCCGCAGGTTTCATCGAGCCACTCAATCATCGCCAGATACTTTGCCTTTCTGGGGTCTTTGACCTCGGCATATTTCTTCAGCAGCCTCTCCGGCGGATTGTGAGGAGTGTGCGGTAAAAACGGGGCGTACCAAACGAAGAATGGTTTCTGCTGTTGCTTAGCCTTGTCGATAAAGTCGTAGATCGGCTTCATCGATTTGCGACCGATGGAAAGGGCCTGCCCGCCATGTCGCCCGGTGAAACCCATGTCATCGGTGAATCCAACGCGGCTCGGCTGACCCATCCAGTATTTTCCTGTGTGCAAGGTCAGATACTCTGCATCGGCGAGCAGTTTGGGTAACTGCGGCATTTTAAAAAACGGCTCGATCCAATCGGCGCGCTTTTGCCCACGAACGGGATCATTGCCGGTGATCCCGTGTTGATGCGGGTACAACCCCGTGAGCATCGTCGCCAGCGAGGGGCTGCAAATCGCGGTGGTGACATAACCACGCGTATAGGTCAGCCCTTCGGCGGCGAGCCGATCGATGTTGGGGGTTTTGGCGTGGGGGTGACCTGCAAAGCTGTAATCTGTCCAAGCGTGATCGTCGCTGATGATCAGCACGACGTTAGGACGCGATGGCGTGGCTGCATCAGCCGCCATGAGCCTCTGACCTAGGATTAACCCGTGAAAGGCAAGAACTAAGATGGAAATAAAACGATCCTTCATGCAGCGAAGCAAAGCCGAACGCATAACCCGTCCAAATCCAGAAGCCATCGAGAAAGGTTCATCAGGTCTTGAGGAACTGCTTGATTGGGCCCGTTTGGCCGTGACCGAATTTGTTCAAGCCGGTGTCTAGGGCACCGTAGTGCTCGATGGGGTTGCCATAGGCGTTGAGCAGTGTGGTGTAAAAGTTACCGAGCGTGCTGTGACCGGGCTGGCCATAGTTTGGCAAGCGGATGTATCGGCGCCGCAAATCGACGCGAGCTTTGTCACCGGATAGAATTACAAAAGGATATTCCCAACCGTGGCTGTGATGGGTTTCGCCACCGTCAGGGAAATAGAAGATCATCGTGTTGTCGAACATTGTGCCGCCGCCCTCGGGAACGCTCTTAAGACGCTTAACGATACGATCAACAAGAGTCATGTGGTGCGTGCGGGCCAGCTCACGAATAGTCTCCGCCTTAAGACCACCGATCACCTTATTGTGGCCTACGTCGTGCATGTTCACCTTCTCACCTTCGATGCCGGGAATGCCGGTGTAGCGGTGGCCGAGTTCGTCGACGGTAAAAGCGACGACATTAGTGAGGCCTGAAATCAATGCTCCGAGAAGCACTTCGGAATGCCCAACCTGCCGGTCGAAAGTGCTGACAGCAGGGTCGAGGTATTTTGCATCCAGTTTGGGCACATGACGTCGAATAGTCTCGGCCATAGCATCGATCTTAAGATTGCGTTCGCGGATACTTTCCACCGAGTCAGCGTAATTCTGGACCTTGATTTTCTCTGCCCCGGCAAGTAGAGTAGCGGTAGCGCCTTCGTTTCGTGCGACGAACTCAAGCACTTTTCGATCTAGTTGGTACTGAGTGCGGGCCTTGGGATCAGTGGAGACGGATTTGAAAAGTTCCTCCAACGCGATGCGCGGCGAGCCAAAAGCATAATTTGGTTGTTGCGGGCCACGGGCAGAAAAGCCGGTAGCGATACCTTCAAGGCTCCCGCGAGCATTCCCGCCACCATCCGGAAAACAGGCCAGCTCAATATGTTTGGCGGGCGATGGAAAGAGCTTGGCCAGCTCAAAATCAACGGTTGCCCATTTGATAGAACTAAGCCGCTCGTTAGCCTTGAACACGCCAAGTGATGAGCACCATGAATGATGGCCAGTGGTGCACATTTTTCCCGATAAGCCTTGAAGGATGGTGAGGTTTTCCTTGTGAAGAGCGAGGGGAGCAAGCCACTTAGGCAAATCGTGCCCTTCAAGATCGACGTCAATGGCCTCTTTTCGCTTCTCACGTTCCATCGTCTTGGCGTCGAGACTGGGCGGCACACATACACGCGGCCACAGGCCATTGCCCCGGTGCATGAAAATAAAACGCATCGGTGGCTTGTCGGAAGCCGCGGACAAGCGCGGCGCATTCATCAAGGCCAGAGCACCGGCACTCATCAAGGACTGTTTAAGAAAATCTCTGCGGTTATTGATCATGTTGCTATTCTATTTACGATACATAAATGAGTCCGAAGTTAACAGGGAAACTATCACAGCCTTAAAACTGCCGCCGCTTTTGACGTAGGCGCGATCAGCATTAATCAAGGTTTGTGAATCAGAAAGCATTTCATTACGGCCCATGTAAAAGCGAAAGGCGTGACGGATAATCGACTGGCGCACACGTTCGGACTTTGCTAGGCGATCAATAATATCAAAGGGCCCCGAAACTTCGCCATCAAGATTCGGGTTAGCGGTACCACGCAGCTCCCCTTGGGTACTGACCGATTTTGTTTTATAGATATTGGAACCGTTCTTCTTCTTAGCCTTAGCAACAAGATGCTCTTCGTATTCCAAAGGCTCATCGAGTCGGTATCGGCCAAAGTCATCGAAGATTTCGAAGGGAAATCCGAGGGGGTTCATTTGTTGATGGCATTTTCGGCATTCCGCTTTGTTGGTAACCGACTCGACGCGTTCCCGCAGCGTCTTGTGCGGATCCTCAGGCACCTGAGCGTCAACGGTGATGGGCACGTCAGGGACCCGGCCAGCCAACAGTTTTTCACGTATCCAGCGACCGCGCTTGATGGGGTCGGTATGAAAATTAGAGGAGTGGGCGATGAGCCAAGCCGGATGAGTCAGCAATCCTTTGCGCTTAGAAATCTTAAAGGGTTGCTCAACCGGGTAGTCCCAGAATTCGGCTTCCTCTAACTCACCTTTGAAATTCTTATGCTCGACCCGTTCGTAACGACCGCGATGCGGCGTCGGCGGAAGACTGTAGAAAGTCGAATGATGATAGGTGTAGCCATGACTGGTCGCGACGGTAGTAAAGGGCGTCCGTCCCTTCCCGATTGTATCGCTGAAGAAGTGCATAAACCTTAAGAAGGTTCGCCTTTGATGCCCGCCTTCTGGAACCCAACGCCGCAAGGAATCCTTGGTCTTAATAAATTCCATATGCTCGGCGAGCACCCCTTCTGGATTCTTTTTCCAATCAGTGTCCTTGAGCCTCTCGTAAGCTTCGGTCCACTCGGAAATAATTTTGCGGCCGGTCTCGTTATCCTTATCGTGGTAAACGAAGAACTCTTCAGTGGTTAGGAGATTCTCGAAGACATTCTTGTCATATTGGAGATACCAATCCACAACGCGATCAGCTTCCTTTATCAGGAACCCGGGGGTGCCGAGTGTCCCTCGGCCGGGATTCTGATAGTAGCCGTCGCTACGCTCGATATCCTTGAATATTTTGGCCGCTTGCGGATAACCAAAAAATTCACGAAAAAAGCGAACTTGCTTCGGGTGCGTGGTTTCATGGGAGCGCATGTTTTTGCCGCTGATCTTATGGTCTACGGGGCCTTTGTAATAGCTTTCGTCAGCAAGGAGTCGTTCCACTTCGCGTCGGTAATCTTCTTTAGTTTCGAGACGACCGCCAGCAACCGCCAGAAGTAAACCGGGATCAGAACTTCGGTCACCAAGAGCGTAAGAGATCGCCATACTCGCTTCGTACGGCGTCAGCTTACGTCTACCGAACTCATCGGGCTCACCTCCTCCGAATTCCAACCGATACAGAAAATCAGATTCCAATAAAACGGCGAACAGCATTTGCCTCAGCCCCTCAGCATTGCCCGACAGCACAATTGACGCACGTAGTAGCTCAACGTATTTGGCAAGCTCCTCATCAGTCGCCTTCCGCCTTAACACACAGTCGAACTGCTCCTGAACCGCAGCCATCATTTCATCATCCGTTGGTGATCCGCCCTTGAGGACAATCGCCTCGAAAGCAACTGGCGTCACTTTGGGATACCACCGATCCTTATTGCTTAAGCTATTGAGTAAGGATTCCTTTTCGTCCGTCTTGAGTCGCGCAGCAAAAATTTGTTTACCCGCAACCCATTTGGCGTTGGAGAGCATCACCAGCAAGTGTCCTCCATCAAGCATTGTGACATCGTAATCCCTCACTCCCGAATGCTCCGGTAGTATGAACGGGTTCTTGACTCCACTAAACTGGCGCGTTGCAAATCCCGTTCGCTCGCGACCCTCCAACCGAAACACGTCCATCACTCGATCATGGAAAATTCGAGGACTCACCAACCATCGTCGCGCCGGCGAGAAGGGTTTATCTTTTATCTCGCCACTGAAGAGCTTTTCGTGATCAACATAATTACCGTAACTGGGATAGCGCAGCTTATCCTTAAATTTGGAGGCATTGTGTTTTCCAAGCTCTGCCGATACCCATTGGTATAACTGCTGCCGTTCCGTATCGCTTGGCTGAGCCTTCTTTTTGCTGGGAGGCATCTCTTTGAGGTACAGTTTCTCCTGCATCTTGTTTAGAAGGTTCAACCTGTCTTTCAAAGCTAGGACTTCAAGATTATCCAGACGAATACCACCCTTCTTAGAATCAGCATCATGACAGGAAAAACAATAGCTCTCCAGCAACTCAGTAGTCTCTGAGGAAACGGAAAAGACGGGTTTTTTTTGCGCAGCAGAGGCAACATCAACTGCAACCGTAAAAATAAGCACTCCCAACCATAATTGACCGAAACTATTTGGATCCCACTTCATCTGCAAAACAGGATACAGACACACGTAACAATTACGACATTATTGCTTCATTGAGTCAGCTCTGCCAACTCGGACCTGATCACTCTGGCTTGAAGCGACTCATCAATTTTGGAAAACCGAGTACTCCTAGGGACACAAAGTACTACGGTCTAATTTCTCTCATTTCTCCAGTACTGTCCGCAAATTTATTCGTGGGAATATCCACGGCCTTGAGCATGGATACAAAAAGGTTTGCCAACGGCACCTTCCTGTCGCCTTCGAAAGAGCATAGGTTCCCATGCTTGAAGCCAAGCGCATTTCCCCCTGCCACCTGAATCGGATAGTTCTTGGTGTTGTGGGATGCGTGCGGATGGGCTGACCCCCAGATGACTACCGTCTGATCCAGCATGTTGCTATCCCCTTCCGGAGTATTTCGCAAACGCTCCAGAAAGTAGGCGTGCTGCTTGGCGCGCCAGTTATCCCATTTTCCTGATTCGGTCGGACGCTTGTGGGCGATGTCGTGCGTGGCACCCTTGTAGCCGAGGACGTAGGTGGCGTAGTTCCACATCTCGCTGCCACTCGATTGCTCACTTTCAAGCATAAGGGTGGCAAAGCGGGTGGAATCAGTCTGGAACGCAAGATAGAGCAAGTCATACATGCATCGGGTATATTCCTCCGGGTCCTTGTGAGAAACCTCAAGGTTAAGCCCCTTGGTATCGACATTCGGCAATGGCTGGTGTGTCCACTGGCTGGTACGTTCGACACGTTTTTCCAGAGCGCGTACGGAATCAAGATACTCCTCCATTTTCCGTTGGTCTTCTTTTCCAAGTCGCCCCTGGAGTCTCTTGGAATCCTCCATCATCAGGTCGAGTACACTCGCCTCACGTTTAAGGTCGGCGCGGACTTGCTCGATCTCTTTGCCTGCGTAGGGCTTGAACAGGCGGTTGAAAATCTCCTGGGGTCGGTGCATCGAGGGAATCGGACGGCCGGGACCGTAGTGCGAGAGTGTCTTGGCACTGCCATATGCGCCCGTACCACCCTCGGTACCCAACACGAGTGAGGCGTAGCGGGTCTTGTGACCGTTCACCTTCGCAGCGAGTTGATCGACGGAGATGTTGTTTCTTTTTTCCGTTCCCGACATGTTGGCGCCGGTGGCAAAAACATCGCCACTACTGTGGCCGCCCATTCCGACTCCTCCTGCATGTTCAAGTCCGCGGAGGTAACTCACTGAGTTCTTCAGTGACGTAAAGGGAGCAGCTGATTGATTAAAGGTGAGAGGGCCGGCCTCCTTACATGGCCACCAGTTCCAATCGTGGTGCGATCCATCCTTGGTTTTTGGTTCATAGACACCGTAGGCAATGTAACTTACTACCATACGTTTTGGCAGCACCTTGCCTGCTGTTGCCTTGCCCCAGGACATGCCTTGGAGGAACGGCAGGGCCAGTGCAGCGCCACCGCCTCTGATAAATTCACGTCGATTAATATGCCAGGACTTCTGTTTCATGGGGTTTATTTTTCCTTAGTTTTAGTTCCCGAGAATATGGGACTCTGGCAAACGGATACAATCATGTCCTGCAGTTTATAATCATTTTCCTCCGAAAGCTTTAGTAATTTCTTAACTTCAAATCGATCGTAATAGGTGAGCTCCCGGCCGACACTGTATGTCATCAGTCTGCGGATGACGTTTTCGGCGATCTCAGCCTTACGTTCCTTGAGTAGATACTTTTTAAGTTTCTGCATTCCGTCAACCGCGGGGCCGTGAGGTACACGCGAGGAGGCGTCCACTTCCTCTGTGTAGATCGATTTTAAATAAGCCTGATAGCCTGCAAAGGTCTTGTCCTGCTTATGGCTGAAACCCCGCACCCGAACCTTGTCTTTGGGAATTAAGGGTTGGTATTTCCCGATTGCGCTGTAGCGTTCGAATGGAATCCCCCATGGATCGAGCCGCACGTGGCAATCGTAGCAGCTTTCCTTATTTCGGTGGAGCGCGAGCAGGTTCTTGATCGAGACTGCTTCGTCCGCAGAATCACCAGCAGAATCGGATAGCGCCGGAACTTCAGCAGGTGGTGGCTTGACCTCATCACCCAGAATCGCCTCACGCAACCAAACCGCCCGATAGATCGGATGAGGAGCGGAGCCCGTGGAGTTTCCTACCAATACGGAACCCTGTGTCAGGAGCCCTCCTAGATGATGTTCGGGTTTGATTGAAACGGCACGGAGTTTCAATCCCTTGACACCACCGACACCGTAATGAGCCGCGAGCGGTTCGTTGAGGTAGGCGAAATCAGAGTCGACGATGTTCATAACGCTCGCGTTGGTTCTCATCAATTCGCTGATGAAGCCAATCGTTTCCTCGTGCATGTAGTCGCGGATGGTCGGACGGAACAGCTGCTCCTGACCACGTCGCTCCCCGACATGCACGGTGTAGAGAAACCGCGGAAAGAGATCACGGTTGATGCTCACCGTTTTCATCTTGGCAATACTCAGCCACTGGGCGGTGAAGTTCTCGACAAAACCTGCCGCACGCTTATCGACTAAGAGTCGGCGGACCTGAGCCTCAATGACTGTGGGGGCATTGAGTTTTCCTGAGGCAGCGAGATCAAATAGCTCCTGATCCGGCATGCTTCCCCAGAGGAAATAGGATAGCCGCGAGGCAAGTTCATACGTCTTCGGCGCGGCGGCGCCATCAATCACCGCATGATAAAGAAACTGCGGTGATATCAGCACCATCGCCAACGTCTCGCGCATAGACTGCTCAAGGGCATCAAACTCCGCATCGTAGATTTTGTATATACGGTGATAGTGATCAACCTCGTCCACAGTGACAGGTCGCCGGAACGCCCTTGTCATAAAGCGTTTGATGACCTCGCGAGCATACTCTTCGGGTTTTGCCTTGCGCAACGGCGACTCAAAAAGGATGCGGGTATGATGCTCTGGCGGCCAGATCTCGGTCACGGGGGCCTCGAACTCGAGCGACTCAAGTATCACGCGGGGAGCCTTGACACTCCAAGAGGCATCAAAGCCGCTCTTGCGGTGGTCGTTGAGTTCGCCATTGTCGAAAACATTCTGGGCAGTGATGGTGATGCTGGAAGGGCGCACCTTATTTCTATGCTTACTGGATGGCTGGACCGGGATGTTTTCGATTCGCCCTAGAAATTCAAACTCCTCTGGGTTGTCGGGAGTATTCGTCAGATGAACGATTCCCACTTCCTGAAAGACCCCCGATCCTGAATCATGGCGGAGGCTGGTGCCCATCACTAGACGGAGTGGAACTTCCTTGAACCCCGGCGGGAAATTCCCCGATGCCTTGACGCGGACTCTGAACTCACCGGTTTTAGGCCAGCTTTTCAAGCCGACAGTTTTCCTCCCGACGCCAGGCCCTTGGTAAACGCCGATCTCGGCCTCAGTCAATCCGCTCTTTGTGGGTTTGCCGTGTCGCCACTTCGCACTGGCTTGGTGAATTTCCGGCTTTTCTGGATCGACAATCGCACTTGCCATTGCTTTGCGTGCCGCCTCCTTGTAGCGAACCAACTGATCCGGTCCGATCATCATCATTTCCGCAGTATTATTGAAATGATAGGGCTTGTCCGGATCGACAGGTAGGTCCTTGGCCAGCTCAAGTTCAAAACCCAATAAGTCCCGCATCGTATTATGATACTCGAAGTTCGTGAGCCGCCGTGTCGTTGTGGCAACCGCGATCCTGCTGGCTTTTTTGACGTAGTCATGCAGGCCCGACTCGATCCATTTAACGGCAGCGGCCCGGTCCGACGCACTCGGCTGATTCTCCTCCTCTTCCGGCGGCATGTCCTCATGCTCCAAGGCATCGAGAATGAGCTCCCATCGTTCCAGCTCCTGACCTGCAGTCAGGTCCCCATCGAGGCTGTGCAACGTGATCTTACCTTTGCTTTTTTCCGGTCCGTGGCACTTAACACAGTGCGTTTTAAAAAACGGTTTGATGTGCGATTCAAAACCGGATTTTCCTGAAGGGATATCAGCAGCAAAGGCTGCCCCTGCGAGAGACAGGCAAACCGCTGCTGATGCAAACACGGCTTTGATGCGGATGCGGAGTAAATGTAACTTCATCATGTCTTGTGACTCATCCATGGACCTATCGGGCAGTACGTTTGCGTGAAGGTAGTTTATATGTAATGCCAGATGGCTCATGATGAGCAGGAATCCCTTTCCGCATGTCCTTTTTCTCAGAACGCATCCTAGAAATTTAGCTCCAGCGGCCGGCCACTGTATTGGATCAGCCTGGTCACGCCATCAGGAATCAGTTCAACCTGGAACTTACGCGTGGCCGTCTGCTTTGACGCTGGCTCAAGGCTCAGCTTTTTGGCCGCGTCGTCCCACTGGATCAGTGTCTGGACTGAATCGCCTTGCAGGTAATCAAGGCTGATGCCGTCGTCGTCGTACAGCGTGTATTTGCCGTTGGCACCTCGGTATATCTTGAGCGTCATGGGTTCATCGACCTTTTGTCCGGTGTATTGACGGATAGGGTCGACAGGCACGATCGCGCCGGCGCGAACATAGATCGGCATAGTGGCCAGGTCTACGGAGCGCTGCACCGTTCGACCGCCGATCGCGACTTCGCCGGTCCACCAGTCGTACCATTTGCCTGCTGGAAGATAGATGTCTCGGGTTGTCGCGCCTTTTTTGTACACCGGTGCGATGAGCAGGTCGCGGCCCCAGAGGTATTGATCGCCAATGCTTCGAACCTTGGGATCGGCGGGGTGATGCAGCCACATCGATCGCATCATGGGCATCCCCGTCGCTCGCGCTTCCCAAGCCAGCGTGTAGTTGTAGCTCAGCAGTTGGTAACGCAATTCGGCGTACTTTTTGGCAATCGGCTCGATCTTGGGATTGTTAAGCTCCGATTCCAAGGGAGGCGTGTTGCTTTCTTTCGGTCCCATCTTGTCGAGGCCCCACCCCCAAGGTAGCCGCATCTGCCAAGTTCGTCCGTGCCCGCGGAATGATGAGGTAAAGGCGGCGAACTGAAACCACCGCGCGTAGAGCTCACCCGTCAGATCCTGCGTGGGATAGAAGCCGCCGATGTCCGAGCCCCAGAAAGGTGAAAGACTCAGCGAGTGGTTGATGCCCACGGCGATCTGCGATTCGAGGGTTTTGAACGAAGCGTGCGTATCGCCCGACCAGATCCACCCGCCGTAGCGCGCCACACCCAGATGGCCGTTGCGATGCAGAGACCAGGGTCGAACGTTCGGTGTTTTGGAGAGGGGCCCTTCGTGATAGAGCTGATGACGCTTCATACGTTCGTGGAAGCTGAACCAGTCGCCCTCGTCGGGCCACCACGCATCGACGCCGGTGTCGACCAACGCGTTGTGTTCGTTCCAATAGGAAGCGATGTGGTGGCTGTCGACCGTCTCGCCGGATTTGGGCGGAATGGATCCGTGCAGTGTTTCCAGACGGCCGCGATCCCATGGGATCATGTGCATGACAACTTTGGTATGGCGTGCGTGCAGGTCGGAGAGCACGTCCTTCGGTTCGCGCTTGAACACACCGCGATTGAATTCGAACGAGGGCTGATTTTTATTCCAGCCGCGTGGCGTGAAGCCGGTACCGAGGTAGATGACGGCGTCGACCGGGATCTGTTTTTTGCGAAAGGTGTCGACGATGCTGACCATCTGCGCGTCATCTTCCAGCGTCCGGTGCGACTGCATGTAACCCATCGCCCACCGGGGCGGCAGGACGGCCGGGCCCGAGATCGTTGAAACGTCTTTCATGAACTTGGCCGGTTCGTGTGCATCAAAGACAAACACGTCGTAGACGTCCGTTTTCCAACCGGGTGGAGGTAAGCCGATGCGACCCTGCCGCTGCTGCCTGCGAGAAACCACGGTGCCCGGTTCAATGGGGACGGCGGGCGTAAAGGTTCCGGTTTCTTTGGAAGTCAGATCAATATCGCCCCACGGCGTGGCAACAAACAATCCCCAGCCGCCAGTACCGGCGAGCAGCGCCACGGGACTTCGTGAGCCATAGGCCATGGTGTCATAGCGAGGTTGCAGAATGTGATCCCGACCGCGTCGATCGAACTCAACTTTGTCGTCCTGCCACTTGCCGCTCTGCTTCGGGCCGCCTTCGCCCAAACCCAGAACCGGATGGCCGTCCAGGACGAAGGACATTTTTCCATCGGGCGTAAAGGTGATCTTCTGCACGGGCTTGTTGTCCGACGTGGTCACCAGCACGGTCAGTGGCTTGGCTGTCACCTTGACGGTTAAAGGGCCCACCTGTGCTATGACTGGTTTAAAGGTCGAATCGAGTTTCCGTAGAGTGATGACCGGTTCGGGATATTCCCGCTCAATCAATGCAGGCGTGTAAGGAAACTCCTGCTTCGAATCGATCGGCCGGATCGTGACGCGAACCGCCGCTTGACCAGCGGCACGGATATCGAGCCGCGCCCCGGCAAGACTGAAGGGCGCAGCCTTCCACTTCCTGTCGACACCGCGAAACTGCGCCTCCGATCCGGTGGCCGTCTTAGTGGCACTGTTTTTTAAGTCTCCGTCGAGCTTCCACCAACCTACGATTCCGTCGACGGTGGCCTTTCCATCACCCAGGGCCATCGTCTTAACTTCGCCTTCGGACAAGGCGCGATTATAGATCCGGACATCGTCGATGCCTCCCTTAAAAAATTCACGGGTCCCTTTATCACAGCCGATATACGCGGGTGCTTCACCCTTTGTGTCAATCGATCCGGTGGCCTTGGTGCTGGCGCCGATTTCCTGACCGTCTGCGTAGAATTTTATCGTCTTGCCGTCAAACGTCACACTGACCAAGTGCCATTTCCCGTCGAGCAACTTGGCCGGCTCAAGCGGAACGCCATGTTCGACATACTTCCCACCGATCCCCAAGCCGAAACAGAGACTGTGCTTCTTCTCGTACTCGCCAATCGCCATGAGGGCTCGGGCGTTCCCATCCTCTTTCCTGTAAATCTGCTGCCACGCCCAGCCACCTTTGCCGACTCTTTCCGGTTTGATCCACGCGGAGATCGTGATCGCCTTGTCCGGTTTGAGTCCGGCGTAGTGCGGGATTTTGACGGTGTGCGAACTACCGTCGAGGATCAACGCCTTGCCTAGTTTGCCCTCAGCGTACTCCGCCGCAACAGCCATATCGACGACTGCAAAGAGAAGGAAGAGAAGCGACGAGAAGACCGTCACGTTTAGCTTCAGTATGTTCATGTTATTCGCTTCGGTGTAAATTGATTTCGCTGTACGGCAATTTATTCAGCGTTTGTTTCCTTGATTCGCAAGAAGTAGATGAATCTCGCTAGCGGCCAGAAGGAAGATACCGGCACCAAATTTCGAGGTGTCTGCTTCCGCAACTTTACCGGGACCACCGCCGGCGGGTTGACTCCATCCGACCTGACCGTCTTCGTTTACAACCGAAGCAAGCGCCGTCCATGCCTTCCTTGCAACCGGAAGAAAGCACTCTCTGTTTAAGATCCCATTATTGATTCCCCAGGCGATGCCGTAGCAGAAGAACCCCGTTCCACTGCTTTCCTTCATTGCATATTGTTCAGGATCATCAAGGTTGCTTCGCCAGAACCCATCGACTTGTTGTCGCTTTGCCAATGACTCGGCCATTTGAATATACAATGCCTTATAGCGGGCATAGCTTGCATGACGTTCGGGGAGGTGTTTCAGGATTCGGGTCAGCCCGCCGAACGCCCACCCGTTGCCCCGGGACCACAACACTTTTTTCCCGTTCTTCGTCTTCCGAGGCTTGGAACGCGCGTCCCGATAGAAAAGGCCCGCATCGGGGTCATAGATTTCTTTGTGCACGTCCCAAAAGCAGGCATTCATCCAATCCACGTATTTTTCATCCTCCGTCATTTGATACAGCATCGCGAGTAGCGGAGGTGCGGTAAACAGCCCATCCACAAAGCGATGTCCCGTGTTTTCCAAATACCATTTCCCCGGGGAGGACACAGGATTCTCAACCTTTGGGTCTTCGAGAAACGCAAGGGTGGGCTTCATCATCAACTCATCCTTGTTCGCCTGATAGCAGCCATACCAAATCTGGCCGCAAACAAGCGGATAGGCCCCGCTTTCATAAGGCCCGCCCCCCTGCTCCTTAATCCGCCAGGAAACCTGCTTCCCCCATTTCATGCAATCATCCAGATAGGCGCGATCCGACGTGCTTTCATACACGGCCATCAGTCCTGCATAATACGCGCCTCGAACCCAGTGCTGATTAGGGAATCTGAGCGGCTGACTATTCACATGTCCGCGGACGCGATCCGCCAATGCTTTGACCGGATTAGCTGCCCTTTGCTTTGATTCGGCAGCCGCCCAGGACAAGCCGATCACCAAAGTTGTGATAAATACCGTCATGCGTTTCATCATCTTTATTTACTTTTTCATAAGTTTGCTATGGGTTCCTTTGATTCGTTCCTTCTATTTTTGTTGTTCATAACGGTAGTTCTATTTTGCCTGTAATAAGTAGGCAGTCCTTTCGTCACCGTTTCAGAGAAGGCAGTTTTTGCTCCTCGATTTGCAGGGAAATATGACCGCGCGGCGGCTGAAGACCGCGTCGTGGATGGTTATAGCGCAGGAAACTGGTCACTGCGAGGGTGACCTGACCACCTTTGAATTCATCAATAAAATCGCTGTATATATGGGCACCACGAGGCTGGCCGCCCTGCCTGACCGCAACTCCGGTTTTTGACTCAGCCATCAACTTGCCGTTGATGTAGATCGCGTAACCTTCACCGGAATTTACGTGAGCGGATCCCCCCACCACGATGCGGTAACGGTGATCTTTCTTTAATGGTGGAAGTTCCACCGTGCTACGAACCAGCAGGACTTCCTTTTCCCATAAGGTCTTGGGTTTTTCACCACATCGGCAAAATGTCGCCGTGCAAGTCTCGGTCAGCGGTGCCAACTTGCCATCCAGTTGTCCGAACGGTTGCAAGCCTTTCTTCCATTCAGATTTACCTGCATCGAACGCAGGCGCGAACCAGTTCTCCATGCCTGCGGGATAGGTTACCTTACGGTAGCGACTGCCTTTCTCCTTTGGCATTTCCTCCTTGGGATCAAAGCTGTAGTAACTCCAGTCTACTTTGTTAAAGTCAGGGCCGAAGGAATGCCAATCGTAGTCGTCGACTCCGGCCGCACGGTAGCAGTTTTCGAGTCCGTACATCGCCCCCCGCAGAAACTGGTTTGCACGCTGTGGGCGTTCGCCAGCGAACTCCTGAAGTAGAGCCTTGTTGTAACGCGGATTGGAAATGTAGGAAGCTGCGATTCCATCAAGGATAATTGGCTTCAGCGCTTTCCGTGCAGTGGCTTTTTCCTCTTTCGATAGTTCAGCACCCTGTTCTGCAGCAACGCGTTTGGGACGTAGAGCCACAGGAAAGGGTTTCGCCCTACCACCAAGCAACCTGACCATCGACCTCCCTAGAGCATCCCCAATCAACATGTAGGTTTCGGCATTGCGGTTGTAATGATAGTCCTCACCTTTTGGCGATTCGTCCACCTCGCGCCAGAAATCGCGCGTGTCGACTGAAACAACATTACCGGCATACTCCGGGTATTTCTTGGCGTCACCGACAGCCATCTGGGCCTTGAGAATCCTCAGGAACTTCTCCTGCATGTTGTGCCCTCCAAAACCAACGGTGGCGACCACCGCCGGCAGTTTTGGCGCCTTGAACTCACTGCGGACATCGTTGATCAGGTTGACCAGATGTTTTTCGTATTCTTCGATCAATACTTCAGAGAAGCTGTCCTTGTGGCCCTGAAACCAAACAAAACCGGCGATTTCGTACCCCTGATCCTTGTACCCCGGTACGACCTTGTCGATGTTGGCGAGCGTCTTGCGGACGCCTTCGACCATGAGTTTGTACTCGGCAGACTCGAATTCATTGCCCGGATCCGTACGCCCGCTCGACGGCGGGCGGAAATCAAAACCCAGTGAACGATTGCCCTGCGCCGTCTTGATTAGCAAGACCTGCTCGTCATGGAACGTGCCAAGGACGTGACCAAAACCAAGCTCAGGCCCGATGGACTTGCCGTTGGAAGTGGCGCTCAAAAGCGAACCACGCCCATCCTTGGCCAGACGCGCTTCCTGAAAATAAACGTCTTGCCGTACCGACCATTCGCCGGCGGCATCCACCAACCACGAAAATTTGCCCTCACGCTTGGCGACGGCTTCGAGATCGCCATTACCAAGCAGGTCCATCTTCCGCATCCAAAACCTCGGCGACTCACCTTTAAAGTCCTTGATGGCGAACGAGTATCGCTTTCCCGCCACAAGCTTTACCTCCTGCCTGATGACTTTACCATCAAGCAACATTACGGCACGGGAACTCGCACCGAAGCCACAGCTCAACTGATACACACCACTCCGTGACACCTCGAACTGCCCTTCGGCAATCGGTTTGTCGGTCTTCTTTCCATCAGGAAGATAAACTGACAATGGAGAGGTCTTGTAGTTGCCCACTTTATAAATCTGCAGTGGTCCATCAGTAACACCAGGATCCGAGCTCAGGTAGACTCCATCGTAGACATTCCTGGCTCCGCTTAAGTTGCCCATGCCAACCATATTTGACTGACCGGCCAGAATGTAGACCTTGATCGGTTTTGTTGCATCCCCCGGCTTGCCATCGGGATCAGGCAGGGGAAAGGAAACTTCAGCAGCATGGGTTGGGATGAACAAAAGCGCCGAGAGGAGTGAACATAAGATTAATCGGGTCATGAGGTATGGATTCATTGTTGTTTATTTAAATTAGCCAGCCTCACTCAGCCAGCTCAGCCAACGCGGTGGCGATGTTTTTTAAGCTCTTGGGCCATTGTTCAAAGGAGACACTTTTGGCTCCTTTAATCTTCGGGGCAGTGAGGCCTTCAACCAGTGAGTTTGCAGGTTGGGCATAGAGAAATTGGACCTTGTCCTGTCGGTAAGTATCCGAAAGACTCTTGGCATAAACCTCCAGTTCAGCAGCATAATGGGCAGAGTTCTCGCCGATATTGCTTTCGGAAGGCACCCAAACCACACCCGCAACACCCATGGGAGTCAGCGGGCTCACGCACCAGTTGTAGGTATACGTGGGAATCGTATCGGAGGCAACGGTGCCGCTCTTGCCCGCTTCGGGGAAAGAAGGCGCCTTGAGCGCAAAGCGCGATGAATCCGCCCCCCGCTTGCCGCCCGCGGTGATACTCTTTACAAATTCTTTAACCTCCTCGATGTGTCCAGCGGCAGCCTTCTTTGCTGCCCCGGAGCTAGGGAACTGCAGGAACAATTCCTCAAGACGGGGCTTAAAGGCCGAGTTCTTCACGTTCCTGACACCTTGGAAGGAGGTCCAGGATAGCGGAGAGGAGAGCTGCCGATTACGCCCCCCTTGCCCGGAGGACATCGTGATGAAGCCCTGTGGGACGCCCGACCGGTTTAGTGCCTTCGCGAACTCGTAGGCAAACATGGTGACTCCACCGGTTTCCTTCGAGAAATCTGCGGTTAACCAATGGGAACGGTACTTTCCGCTACCCGTTTCAAAACGCCGTTTCCTTGGAGTGGTAAAGCTACTGGCTTTGGTTTTTCGGCAAAATTCTCTGACCAGCGGCATCGCCTCGGGTAGTTCAATCTCCTTGGCGCGCCTGTCATAAGGCCACTCGGTACTCAGTAAGGTACTGCCAGTCAGATACCAGACGTCCCCGACGAGAATGTTACGGACCGTTCGGCTGAAACCATGACTAGACTTGATCTCGAGCGTAATCGGTTGGGCCGAAGCCTTCCTTGCTGGGAAGGTTACCGACCACTGTTCCAACTCATTGGGAGAAACCGATTGCGTAACTCCATCTAGAGTCAAGGTTACTTTGACGCCCCGATTGGCATGGCCCCACACCTCTATTGGATGATTGCGCTGAAGAATGACTCCGTCGCGATAATATTCAGCAACCTGAAGAATCGGATAATTGGGATCGGTCCAACGTGCATATTTTGCCTTGATGGCAGCAACCTTCTCTAGGTCGTCTTCCTCGAAGATATACTTGCCCTCAACAACAGCAAAGGGAGTCGCCGGCAAGCCAGCCTTGTTATAGAGATTGGAATTCTCCGGCACGGCATTGTAGGCATATTGCACCCCGATGGGCGCGGACACTTTACCTGAAGTCACTACCACGGTATACCCAACAATCTTCGCCTCTGCCGCATGCCATTTTCTGTCTTTGCCACATAGCCGGAAATGGTTGAGTTTGTCCTCTGGGGTGGCTCTTGCGGGTTCGACGAATTTCCCCGGTTCCCGATGCTCCTTAGCCAAGCCCTTGTTGCCCACCATCAAGCCGCCAAAGAGACTTTCCTCCTCGAAGGAAACTACCACCTTGGGACCATCCACTTTATATCCACTGTAAACGGGTCCGGTGTAGGCGACGGCCCTGCCATACTCTTTAGCAAGCGCCCATCGCGCCATGCGCATGCCCGGATGAAGCTTATTATAGTAGTGAATGCCACCGGGGTTCGCCGAGTTGAGGTCCGACTGCACGACCATCCCCACATTCTCCCGGTTGTTGGCAAAGTACATATGCTGAACCTGCCGGATGTCCGCAAAGCCAACATTCTCCGGATCAGGCGATCCATAGCATTGCATTTGCGTAAAATAAAAGGGCATCTTGGGCATCCCCCAGGCATCCCGCCATCCCTTGACCAAAGCTTCCATTCGAGCGGCATAAATCCGACCATCACCACTGTTACTGGTCCCCTGGCACCAGATAGCACCACGAATCCCATAGGGAATGACTGGAGCTATCTTGCCATTGAAAAACTGGGAAGGCCCTCGCCACATGCCGGCGATGCCGGGCAGATTGGGCCGGGTTAGCACTTTGCCACCTACCTCGGCTGCATGACCCGCCACATCCTGCCACGCTTTAAAATCAGCGTAATACTGACCGAAAGCCTCGCGGCCTTGTTCGGTAAGTGGATCAGCATCGTGAATAAGGTCCTTGTCCCCCTTAAGTTTCGGATGCGCCTCAATCGCTTCGCGTTGGGTGAAAGCCTCAATGCGTGTATTGCTGTGGGCACTGAGTAAAATACCGATGGGCACATTCAGTTCCTTGTAAAGTTCATGGGCAAAGGAAAGAGACAAGGCCGAGAACCCGCTTGCCCCACTGGATTTTTTCCAGCCTTCCTCAGAAGTGGCCTTCTTCTGTGGATAAAGCGCGGAAACGGTGTTGATGTTGATTTCGCGAATGGGAATGTCCTCCTTAGCCGAGGCAATATCCCGGGCCAATTGATTGCACATGCTTTTACCAGCAACCCAAACCATGTTCGATTGTCCGGAGGAAAACCACACCTCACCCACCAGCACGCCTTTGATTGAAACCGATTTGCCGTGGTTGTTCTTTACCTCAAGACCCCGTTCTTTGCGTGAAGCCTTCAAGGGATCGAGCTTCACCATCCAGTCACCGTTTTTGCCCGCCACGGCCGTCTTGGTTTGTCCTGCGAATTGAACGGTTACTTTACTGCCCGGGACGTCCCATCCCCAAACAGGCACGGACGATTCCCGCTGTAGAATGGCGTTGTCGGTGAAGGGTACGGCCAATTCCAGCTGCTGGTCGGCGGCTGTTAAGCCGGAAGCCAGCGATAGTACAAAGAGAATGGAGATAAATTTTTTACGCATGATTATTCCTGGGTTAATACTAGGAGTTTTGATTTCCAGCCGGGTTTGTTGCGGGCGCCAAATCCACCTGCCTCAATGAATAGATATAGGTTTCCGGCGAGGGTTTTTGGGGTGATCTTGAGGGCTTGATACTTGTTCAAATTCATCAGCATATCGGCTGACCAAATCCAGGTTGGATCGTTTGTGCTGCCGTCCTCATTGAATGAAATTTTTGTAAAAAAAGAATTTCGGGAGCGGGCCGATTTTTTGGCGGGATCATATTCGTCAATTACAGCAACCTCCGTGATCACTTTCCAATTGCCCAAGATTTCCGGGTTGGCAACAAATTGCCCATCCCAACGGAACTTGCGCGCCAAAGCGGATTTCTCACGGTCCTCAGGATCCTGCGCGTCCTGCCACTCT
>JAOLZA010000041.1 GCA_028343615.1 Verrucomicrobiota bacterium
CGCCATGTTGGGCCGGATGCCGCTGAAGCGCGGGCGATGCTCGAAGTGCTCGGGACCGACTCATTGGAGGATTTTATTGATTCCGTAGTGCCCTCGGCCATTCGTAGTACGCGGCCGTTAGACCTCCCCCCTGCCCTTTCGGAACACGAGGCTTTGGCGGCGTTGAAGCGGATTATTTCAGCCAACAAACCCTTCCGCAGTTATATTGGGATGGGTTTTTATAACTGCCTTGTACCACCGGCGATTCAGCGAAACTTGCTGGAAAACCCAGGTTGGTACACGCAGTACACGCCGTATCAGGCGGAGATTTCGCAGGGACGGCTGGAGAGTTTGCTGAATTTTCAAACGATGGTGGGCGACCTCACGGGGTTGGAGATCGCCAACGCGTCGTTGCTCGACGAGGCGACGGCGTGCGCGGAGGCGATGATGATGTGCCATGCGGTGAAGGGAAAAGACGACCGCAATGTCTTTGTGGCGGCGGCGGATTGCCATCCACAAAATATCGAGGTGCTACAAACGCGCGCCGCGCCGCTAGGCATCGAGGTGCGCACGGTAACCACGGATGTGATGGAGCTGGACGAAAATGTGTTTGGCGTGCTGCTGCAATATCCTGCCACGGACGGCGCAGTGAAAGATTACACGGGGCTCATCTCAAGCGCGCACAAGGCGGGCGCGATGGTGGTGTTGGCCACGGATTTGCTTGCGCTCACGCGATTCAAATCGCCGGGCGAATTGGGCGCGGACATCGCTGTGGGCAACGCGCAACGTTTCGGTGTGCCGTTGGGTTACGGCGGGCCGCACGCGGCGTTCTTTGCCACGCGCGATATTTATAAACGACAGATTCCAGGCCGCATCGTCGGAGTGTCCAAAGATGCGCGTGGGCGGCCGGCGTTTCGCCTGTCGCTGCAAACGCGCGAGCAACACATCCGGCGCGACAAAGCGACGAGCAACATCTGCACCGCGCAGGCGTTACTTGCGAATATGTCGGCGATGTACGCGTGCTACCACGGACCGGATGGCTTGCGAGCCATCGCCGCGCACGTGCACGAGCTCACTCGCTGCCTCGCCGCGGGACTAAAACGGCTGGGTCACAAGCTGGGGCACACGACATTTTTTGATACGGTCACAGTCACACATAACAATCTGAGTGCACGCGAGGTCATTCGTGTTGCGGAAAATTTCGGCATCAACTTACGCGTGCTCGATGCGCAAACCCTCGGCATCGCACTGGACGAAACGACCACTGAAACAGACGTCCACGATTTGCTGGCGGTGTTTAATGGTGGCCACGAAGTGCCGTTCAAGCTGACCAAGCTCCCCGCCGCCGAGACCACACCTGAAGGGCTCGGGCGCACCAGCGATTTTCTCACACACGAAGTGTTTCACAAACATCGTTCTGAAACGGAACTGATGCGCTACTTGAAACGCCTCGAAAGCCGCGACCTTTCGCTGGCGCAGAGTATGATCCCGCTTGGCTCGTGCACGATGAAGCTCAACGCCGTGGCCGAAATGCAACCGGTTTCGTGGCGGGAATTTAACAGCATCCATCCCTTCGTACCCGTGTCACAAACGCGCGGGTATCAGGAAATGTTTGCCGACCTCGAGGATTGGCTGGCAGAAATCACGGGATTCGCCGGTGTGTCACTGCAGCCCAACGCCGGTTCGCAGGGCGAGTATGCGGGACTGTTGGTCATCAAGGCGTTTCACCAAAGTCGGCGCGAACCGCAACGCAACATTTGCCTCATCCCCACCAGTGCGCACGGCACCAACCCCGCGAGCGCCGTGATGGCGGGCCTCACAGTGGTACCGGTGAAATGCAGCGACGAAGGCGACATCGATCTCGACGACCTTCGCACTCAAGCTGAAGCGCACGCCGGCGATCTCGCCGCGATGATGATTACGTACCCCTCAACGCACGGCGTATTCGAGGAAACCATCGGCGAGATTTGCGAAATCGTCCACGGCGCGGGCGGCCAAATTTATCTCGATGGCGCGAACCTCAACGCGATGGTCGGACTGTCACGCCCAGGCGAACTCGGCGCGGATGTTTGCCACATCAACCTACATAAAACTTTTTGTATCCCACACGGCGGCGGGGGACCCGGGATGGGGCCCATCGGCGTGGCGGAACATTTGACTGATTTCTTGCCGGATCATTCGGTCGTCAAACTCGGCGGCGAAAACCCGATTGGCGCGATCAGTGCCGCGCCGTGGGGCAGCGCCAGCATTTTGCCCATCTCGTGGATGTACATCGCGATGATGGGCCCCGATGGTCTACGTGCGGCCACTGAGCACGCCATCCTCAACGCAAATTACATCGCCTACCGATTAAACCCGCATTACCCCGTGCTCTTCAAAGGTGCGAACGGCCGCGTAGCCCACGAGTGTATTTTGGATTTACGCCAGTTCAAAAAAGTAACCGTGGAAGACGTCGCGAAACGGCTGATGGATTTCGGTTTCCACGCACCGACCATCTCGTGGCCCGTCGCCGGCACGATGATGGTTGAGCCCACCGAGAGCGAATCGAAGGAGGAACTCGACCGCTTCTGCGACGCGATGATTGCCATCCACGCCGAAATCGAAGCCATCGAATCCGGCGAGGACGATGCGGTTGACAATCCTCTCAAACAATCCCCGCACACCCCCGATATGGTGGCCGCAAACGATTGGCCCCACGCCTACAGTCGCGAACAAGCCGCCTTCCCCGCCGAATGGTTGCGCGAATACAAGCATTGGCCCGCCACCGCACGGATCGACAATGTATGGGGCGACCGCAATTTGGTCTGCAGCTGCGCGGGAATGGAAACGTTTGAGGAGGATTAGAATCTGGTAGGGACATGTTTCGCGTGTTCCTAGCAAAAAAGGCTAACGTCTTCGGTCGCCTTTAAGTATTTCTGTTTTCCCGTACCTAGTTCTGAACCGGTTCGCCTTCGCCGTCCAAGAAGCCTTGCAACTGGCGGAGGCGTGTGGGGTGACGCATTTTGCGGAGAGCTTTGGCCTCAATTTGGCGGATCCGCTCGCGGGTGACTTTGAATTGTTTGCCGACTTCTTCAAGAGTGCGGCTATAGCCATCGGTGAGGCCAAAGCGGAGCTCGAGCACTTTGCGTTCACGCTCGGTCAATGAAATGAGCACGTCGCCGAGCTTGTCTTTGAGCAGCGAAAAGCTGGTCATGTCGCTGGGGTTCTCGGCGGCTTTGTCTTCGATGAAGTCACCGAAGTTAGTGTCGTCGCTGTCGCCCACGGGACTTTGCAAACTGATGGGTTGCTGGGCCATCTTCATAATGGCTCGCACGCGCTCGACAGGGAGCTGCATTTCGTCGGAGATTTCTTCCGGCGTGGCTTCGCGACCAAAATCCTGAACAAGCTGCTTCTGCACGCGCATCAGTTTGTTGATGGTCTCGATCATGTGCACCGGGATGCGGATGGTTCGGGCTTGATCGGCAATAGAACGGGTGATGGCCTGGCGAATCCACCATGTGGCATAGGTAGAAAATTTGTAGCCGCGACGATACTCGAATTTTTCCACGGCTTTCATCAGGCCCATATTGCCTTCCTGAATGAGGTCGAGAAAGGAGAGCCCACGGTTAGTGTATTTTTTGGCGATCGAAATAACGAGGCGCAGGTTTGCTTCCACCATTTCCGTTTTGGCCTGATGAGCCTTTTTACCAAAGTGCTGGAGTTGACCGTAGGATTCCACGTAATCGGTGGCGGGCATCCGCACGAAAATTTCGAGCGCCTTGAGCTTGCGACTCTCGGCTTCGATAAGCGTTTTTGTGGCAGCCGTCTTGCGCGCCCTAGATGCTTTTTCAACAGCGTTAAGGCTGCCGACAACTTTATCCTGCACATTTTCGGCCACGACGGACATCTCCTCAATAACCTTTTGCTTGTAGAAAAACTTGTTAAAGGATTTCTGCAACTTGGAGTTGTGTAGGTCGTGGGCTTTTTTGGCACGGGTAAGGGCGCTTTGGTTTTTGGCCTTGAGCTGGGAGAGATATTTTTCATCAACCTTGTGGTCGATGGCTCGTACGTCTTTCACGAGCCGACGCAGTGATTTGAGATGGCGGTCGCGGCTTTCGATTTTTTTGTCGACGATGACGCGGTCGAAGCGTTCCTTGGGCGGCTCGGAAATGAGTTTCTCGGCGAGCGCGATGTGTTCCTTACCGGTGAAGCCGAAGGCGTAAATGATTCGCTTCACTTCATTTTCGGCTTCCTCGATGCGCTTGGAGATTTCCACTTCCTGTTCACGGGTGAGCAGCGGCACTTGGCCCATCTGCTTGAGGTACATCCGCACGGGATCATCAAGGATATCGAGCTTAGCTTTCTCTTTGATGTCCTTTTCATCTTCGCCACGTCGCAACGGGGAGATGTTGTCAACTTCAGCTTGATCCACCACGGAAATTTCCAAGCCCTGAAGTTTGTCGTGAACGGCTTCAATGTCGGCGGAGGTCACTTCCTGTTCAGGGAGAGACTCTGTAACATCTTCGTGTGTGAGGTAGCCTTGCTCTTGCGCGAGTAAAACGAGCTCTTTGAATTTCTCGGTGAGATCAATGCCGGCCTCGGTCTTCACATCGGAAATCTTTTTGATGTCCTTTTTGGCGAGGTTGGCCTTGGTGCGAGCCATCAACGCGGCTGAAAGTTTTTTCGGCGCCTTTTTCTTTGGGGCTTTTTTCTTCTTGGGCGCAGCTTTTTTCGCGGCGGGCTTCTTCTTCTTCACCGCTTTCTTCTTCACCGCCTTCTTCTTCACCGCCTTCTTCTTCACCGCCTTCTTCTTCACCGCCTTCTTCTTCACCGCCTTCTTCGGTGACACCTTTTTTGGGGCAGCTTTTTTGGTGGCTTTTTTTATTGTTTTTTTGGCCGGAACGACCTTTTTTGGAGCTGCTTTTTTCACTGTATTATTGGAAACCGCCTTTTTTGAGGCGGATTTTTTCTTGGAAACCGTCGTTTTGGAGCTGTTTTTTGACATAACTCAACTTTTTACCACGAAAAGGTCGGGGAATATGGTGCTGAAATGACTATTCGTCAAGGGGTGAACTGCAATTAAATGAAAAAAGTTTTTGACCTTATTCACAATGGTTTTAGCTGAAACCACCCCGAAAACATTTCGAAAGGGTGAGCTTGTGAAATTTTTCACAAAATCCTTGCCTGCCTCTTTTCTCAGTCGTACGCTCAGTCACGTTTGTGAAGGACGCCACAATGACTCAAAAGACCGAGATCGGCTATAATTCCAAGGTGGAAGGCGAGGTGATTCACACCACAGTGGATGCAGCGGTGAATTGGTTCCGCAAAAATTCGATGTGGCCAATGCCGATGGGACTAGCGTGCTGCGGCATCGAGCTGATGGCGGCGGGCTGCAGTCGTTTTGATATCTCGCGTTTCGGCTCGGAGGTGATGCGATTTTCACCGCGCCAATCGGACGTGATGATTGTGGCCGGTACAGTGACTTATAAAATGGCCACCGCTGTGAAGCGGATTTACGACCAAATGGTGGAACCCAAATGGGTGATCGCAATGGGTGCCTGCGCGAGCAGCGGCGGGATGTATCGCAGCTACGCGGTCTTGCAGGGAGTAGATCAAATTTTGCCGGTGGACGTCTACATCGCCGGCTGCCCGCCCCGCCCCGAAGCGGTGCTCGAAGGATTGATGAAACTCCAAGGCAAAGTGGCAAAGGAGCCGTGGGCCAAACAACATTTCAAACCCACCGCTCAATGACAACCGCCGCCGGATTTGCGCAGCAGTTGAAGGATGAATTTGGCAAACTCATTTCCAAACCTATGGAGTTTCGCGGCGAGATCACGGTGAACGTTGCCGACGCGTCATGCATTACGGAAGTCTGCGAATTTGCTAAAACCGAATTGGGGTTCGATTATCTCATTGATATTTCCACGCTCGATCATTACGGCGAGGATCCGCGCTTCTCAGTGGTTTACGAACTGAGCAGCATTTCTCATCGCCAACAGTTGCGTTTGAAAACGCAAGTGACCGAAGAGCACGGCGAATTACCCACCGTCACTAGCGTGTGGCGCACGGCCGATTGGCACGAACGCGAGGCGTACGATATGATGGGCGTGAAATTCACCGGCCACCCGAACCTCACGCGCATTCTGATGTGGGAAGGCTACCCACACTTTCCGCTACGCAAAGATTTCCCACTCGAAGGCAAACCCACCGAAGTGCCCGATGTGGCCTTCACCCAAACTGCCCCGATGGATGGCGGCCCCTTCGTCACCGTCGCCAGCAGCGAAAACACTACCCACCGCGAACCCCGCCGCCGCAATCCGGAGGATGGTAAATAGTGGGAACTACTCAAGAAATCGAGATTCGCGACACTGCCGCAAAAGTGGCTGCGGCGGATGAATTGACCGATGTGAAGGGCGAAAAGATGGTGCTGAATATGGGCCCTTCCCACCCCGCCACGCACGGCGTGCTACGGCTGCGGTTGGAAATGGATGGCGAGATTATCACGAAGGCCGAGCCGGACGTGGGTTACCTCCATCGTGGCGATGAGAAAATCGCCGAGAACATGACTTACAATCAGTTCCTGCCGTACACCGATCGGCTGGACTACCTCGCGCCGTTGGCGAACAATGTACATTATGTTTTGGCCGTGGAAAAATTGCTCGGCATCACGGACAATCTCCCCGAGCGCTGCCAATACATCCGCACGATTTGCTGTGAGCTTGCCCGCGTTTCGGCGCACTTGCTGGGGCTCGGCGCGTTTGCGATGGACACGGGCGCGTTCACGGTTTTCCTCCACACCTTCACCGAGCGCGAAAAAATTTATTATCTCATCGAAGCGCTCACCGGTGCGCGATTCACCACCAGCTACACGCGCGTGGGCGGATTGTCGCGCGATCTGCCGGAAGGTTGGCTCGATGAGCTCAGCAAATTCCTCGATGAAGTGGAAATTAACTTCGACGAAACAGAAACGCTCCTTACGCGCAATCCCATCTTCCTCGAACGTACGCAGGATGTCGGGATCATCACGCCCGAAGAGGCGATCGACTTCGGCCTGTCCGGCCCCAACCTCCGTGGCAGTGGAGTGGAGCACGACGTGCGCAAGGCGCAACCGTATATGATTTACGACCGCTTCGATTTCGATGTGCCTGTCGGCACCACCGGCGATTGTTACGATCGCTATGCCATTCGCATTCTTGAGATGCGCGAGAGCGTAAAAATTCTGCGCCAATGTATCGCGGATATCCCCGGCGGCCCCATTAACGTGGACGACGGAAAAATCGTCCTTCCGCCCAAGGAAAAAGTGATGACGAATATGGAGGAACTCATCCACCAATTCATGCTCGTCACGCAGGGGCAAGATGCGCCGGTGGGCGAGATTTACTTTGGCGCGGAAAACCCCAAGGGCGAGCTCGGCTTTTACATCCATAGCCTCGGTGGCGGAACCCCGCACCGACTGAAAATCCGCGCGCCCTCATTCGTCAACCTCAGCATCCTTTCGCAACTCCTCCCCGGCCATATGATTGCTGACGTGGTCGCGATTTTAGGGTCATTGGATTTTGTAATGGGAGAATGCGATCGATGAGTTTTGCGCCCTCAAAAAATTTACAGCACGAAGTAGCGGAACTCATCTCCCACTACCCCGACGGCGAAAGCCGCAGTGCGTCGCTGATGGTGCTCCACGCCATTCAGGACGAGGCAGGCTACATCAGCACCGAGGCGATGCAATGGGCGGCGGGCGAGATCGGTATCAAGCCGCTGAACCTCTATGAGCTAGTAACGTTTTACCCGATGTTGCGTGAGAAGCAACCGGGTAAGTTTGTGCTAAAAGTGTGCCGCACCCTCAGCTGCGCGATGGCGGGCAGCAAGGAGTTGCACGAAAATTTGTGTGATAAACTGAAGCTCGATCCCAATGCGCACGGACCGCAAACAACGGCGGACAGAAAGTTCAGCATCGAGTTTGCCGAATGCCTCGCCAGTTGTGGTACGGGGCCGGTGATGATGTGCAACGATGATTTTCACGAAGCGGTGACCGAAGCCAAAGCCAATGAAATTTTAGAGGGCTGCAAATGACCCCATCGAAAACCAACAATCCGAAATAAAAAATGGTTGCCCGACAGGGATTTGAACCCCGACAAACAGAATCAGAATCTGTCGTGCTACCGTTACACTATCGGGCAACGAGGCCCGCGAATTTAGTGCAAAACCGAACACAGTCAAGCAGATGCCGCAGGAATACAAATTACTCCTGAAACACGCCGACGCCGATGACTACTCGAATGACCTCGAGTGTTACGAGCGCCACGGCGGCTATGCCGCGCTGCGCCAAGCGCTGACGATCGCGCCGGCAGGAGACACCACACCACAAGCGCAACTGCGCAAGCACGTGTTGGATTCCGGACTGCGCGGACGCGGCGGTGCGGGGTTTTCCTGCGGACTCAAATGGAGCTTTGTGCGGCATCCGAATCCCAAACCGATTTATCTCATTTGCAATGCGGACGAATCCGAGCCGGGCACGTTCAAGGATCGGCAGATTATTTATAAAGACCCTCACCAACTCATCGAGGGGATGATCATTTCCTGTTGGGCGAACCACGTGAATCTCGCTTACATTTACATCCGCGGCGAATTCACCGAAGGCGCGAAAATCCTGAATACCGCCCTTGCCGAAGCACGCGCGAAAGGTTACCTCGGCAAAGACATTGTCGGCAGCGGTCACGATCTAGAAATCCACGTGCATCGCGGCGCCGGTGCTTACATTTGCGGCGAGGAAACCGGCCTCATCGAAAGCCTCGAGGGCAAGCGCGCTTACCCACGCATCAAGCCGCCTTACTTCCCCGCAGCACTCGGGCTATATATGTGCCCGACGATCGTCAACAACGTGGAGACACTTTGCAATGTGAAACATATCGTCGAGATGGGCGCCGAAGCCTTCGCCAAACTCGGCACGCCCAACAACACGGGCACCCGTCTGGTAAGCCTCAGCGGTGATGTGAAAAATCCTGGATATTTTGAAATCGAAACCGGCAAGGTATCGCTGGGCGAACTCATCCACAACGAAAATTTCGGCGGCGGCCTGCGCGAAGGCCGCACGTTGCAAGCCGTTATCCCCGGCGGGTCATCCTCCAAAGTGCTCAAGGCGGGCGAAATCTTCAAACTAGGCGATGAAGAAATCGCTCTGCTCGATGTACCGTACGATTTTGATACACTAATGAAAATCGGCACAATGTCCGGCTCCGGCGCGATCATCGTTATTGATGACAGTCGCGACATCGTCGAATGCCTCACCAATATTGCGGAGTTTTACGCGCACGAAAGCTGCGGACAATGCACCCCCTGCCGCGAAGGCTCGCTCTGGATGAAGAAAGCGCTCCACCGAATGACACACGGCGAAGCCCGCGCCGATGATCCCGATTACCTGAAGCACATCGCGCAAAATATCCAAGGCCGAACCATCTGTGCCTTCGGCGAAGCCTGCGCGTGGCCCGTTCTGAGTTTTGTGGAAAAATTCCGCGATGAATTTGAGGCTAAAGCTGCCGTTAAAAAATAATGCCCAACGAAGCAAAAATCGAAGAGCCACCCGCGATCGAAACCATCCCTGTCAAGGTCGATGGCCGAGAAATCACCGTGCCCAAGCTTACGCCCGACTGGCAAGGCAAGCTCGTGCCCACCACGGTTTTACAGGCTTGTAAGCATGCGGGGATCGAGATCCCACATTATTGTTATCACCCCAAACTGCCGGTGGCGGGTAATTGCCGGATGTGCCTCGTGCACGTGGGAATGCCCGGCCGACCGGGGCCCGATGGCAAACCGCCGATGAACGAGGACGGCTCGCTGAAGATTGACCCGATGGTGTTGCCGTACGAACGCGGCACACCAAAAGGCGTCATCGGCTGCGCGACTAATTTAATCCCGGGAATGGAAATTTATGCGACCAGTCCAGAGACTAAAGAAATGCGCGAGGCGGTGCTGGAAAGTTTACTCATCAATCATCCGCTCGACTGCACCATTTGCGATCAAGCCGGCGAATGCAAGCTGCAGGAATACAGCGTGGAACACGGCCAAGCCGAGAGCCAGTTTGCCGAGCAAAAAGTCCACAAGCCAAAAGCTGTCGATCTCGGTCCGCGCATTATGCTCGATGCCGAGCGATGTGTTTTGTGCACGCGCTGCATTCGCTTCAGCACGGACATCGCGGGCGACGATGCGCTCGGCATTGTGAATCGCGGCAGCTATAATTCCATTGCGACTTTTCCAGGCGCGCCGTTCGACAATAATTACACCCTCAACACCGCGGACATTTGTCCCGTGGGCGCGCTCACCTCCAAGGATTTCCGATTCCAAATGCGCGTGTGGTTTCTCAAGGAAACCAACAGCCTCTGCACCGGCTGTGCTACCGGCTGCAACACGGTCATCGGCTCGCGCGAAAATAAAATGTACCGACAGGAGCCACGCGAAAACGATGCGGTCAATGGCCCGTGGATGTGCGACTCGGGCCGATTGGATTACAAATGGATCGGCAGCGAGAAACGTCTTTCCAAACTCAATGGCGCCACCGACTGGACCACAATCCTCACGGAGATCACCACCAATCTCGAAAAAGCAGCGATCACTTCAGTAGCCATTATCGCGTCGGCTCGCCAAACGAATGAGGAACTTTTTTTGCTGAAAAAACTGGCTGACAAATTCGAGGCAATCACCGACTCCGTGCCGCGAAATGGCGAGGGTGATCATCTTTTGGTGAACGCCGACAAAAACCCCAACAGCAACGGCGCGCGCCTCATCGGCATCGCCGGCGAAACGCTCGGTGCAAATCTACCGGCAATTGCCGAAGGCATCGAAAACGGCACTATTAGGTCGTTAATCGTCTTCGGAGAAGATGTCACGCAACACGGCATTAGCGAATCGCTTTTAGAAAAATTGGATTTGCTGATTGTGAGCGATATCTTCGCCAACGCCACCACGGCGAGAGCACATTACCTGCTGCCTGGCTGCGCGTATGCCGAGAAGCGCGGCACCTTCACAAACGTGAAAGGCCAAGTACAAAAATTCATGAAAGCTCTCGACGCCCCTGGCAATGCCCGCGCCGAATGGGAGTTTCTGCACGAGATCGTCGAAAACGTAACTGGTCAAAACGGGTTCAGCACCACCGAAGGGCTGTTCAACCAAATGGCCGGCGAAGTGGACGCGTTTAGAGGCAAAGGATTAAATTGGGCCGCGCTGGGTGATGACGGAGTGACGGTGGAGATTTGAAAAAATGACCGAGTGGTTCACTAGCTTAACTTCAAACGAGCAATTCGCGATTTTCAGTTTACTGAAAATTGTGATCGCGGTGTTTGCGGTAGTGCTTCCGATGGTTGCGTATTCGGTGGTGGCCGAGCGGCGCATTTCGGCGTGGATACAAGACCGCATCGGGCCCAATCGTGTCGGGCCACTTGGGCTGCTCCAACCCGCAGCAGATGGGCTGAAGTTCATCCTCAAGGAAGACTTCACACCGGCGTACGCGCGCAAGGTATATTTCTGGCTAGCTCCGGCAGTGGCCATGGTGCCGGCACTGTTGACTTTGGCAGTGATTCCATTTGGTTCGCAACTCGGTTCGCAAAAAGCGATCATCGCGGATTTGAATGTCGGCATTTTGTTCACATTCGGCATCGTGTCTCTCAGTGTATACGGCATCGTACTGGCGGGGTACGCGAGCAATTCCAAGTATCCATTCCTCGGCAGCATCCGCAGCAGCGCACAAATGATCTCCTACGAAATCGCAATGGGACTCAGCGTGGTGCCGGTATTTATGTTGGTCGGCGAACTCAATTTAAATGCCGTCATTGATTATCAGAAAAGCGGCGCGTGGCTGATTCTCAAGCAACCGATTGCGTTTGTGATTTTTCTGATAGCGGCCTTCGCAGAAACCAACCGGCTGCCCTTTGATATGCCCGAGGCGGAATCGGAATTAGTGGGAGGCTATCACACCGAATACAGCTCGATGAAATTCGCACTGTTTTTCCTAGGCGAATACGCGGCGATGATCGCCGTGAGCGCGATGATGGTCGTGCTCTTTCTCGGCGGTTGGACCCTCCCCTTCGCCGGCCTGAACGAGACGGCCACTTCCCTAGGAATGGGACTCTTGCAAGTCGGTATTTTCATTGGCAAACTACTGATGTTTATGGGGCTGTTTATTTGGGTGCGTTGGATGCTTCCGCGTTTCCGATACGATCAGCTGATGGACATCGGCTGGAAACGCTTCGTACCGCTGGCGATCGCAAACATAGTGGTGACGGCAGTTTACCTATACTTTACCCACGGAAAATAAAATGGCCATCAAAGTCCAACGCGTGAAATTGAGCCTCTGGGAACGCCTGTTCATTCCCACCTTGTGGAATGGATTCAAGGTCACACTCAGCCATTTTCTTTCGTTCAAAAAATCAAAGGTTTACGAAGACAAAAACAAGGATAACAAATTCAAGGCCACGCTCAGCTATCCCGAGGAACTTTGGGCGGTGCCGCCCGGCTTTCGCGGCGCGCCTTATCTGGTGAGTGATCAGGATGCCGCCACCAAATGCGTAAGCTGCCAACTGTGCGAATTTGTGTGCCCGCCCAAGGCCATCCGCATCACCCCACCGGGCGAGACCGGCAATACTACCCATCGCGAGGGCGTGGAAAAGATGCCCAAAGAATTTGAGATCGATATGCTCCGCTGCATTTTCTGCGGCTACTGCGAGGAGGTATGCCCCGAGGAAGCCATCTACCTCGCCAAGGATTATTACGAAGGCTACGACGAAAAAATGATGCGCCGCGACTATGCCCTCACCGGCAGCAACCGCGAGGAAATGGTTTTCAACAAAGATAAACTCCTCGAACGCGGCGGCACGCATCACGATCGCATCAAGAAATGGGAAAAGAAAACGGCGGATGCGAAAGCGCAGGAAATGTTTCCGGTAAGGGATAAATCGAAGAAGAAAAGGGAATGATCAATGAAAATTGAATGTTAACCCGTGGAAATCCTCTTTTATATCTTCAGCACGCTCACCCTGCTTTGCGGGGCGTTGGTAGTGTTCAACCCTTTCAGCCGCAACCCCGTGACCAGCGCGATGTTTCTCGTGCTCACCATCATTTGTATGTCGGGGCTGTTCGTTTTGCTGAAGGCATTCTTCTTGGCCGCGGTGCAAATACTCGTGTACGCCGGCGCAGTGATCGTGCTGTTTCTGTTTGTTATTATGCTGCTTAACATCAAGGAAGAAGAACGCCAACGCTTCCGCAAGTTCGGCGCCTTCCTCGGCGCGGCGGCGGTTGCGGGTTTGGCATGGATTCTGGTGACCACTATGATGAACTCCCGCGCCGGCGAACGCAGCGTGGCCAATAATGCGGGTGAGACAAAGCCGCTCGGCGAATTGCTTTTCACACACTATGTGCTGCCCTTCGAAATCGTATCGCTGCTGTTGTTGGTGGCGATGGTCGGTTGTATTTTGCTCAGCAAAACTCCGGAGACTGAGGAGGAAACCGAATGACCAGTGTGGGCCTCGAACATTATATCGTCGTAAGCGCGGTCTTGTTTTGCCTTGGGCTTCTGGGCGTTGTCATTCGTCGCAACCTAATCGTCATGTATATGAGCCTCGAGCTAATGCTGAACGCCGCGACTCTCGCTCTCGTCGCCTTTTCTCATTTCCAACCACCAACGCCTAACGGCTCGCCATTTGACGGACAAATTATGGTGTTCTTTATCATCACCGTGGCCGCCGCCGAAGTGGCCGTGGGCCTCGCACTGATTGTCGCCCTTTACCGCAAACGCCAAACTATCGACGTGGCCGATCTCACCTCGATGAAACTCTGACCCATGATCGACCAAGAACTCAAGCTGACCCTCGCGATGGGCGTGCTCTTACTGCCGCTACTGGCGGCGGTGAGTATCGGCCTCGGCGCCCGTCGTTGGCGCGGCTTGAGTGCTGGCCTTTCACTGGGGGCCTCGGTCATCGCGTTCCTGTGCAGTCTCATTTTGTTTATCAAATTCCACGGAGCACCCGCTGCTATTGTGCCGGCTCCGGATGCCGGAATCCAATGGCTGCAACTAGGAGAAGAATTCAAAGTGGACTTCGCCGCACTCATTGATCCGCTTAGCCTGTTAATGTTGCTCATCGTCACCACCGTGGGAACTTTGGTGCAAATCTTTTCGCTGGCTTATATGCGAACCGACGCGGGCTACTCGCGCTACTTTGCCGGCCTCAGTCTGTTTCTATTTTCGATGATCGGCATCGTGCTGGCCTCCAATCTTTTGTTGCTGTTTATTTTCTGGGAACTCGTGGGCGTCTCCAGTTATCTGCTCATCAGCCATTGGTTCGAAAAACCCGCCGCGGCTGATGCCGGTAAAAAAGCCTTCATCACCAATCGCATTGGCGACTTTGGGTTTCTGCTTGGCATCCTGTTCGTGTGGCAAATTCATGGCACACTCGATATCATCGAGCTGGCCGGCATGGGCGCGGTGACCACAACGACGGGCTTGTTAATTTTCTGTGGCGCAGTCGGCAAGAGCGCCCAATTCCCGTTGCACGTTTGGCTGCCCGACGCCATGGAAGGGCCCACACCGGTGAGTGCCCTCATCCACGCGGCCACTATGGTGGCCGCCGGTGTGTACATGTTGTGCAAATTGTTCTTCCTGTTCACAGCCGACGCGCTAGTCATCATCAGTTGGGTGGGAGGAATCACCGCGCTGCTTGCGGCGCTGATGGCAATTCAGCAAAACGACATCAAGCGTATCCTCGCCTATTCCACCCTGTCGCAGCTCGGCTACATGGTCATGGCTGTGGGCTGCGCCGGACCGGCGGCAAGCCTGTTTCATCTCACCACTCACGCGGCGTTTAAGGCATTACTTTTCCTTGGCGCCGGTGCAGTGATTTATTCCTGCCATCACGAACAGGACATTTGGAAACTTGGCGGCCTACGCAAAAAACTTCCCATCACCTTTCGTGCCTTTGTTATTGGTGCGCTGGCGTTGACGGGTTTTCCGTTGATGAGTGGATTCTGGAGTAAAGATGCGATTCTCGCTCAAGCATATGCGACCAATCAACCCCTCTTTTACCTCGGCGTGATCGTGGCATTACTCACCGCGTTTTATATGATGCGCTGCGTACTCGTAGCATTTGATGGCGACAGCCGTAGCGACGCCGCCAATGACGCCAAAGAATCGCCCGCCGAAATGACACTACCGCTTATTCTACTTTCAGCACTAAGTATCGGATTGGGCTGGAGTTGGTTTGGGCTAAAAGTTTTTCTGATGAACCCCGTCATCTGGCTGGGATCCAAGATGAATGGCGCTGTGCCGTTAAATCAAATTTCGCCCACCGCCGATTTAGCCGCCATAATTGCCGGCACCGTGGCGAGCTTGGCGGGACTGGCCTTGGGTTGGGTCATTTACAAGGGTGCGAAGGAAGACCCCCTGCCCTCCAAGCTCGGCGCGATGGCACGAGGCATGCGAGACAAGTTTTACTTCGACGAAATTTACGCGTGGCTGAACAAATGGACGCAAGAGCGATTGTCACACTATGCCGATTGGTTCGACCGCTGGATCATCGCCGGCCTCGGCGTGCGCGGCACCAGCGGCGCGGTGGATCTCACCGGTTGTCTCCTTCGCCTCGTGCAATCGGGCAACCTCCAAACCTATGCCCTCCTGCTGGCACTCGGCTTGCTCGTGATGCTGGCCTTTTTCCTGTTTTAACATGTCGCCATTAACATACATCTTCGCTTGGCCGATTTTGATGGCGTTAATGCTAATGGCCGTGCCACGCGAGAACCGTGCTGTTTTCCGTTGGGGTGCAATCCTCGCCACGCTGGGCTCGCTAGTTCTGGCGCTGTTTGTGTTCGCTAAGTTTGAACCGAACACCGACCTCACTTCCATCAACCATGGCTATGCCTTCGTGCAAACCGCTGAGTGGATTCCTGCCCTCGGCATCAGCTTTCACGTGGGCGTGGATGGCGTAAGCGTGCTGCTGGTGCTCATGGCGGCTATCGTTGCATTCGCCGCCGCGTGTTGCGCAAGCGGCATCAAGGCGCGTGAAAAAGAATTCGCCATCCTGCTGCTGTTGATGACCGGTGGCATCCTCGGCGCGTTCATGGCGCTGGATATTTTCCTGATGTATTTCCTGCACGAACTGGCGCTCATCCCAACTTTCATTATGATCGGCGTCTGGGGTCGCGGCGAGAACCGCGAATTCGCCGCGTACAAAACCACCCTCTATCTCAGCCTCGGCGCGTTGCTCGCGTTGGTGGGGCTGATTATGATTTATCTCCACTACGAAACATTCAACCTCCCCGATATCATCCATCGCATCCAAGCTGACCACGGTGACCTGATGACCACTGGCCAGCAGGGACTCGTATTCGCACTGCTGATGTTCGGCCTCGGTATCCTAGTCGGCCTGTGGCCTTTCCACACTTGGGCGCCGCTGGCATACGGCGCTGCGCCCACCGCCACGGCGATGATGCACGCGGGCGTCATTAAAAAATTCGGTTTGTTCATGCTCATCCGAGTCGCACTGCCCATCCTTCCCGATGGTGCGCAGCAATGGCTACCCGTGCTCGCGTGGCTGTGCCTCGGCAATCTCCTTTACTGCGGCCTCGTGGCGATGCGCCAAAAAGATCTCAACGGCCTCATCAGCAACTCCTCCGTGGCACACATGGGCTTTGTGTTTCTCGGCATCGCGAGCATGACGTTCATTGGCCTTACCGGCTCGGTAATGGTGATGGTAGCCCACGGACTGCTCGCCGCGCTGGCCTTCGCACTCAGCGGGCATCTGCACCAACAAGCGCGCACGCTGGATATGGACAAGCTTGGCGGGCTGCTCACCGTGATGCCTTTTTGGGGAACGCTGCTTTTGATGGCCGTGCTCGCCGGTTGCGGTTTGCCGGGCTTCGCGAATTTTGCCGGTGAAATCACAGTCTTCTTCGGCGCGTGGAAAACAATACCGCTCATCACCGGCATTGCCGCGTGGGCGGCGCTCGTGATTGGCGCGGTGTACATGCTTCGCGCCGCGCGCCAATTACTGCACGGCCCGCGCGCGGACGATGCCCCGCACACCGACGACATCCCGGGCTGGCACAAGCTGCCATTTATTATTTTGTTGGGCGCGCTGTTGCTTTTTGGCTTCGCGCCCAAGTTGTTGACCAACAAAATTGAAACCGCCAGCGAAAGCCTCGAGCACGTGGTGGAAATGTACAAACGTAAATGAATCTTACGCTCATCAGCCTCGAAATCGGCGTCGCGCTGCTCGGTGTGTTGGTACTGTTGGCGGGTTTATGGACGCCTCCAAATCGGCAGCACTTGCTGGGCTTTTGTACCGCACTCGGGCTCACCATAGTTCTGGCGCTGTTGGTCAAGCAAGGGGTTGCCGTGGATCCGATCACTGATTCCAGCGGCGGTTTTGTGCTAGATGGATTGGCGGTGTTTTTCAAAGCGCTATTTTTGTTGGCGGGTATTTTGGTGACGCTGCTCACAATGGGCTTTTCCAATCGCTTACGCACCGCGGGCGCAGAGGTATATGCGCTCAATTGTTTTGCACTGTGCGGCATGCTCTTTGCCGCATCGGCCAATAGTTTTGTCATGCTCTTTGTTTCCATCGAACTCATCACGATCACGTTTTATGTGCTCACCAGTTTGCAAAGCCACCGTCTGCGCTCGCTGGAGGCCGGCGTGAAATATCTCATCCTAGGCGCGGCGGCATCGGCGATCATGGTATTCGGCATCGCGCTCATTTATGGCAGCGCACACACGCTGCAGTTCAACTTCATCGCCAACGGGTTAGCCGCCGGCCACATGAAACAACTTCTGCTGTTCCAGCTCGGCGCGCTCCTGCTGCTCGCGGGGCTGGCGTTCAAGATTGCCGCTGTGCCTTTCCAAGTTTGGGCGCCCGATGTGTATCAAGGCGCACCCACGCCGGTGACTGCCTTTCTAGCCATCGGCTCCAAGGCGGCGGGTTTTGTATTACTGTTACGCGTGCTGTACACAGCATTCCAAGTACAACCAGACGGCCCGCGATTACTGGAACCGGCCGCTCTGTTGTCGTTGATGGCGGCGGCCACCATTTTATTTGGCAGCCTCTGCGCACTACGGCAGCGCAATCTCAAGCGCCTGCTCGGCTATGCAAGCATCGCCAGCGCAGGCTATGCGCTGCTCGGTATCGTGGCGCTCAACGAACGCGGCGCGGCGGCGGTGTTAGTTTATTTGGCCGGATATTTGTTCGCCATCGTCGCGGCGTTCACCGTGATTTCCATCCTCACCCCAGATGACGAAGACGAAGACCTAAGCATCCTCGCCGAACTCCATCAACGCTCTCCAATGATGGCGGTGACCCTCACGCTCGCCGTGGCCTCGCTGGCGGGGATCCCGCCACTGGCGGGGTTCATCGGAAAATTCCTACTGCTGCGCGCGGTAATTGAGCCCACCGCCACGTTCCCATGGTTGGTGAGCGTAGCGTTACTTGGCGTGGTGGCCTCGCTTTATTATTATTTTGGAATCATCCGGGAAATTTTCTGGGGCACTGGCCAATGGTGGACGGAGAAAAAACCCGAATCCGCTCGCATCAAACTGGCCGATTCGCAGGTGGTGGTTCTGTTGATATGCCTGCTGGGAATGTTGGTGCTGGGGCTGTATCCGCAACCGTTGCTGGAATTGGCCACGGACGCCGTGCAGGTTTTGAAGTTGGCAAACTAACTCACCTTCGCCATCTGTACTGAATCAGCAATCTCTTCCACTGCCCTACGCGAGCTAACGATTACGACGGTGTCGCCCTGCTTCAGCAAATTTTGTTCGACCAAATTTTTCAGTGCGTGATCCACCACATCACTCGCTTCGATATCACTCCACGGCAACACCACCGGCCGTACACCGCGATGCAGAGCAAGAGAACGCGCCACCTCATCATTGAGACACAACGCCAAAATCGGCGCGCGGCACGGGCGCATCCACGCCACCTCGGGCACTAGTCGACCTACGCGAGTGAACACCACTATCGCCTGCGCATCCAAATCATCGGCCATATTCACGGCGGTTTTGGCGAGCTTTTGACGGTCGTTGGTAAGGCTGGCCAATCCATGAAAACGCGCAGCGGGTTCGCGTTCCATCCGGCGTGCGATGCGGTCCATCGCCTGCACGCAACGATTGGGGAACTTGCCCACGGAAGTTTCGCCACTGAGCATTATAGCGTCGGCTTGTTCGAAAACGGCGTTGGCAACATCGGTAACTTCCGCGCGCGTGGGCACCGGTTCCTGGCACATGCTCTCCAGCATATGGGTGGCGACGATAACGGGTTTGCCAATGACTTGACAGGAGCGCACGATTTCGCGCTGCAAAATAGGAAGATCCTCGAAGGGACATTCCACGCCGAGATCGCCTCGCGCCACCATGATGGCATCAGCTTGGTCGATGATGGTGTCAATGTGTTGCACGGCGTGTTGATCCTCGACTTTAGCAATGACCTTCGGTGGACGCGGATGGTCGGCCACCAGTTCCTGCAACAACGCCACATCAGCGGCAGAACGCACGAAGGAGAGTGCGAAGTAATCAACGTCCAGCTCCAAACCCACAGCGACATCGCCACGGTCTTTTTCAGTGAGTGCTGGGAGATTAACTTTCGTTCCGGGAAGATTGATGTGGCGGCGGTTTCCAAGTTCGCCGCCCACTTGCACTTCGCATTCGGCTACGGTCTCGGTAAGGCGCAGTACGCGCATCCGAATGAGGCCGCTGTCGACGAGGATGATCGCGCCCTCTTTGATGTCATTGAGAAAATCCGGATAATTAACGCTCACACAACGCTCACCTTCGGCGCTGGGATCCACGGTAAAATCGAATCGATCACCTTTTCTCAGTTGCACGGGCGCAGGTAAATCACCGGTGCGAATGGCCGGCCCCTGCAAATCCATCACGATGCCCGGCACGCATCCGCGGGCAGCGGCGGCGGCGCGAATGTGACCCGCGACACTTCGCACCCAATCGTGCTTGGCGTGCGACATATTGAGCCGAAACACATTCGTGCCCGCATCGAGCAGTGCGCCGATGGTTTCTTCCGTGTCCGAAACTGGCCCAAGCGTCGCCAAAATCCGTGTCTGCCTTGTACCTTGCATCAGAGGAGGTTAGGGCCGGGGTGCAGAATGAAGCGAGAAAATTTGGGTTTTCTGCAATCCAAAACACCGTATCTGCTTGATTCAGCGTAATTTTGTGCGTAACTTCCGCGCGGATAACAATTAGGATCATGGCTGAAAAAGAGAATAAATACGAAGACAACGCCGCAGGGAAATTCTACTGCGACGAGGAATGCATCGACTGCGATCTGTGTCGCGAGACGGCACCTGAGAATTTCAAGCGCAACGAGGATGGCGGCTACTCATTTGTCTACAAGCAACCGGAGAATGAAGAGGAAGAGGCATTGTGCGTGGAAGCGATGGAAGGCTGCCCCGTAGAAGCTATCGGCAGCGACGGCGTGGACGACTAGCACGACCGACATTTCCCATATTGATTTTGCAGCCCGCGCAAGCGGGCTTTTTTATTTGCAAATCTTCAATCGTAATTCATTCATCGCTTGTTGGACCACGAGTTGCTTGAACGTCACTCGATCGGTGGTGAAACAAGCATTCACCACATCCGTTCCCTCCGCCGTGGCGCACGCGATGAAGACGGTGCCAACGATTTTCTCCGCTGTACCACCATCGGGGCCGGCAATGCCGGTGGTGGCAAGGGCGTAATCCGCGCCGTGCATGGCACGGGCACCTTCGGCCATTTGGCGGGCGATCGCTTCGCTGACGGCACCGTGCTCAGCAAGGGTTTTGGCTAGCACGCCAAGGGTGTTTTGCTTGGCAGCATTACTGTAAGTGCAATGGCCGGCGAGGAAAACGGTGGATGCGCCAGGTACATTGGTAAGGCGATGGGCCAGCAAGCCGCCGGTGCACGATTCAGCCACGGCGAGAGTTTGCCCGCTAGCGGTGAGTTGAAGGACAAGGATTTCTTCCAACTGCTCGTCATCGACGCCGTAGATATGCGGGCCAAGTTTTTCGCGAATAATGGCTTCAGCTTGAGCAATGCGTTCCACTCTCCCTTCCGCACTCGCGGTAAGTCGCACGTCCACTTCGCCTGCGCGGGCGCAGTAACCGATTTCCAATCCCTCGGCCATCAATTCACTGAGCACAGGCGTGATCTGTTGTTCGACGGCGGTTTCGCCCACGCCAATGGTTTTGAGGGTTCGTATGGTGACGGGATTTTCCGGCGGCATTTTTTTAGCAAGCAAGGGCGCGACTGACTGGGTGAACATAGGCCGCAATTCGCGCGGAGGGCCGGGAAGTAAAACAAGCCAACCACGCGGCGTAGGCAGTGCAAGGCCGGGCGCAGTGCCATGGTCGTTACGCAACACCGTAGCGCCCACAGGCACTTGGGCTTGAACGAGCACCGTTTCGCGTAGTGGGCGGTTGCGGTTTTTGAAATGGGCGGTGATGCGGGCACGAGTTTCGGCGTGTTCTTCGAGCGGCAGATCCAGCAACTCGGCGATACGTTGGCGGGTGAGGTCGTCACCGGTGGGACCGAGGCCGCCGGTGACGATGACGAGCTCGGCACGGGCGATGGCCTCACGGACGGCGGCTTGGATGGCTTCACCGGTGTCGGGTACGGTTTGTTGATGGGCAAGTGTGTGCCCCATAAGCGTAAGTTGTTGGGCAAGCCAATATTGGTGGGTGTTGAGAACGCGCCCAACGAGGAGTTCACTGCCGGTGTTGATGAGTTCCACGCGCATGTGCGCAGCGTGCCACGTCGGTGCATAACGCGCAATGCCAAGGCATTCGTGAATAAGACGCAACGCGAAGGAATTGACTTGAATGCGTCAATTCCTTAAATTCCCTCTATGCCCGCACCGGACAGAACGGCAGTAAAAGAAAAGTTCATGGCTTTTCTGGAGCAGAAAAACCTGCGCATCACCGCTCAACGCCGGGCGATTGTGGACACGGTATTCGGGACCGACCAGCATTTCACTGCCGAGCAATTGCTTGAGTGGGCCCGCGAACGCGATAAAAGCGTATCGCGTGCCACGGTGTATCGCACCCTGCCCTTGCTTACCGAAAGCGGCCTCGTGCA
>JAOLZA010000042.1 GCA_028343615.1 Verrucomicrobiota bacterium
CAGATACGGTTACCAATTTGAAAAACCGTTTGGCTTCCCTGCGAAGTAGTATTGGAGACGATGGCCGTGATTTCCCTGAGACGGAGAAGGTGCTGCAGGAGTTTTGGGATTACGATGCGGTTGATCAGGAAAAAGCCCGTAAAATTTCAGGTGAGTTTCTTAAACGGCGATTGCAGGCCCTACAGGCTCCACCCCGACAAAAGAAGAAATGAAAATACCGGTACTATTACTGTTTGCTTTGGTGTTCTCTGCATTTGCAGAGAAGCCGAACATCATTCTCGTGTATGTGGATGACATGGGCTATGGCGATGCCTCATGCCTTAACCCTAAATCGAAGTTCAAGACACCGCACTTGGACCGATTGGCGCGCGAGGGCATAACTTTTACCGACGGGCATAGTTCGGATACGGTGTGCACGCCCTCACGTTACGGTTTGATTACCGGGCGTTACGCATGGCGCACAACACTTAAGCGTGGAGTAATGGGTGCGGAAGGAGAATGTCTTATCGCCGATGGTCGTGTGACACTGGCGTCTTTCCTGCGCGGGCAAGGCTACGCGACGGCGATGGTCGGTAAATGGCATTTGGGCATGGCCTTCGCAGGCACATGGGGGAAGCGCGACTGGACGCAGCCGGTTAAGGACATGCCGCTGGATAAGGGCTTTGATTATTTCTGGGGTATTCCCGCGTCAATGAATTACGGGGTTCTGGCTTGGTTTGAAGGGCGTTTTGCGAAAGTGCCGCCAACGCAGTTCACGGCGAAGAAGTCGAATGCGATTGCGATTAGCGATTACCGCATCAAGCCACCTTACGCCAAGATACCGCCGAAGAACCGTACGCCGCAGGATCTGGAGGTGGCACCAGATTTTGTGGATATTGAATGTCTCGACCGGTTCACTACTCAATCAATTAAGTGGCTCGATGACCAGGTTGCAGCGGCACGGGCGGGTAAACCGTTCTTTCTTTATGTGCCTTACACCTCACCTCACAAGCCGGTGATTCCGCTCGAGCAATTTCGTGGGCAAGGCAAGGCTGGTGCGTACGGAGAATTCATGATCGAGACCGATCATCATCTTGGCCGTATTTTGAAGTGGCTCGATGATAAAAAAATGGCTAAGAATACGATGGTCATTTTTACCAGCGACAATGGGCCGGAAACCACTTGGCGCGCACGTGTTGAGCGGTTTGGTCATCAAAGCAATGGTATTTATCGTGAAGGTAAGCGATCGGTGTATGAGGGAGGGCATCGTGTGCCGTTTATTATTCGTTGGCCTGCAGTGATCGAGGCGGGGTCAAAGTGGAAGCAACCCGTTTGCCAGACGGACCTCTTGGCGACCTTTTCAGAAATGGCCGGTCGTGGGTTGCCGGCTAATGCTGGCGAGGATAGTCTTAGTTTCTATGATGTCCTCAAGGGCGCGCGGGAAAACAGCGTGGCGCCACGCGTTGCCATGGTGCATCATGGAAGTCGAGGTCGATTTGCTTTGCGAGAACGCCAATGGAAACTGGTGATGGAAGACGCCCGCCGAGGTAAACGGGAGCTTTACGATCTATCAAAGGACCCAGCCGAAACGAATAATGTGATCGGGAAACATTCGGATGTGGCCAAGCGATTGGTGGCCAAACTGACCTCGATCATTCGTAATGGCCGTAGTTCACCCGGTCCCGTGCAGGAAAATGATACGCCACCTTGGAAAGAGTTGATTTGGATGCGTTAACTATGGGGACTCGCTCCATGAACGATAGGGTTACCAAGGTAAAGTATATTGCGATCGCATCGTTTTTGGTGTTGTTGTTCGTTACGTATTTTTCTCCGTTCAGAAGTGCTGGCGCTAAACACACTTCGGGTTAATTTGAGTCTTTTTTCTTCGCATTGATTTCGGCTTGGAGCTCCGCTTCAAACTCCGCCTCAATTTTTGCTTCCAGATCGGCTGCGGCCTGCTTGGCAGCTTCCTCAGCTGCCAGCTTAGCAGCCGCCTTCTCAGCCGCTAGTTTTTCGGCTTTCGCCTCTTCGCGAGCTCTGCGCTTATCCGCTTTCTTTTGTTCACGCTCTCTGCGCCGGTAATCTTTACTTGGTGTAGAAGCCACTGGATATCCTTTATAGTTGTTGGAGGTGCTTACTTATAGAGTTTTGGCGGCGATGCAAGATCATATCGCGGCCGAAGAGATGTTCGTTGGGTTCGATCACTAATGGACCGTTCTCAAGTTGCCTCCGAAAATATTCGTTTTAATCGAGTGTAATCGCCTCATTAGGGTTCTATTTTTAGTCAACCCATCACCGTGTCACGCCTAGGCTTGTCAGGCTGGCTTAGTATGCCTAACGTTTTGCCCATGCGCTCAATAATTTACCTCCTGCTCGTATGTATTGCCGGTTTATTCCAATCACTGAACGCCGCAGCTCCACTTGTCTATGAGGGCGAAAATGGCCCTGGCAAAGGCAAACACCTCGTATTCATCGCAAGCGACCATGAATATCGCTCCGAGGAAACCCTCCCAGCCCTCGCCCGTATTCTGGCCAAGCATCATGGGTTTAAATGCTCGGTTGTCTTCGGCGTGAACGCCAAGGGTGAGATTCAGCCCGGAGCCAACAACGTTCCCGGCATCGAGGAACTGGACAAGGCCGACCTCATGGTCATCTTCACGCGATTCCAGAACTGGCCAGCCGATCAGATGAAACATTTCGTGGCTTATTTGGACCGGGCCGGCCCGATCGTCGGTCTGCGCACCGCCACGCACGGATTTAACAAGATTCCCAAGGATAGCCCCTACGTGAAATACAATAACGGCTACGGCGGAGCCGACTACAAGGATGGTTTTGGTCGCCAGGTGCTGGGTGAGAAATGGGCCGGACACTATGGTGGCAACCACCGCTCCAGTACGCGCCTGGACATCGTGCCTGAGCAGGCCAAGCACCCGATCCTCCGTGGGGTTAAAAACATGTGGGCCCAGTGCGGCGGCTACAACGCCAATCCCTTGAAGCCTTACACTGCCCTTGCTATGGGCCAGCCACTCAAGGGAATGTCTCCTGATTCACCTGATGATGAAACCCGCAAGCCTGTCCCCGGGGCCTGGACCCGTCACTACATGGGCAAGGACGGCAAAACCAGAGGCCGCGTATTCACCAGCACCTACGGAGCCTCAAACGACATCGAGAGTGAAGGCTACCGTCGCCTACTCATCAATGCCTGCTTCTGGGCAGTGGGCATGGAGAAGGACATCAAGGTTGATTCTAACGTCAACTTCGTGGGCCCCTTCAACGGCACTTGGTCACGAGGCAAAGGCCGCCGCAAATCCGGAACCAAGCCAAGCGATCTTGCTGGCTGGGATTCACCGATCGTTCCATTGCAGAAATAATGAGGAGAAATACTATTCCAATCACAATTTTCTGCGCAGCCGCCCCTCCACATCGGTCAGTTTATTGAGGTCCTAAATTAATCGATTTTCAAGGGGAGGTCTTACTGATGTTATCAGTCACATTGGGGCTATGCGTTTCGAGCCCACATCGGTGGTTAGTAAAACGTGTGCGTCGAAACTATCCGCTAGCAATTGATTCTTAATGGTGGAGTGAGCATCATTGTCCCAAAGGTTATTATGTTCCCAAGGGTCGGCCTCCAAATCAAAAAGTTCACCTACGCTTTTACCATGATAAACGCACAGCTTATGCTGTCGTGTTCGATGCATTGTGGCAAAAGTTCCCGTTCCCCCGGTAAAGTGTGGATCCAGCGCATCAAAATATTCGCTGCGAACAAAGCTTCGGTGGTTTTGGTCATCTGATACACCCTTCAATAAGGAAGTTAGGCTGATTCCCTGCAGGTACTCTGGCGCTTCTACCCCCGCTAGGTCCAGCAACGTGGCAGATAAGTCCAGTAATTCCACCAATGCATCGTTCTGTGTGTTTTGTGCAAAACGGGTGGGCCAGGAAAAAATGAGCGGCACCCGCACCAGGCCTTCATAAAAACGGCAGCCTTTGTACATCAATCCGTGATCACCCAATGCTTCTCCATGGTCGCTGGTGAAAATAATTACCGTGTTGTCGCGTTGGCCGGTTTCATCCAATGCTGCAAGGATTCGTGCAAACTGGTCATCAATCAGTGCAATCATTGCGTAGTATCGTGCTTGCGCGCCTTTTGCGTCATGCTCAAGTGGCGTCCGGATTTCATCTTGAAAATCACATTCCGCTAGCTTGGCCTGAGCCTCCAAATCGCTGGCCATGAAATGCGGCCCGGGCATATCGATTGGATCAAACTTATCAGCATAGGCACGCGGTGGGACAAACGGCGGATGCGGGTCATAAATATTTACGTTTAACAGCCAAGGTCGATCGTGCTTTTGTCGAATAAAATCAATGGATTTTTCTGAGCCCCAAGTTGTCTGATGCAATTCTGCCGGAACGCGGTCGTCGCTTTCGCGTAAAGCATTCAGGTCGCCTCCTTGCGCCCGCACCCAATTCGCGTAGTCGTGCCCTTCCTTCCAGTCATCTCGTGGTGCGTGGCTAAACTTCCAGTAGCTAAAACCATCATCAATCCGTGGTTCCGTACGCTTACCCGAACTTTGTAGATGAAACTTTCCCACCAAACCACAGGTGTACCCTGCGTCGGCAATCAGCTTGGTAATCACCGGCGGCCAACTGGGAAACGTGTCATTACCATTGCGTGTGTTATGAACCCTGCTTGGATACAGCCCACTCATGAAACTCGACCGGCTAGGAGTACAGATTGGGCTTTGGCAATATGTGTGGGTAAAGGCTACTCCCTTGGCGACTAGATCATCGACTACTGGCGTGCGAACATATGGATTGCCCAATGCTCCAATTGTGTCGAAGCGCTGTTGGTCCGTGCAGTACCATAGAATATTCGGCCGTTCACTCATTGGGCACAAACGATAGCGTTAAGCTGTCTTTGTCGATACATTCTTTTTTCGCAGCAACAACATGGTCGCAACCAGCAAAAGTCCCAGGGAGATGGGTTTCGTCACCAACGGCACGTAATTCCCTCCGCTGGCCATCAGGCCGGCGCACAGATTTTCCTCGGCCACCGGTGCCAGGACAAACCCGATGACAAACGCCGCCAAAGGCAACTTCGCCTTCTCCATTCTCCAGCCTACCACTCCGAAAAACAACATCACCCCGACATCAAACCATAGCCCGTTTAAAGCGTATGCTCCCCATATGCAACAACCAGTAACAATGGGCACCAAAATCTTTTTGGGCACAGACGGCAAGCGTGCAATCCAGCGAGCACCGCCCAGCATTAGAGCAAACATCACCACATTAGCGACCAGCACGGTGCCTATGATCGCATGTACCGCCTGCGGGTTTTGACGGAAGAGTAACGGCCCGGGTTGCAAGCCGTGCACAATCAGTGCCCCTAATAATACAGCACCTATCACACTCCCGGGGACTCCCAGCGCAATCAATGGAATCAAGGCGCCACCCACTGTTGCGTTATTCGCAGATTCGGATGCAACGATACCTTGCTCGCTGCCTTTTCCAAATTTCTCCGGCTGGTTCGAAGCTCGTTTAGCGGTGGCATACGCAGCCAGTGAACCAATATTTGCGCCTACTCCTGGCAACACACCGATCAACGTTCCTATCCCTGAAGATCGCAGTAGATTGCCGATTTGATGTCTCCATGTGCTTAAGGGGATAAAAGGGGAGTCGTCTCCTGAGGCGGTTTCTATCTTGCCTTCGTCACTAGTTAAATCGTCCAAAATTTTTCCAATGGCAAACATGCCGATCAGTACCGGGATAAGTCTAAAACCTTCGTTCATTGATGTGATTCCCAGTGTCCAGCGTAGCTCGCCGGTGGCTGGATGCATTCCGGGCATTGCTACCAGTACGCCCAGACCACCTGCTAACAAACCACGCGCGCGGGTGGATTCCCCAACGCCTGCCAGCAATGCCAGTGCCAGCACTACCAACGAAAAGATGTCTAAAGGTCCCAGTTTAGTTGACCAATCGGCCATGGGTTCGGCCAATTGCCATAAGGCAAACCAAGAGATGATCCCGCCAAATAGTGAAGCGCCAATTCCCAGGCCCAATGCGCGACCTGGCTGGCCAGCTCGAGCCATTGGATAGCCGTCGAGCGTGGTCATCACCGCCGCTGGTGTACCCGGCATACGCAGTAAAGTAGCGCTGATTAATCCTCCGCTTACCGCACCCACATACATAGCCACAAGCAAAACCAGTGCGGGCACCGGTTCCATGGAAAAAGTCATCGGCAGAGTGAGTGCAATTAACATGGTGCCGGTCATTCCCGGGATTGCCCCGACTATGATGCCCAGCGCTGTTCCCAGCAGTACGAGGCCTAGAATAAGGGGTGAGGTAAAGAGCTCAATCATTTGGACTTTACCCTATCCTCTCGCCAGACCATCACCCCGCAAATCGCGACCAACCCCAGGACCATCCAATGCACTGGTGGCAAAGGGGGAGGTTTTTCGATTGTTATTCCCTCGAGGTTAGCGCTACGCTGCTTGATGGTTTCCTTTAGCGTTTTGCCTGTGTGAAACTCCGGAGCTATGTGCAGTTGCCTCAAGCGCTCACGAACAGTTTTGGTCTCCATTGTACGGCGGAAAAGATCCTCAAAATAGGCAATCCGATCGGGAGGAGTGCCTTTGGGAGCCCACCAGAATTGCATCAGTCCATGAACGGCATCGACATCCTGCTCTTTGGCTGTAGGCAAATCAGGGAACGCAGATTCACGTTGCTCGCTAAGTACAGCAAGTGCACGTAGATCCAGAACCTTGAACTGTTCATATTCAGCAACTGAAAATCCTGTCAGATCAACATGACCACCCTTGAGTTTCGCCAGTCGCCTTGCACCGCCGCCAGTCTGAGTAAAACGAAATTTTGCACCGGGCTTCCCTTTCTGTAGGAACATGGCTGAATAATGATTTGGCGCGCCGATATTAGTCCCAAATACCAATTGATAAGGCCGTTGTTTGGCTTCCGTCATCAGTTCGGAGAGCGATTGGAATGGTGAATTTCCTGCTACTGCAATCACTACGCCATTGCGTCCGGTGGCAGCGATGGGTTCGAAGTCTGCTGGTCCCCAATTGGCGTTGCCGTAGTGTTGTGCGGTGTAGATTCCATCGTGAAGGAAGAGAATGGTATAACCATCAGGCTTGGCGTCATGTGCCGCGCGACTTCCGATGGTGCCGCCGGCACCGGCGATGTTTCTGATTACGATCGGCTGAGGCGAAAGGTTGTGTTCACGTATAGTTTTTTGAAAGATACGAACAAATGTATCACTGCCACCTCCTGCCGCGAAGGGCACGATCACGGTGATGGGTTTCACCGGAAATTCTGCCGCTGTGACCATAAATGGCAGACAAAGAAAAATGCCCGCACCAATACACCTTACTAGCTTTTGGATAATTGGCATTATCAAGACTTGGTTGATCACCCGTACAACCAGTCTAATTCAAGACGCTTAAGAGTAAAATCTCAATCGGTCAAAAATAACACGTAAGCATCTAAGGATTATACGTCAGTTCGATTCCATTCACTCTATGCACCTTCATTATGGGTTAAAAATAGGACTATTTGGAATGTTTGAGCTGTTGAAGTTACTGAATAAATTTGCCCCTTCAAGGGTCTTAACATATAATTATGCCCGATTTGAAAGGGACTATGGTAAACCGAAGAACAATGCTTCAAAGAATGGCAACGGCAGCTCTTGCGGCTCCTTTGCTTCCCAACCTCGCTCAGGCGAGCTCCATTAAGGGTAGCCCGAAGCGAATTATATTCTTCATGCAGAATCAGGGTTTTGATCCAGCGACGGCAATTCCCGCTGGCATGAAGAACAGTGGTTCTCTAGCTAAAGTAAAACTACCCGAGCCAATTGAGGCTTTGGAGCCTTTTAAGGAGCGGTTGCACATTATTAATGGACTGCATGGTGTCCATACTAGCCCCTCACACAGCGCGTTTTTTGGTGCGCTTGGGGGTTATCGTGGTAGTGACGGCGTGCCGCCCAGTGGGCCGACTATTGATTATACTTTGAGTAAGGCACTGCCGCAGACTTTGTTGCCGCATCTTTGTATCGGTATGGATTCACTGGAGAACATGAAAGCTAAGCCGACAGTGGCGAATCTCTCGGCTAGCGGGGCGGGGCAGCCCATCTTCATGCATTCCAATCCTAATCATCTATATCAGATGCTTTACGGTGGGATTTCTGCAGGCGCGATTCGCCAGCGTCATGAGGCGCAGTCGAGTATGTTTGATCGTATTGAGCAACTGGCAACAGCCAAAGGTGGTTTGTTGCCTGGGGCCGAAAAGCAACGTTATGGGCAATACGTTCAGGGATTCAACGATATCAATGGCCTGCGCGAACGTCTGGGTAAAGTGTCCAGTCATTTACGGAGGTTTGCGCCCGAAGTTGACGAAGGCTATTCGAATCCGGAATTTGAAACCGACTGGCACGATCGTCTGTTGGATCTTGGTATCTCGGCTCTTAAGTCAGGGATCACCAGTGTTCTTACCATCGGCTCTGGTCGCGGCGAAATTTTTGGCTCGTGGAAGGGAGTCGGTGTTGAGCAGCAGGGCCATAACCTTGGCCACATGAAGCAGCCGAACAATCCTATTTGGATTAAGATTCGCCAGTACAATAGCCGGATGTTGGCTAAGCTCGTTCAGGAACTTGAGAGTGTACCTGAAGGTAGCGGCACGATGATGGACAACACGCTCATCGTTTACACCAGCAACAATGCTGACTACCAGCATACGTCCGGCAAGAACTGGCCGGTGATGCTTCTGGGTAATTACGACGGTGCGTTCAAAACCGGTTGCTTTACACAGTTGGATGGCAAACGCCCACTTAATGCGTTGTATACCTCTATCCTCCGTGCTTCAGGTGTCGAGATTGACCGCTATAATATGTCTGAGCAGATGGCGGCCAAATTTGATTCAGGCACCGGACCGCTCAAAGAAATCCTGGCATGAACCGGCTGCCCCTTACCCTTGCGGGGGTGGTCTTAGCTGTGCTGGGTACGGCGGCTCAGGCTGCAGACATCTATACGCCCGGCGATCCTGCCCGTGGCGATTTCAAAAATTTCGCGCAAGGGTTCATCGAGAGCCACTGCTTGGATTGTCACGACAAAGAAACCGCCAAGGGAAATCTTTCGCTCGAAGGTCTCGGGCCGGTGAATGAGACCAACGCAGCCGTTTGGAAATCCATCTGGGCGCAGGTTACCTTGCGGGAGATGCCGCCCAAGAAAAAAACGCAACCCGACATCATCGAGCGACTCAGGTTCTCCGATTGGATCGTTAGCCAATTACAGCGTGAGATGAAGGGTAAGGGTGGTTTCAGTGCCCATCTTGATCCAAACAAGGGCAACTTTGTTTCCCACAACCTTCTCTTTGGGCCGCTGCCCAAAGGCATCCATCTCGTGCCCACAGCTTCGCCTGCGCGTATCTGGCGCGTGACACCGCAGGAATATATCACGCGACTCAATGAACTGATTAATACCGAACCGGCCTTCGACCCCACCAAGCCCGGCCTGCGCACGCGTGGTGACGTGGTGCCCACCAATCACGGCGGTGAACTGAAACTCTACTTCGGTACCGATCGTATTATTCGTTGGGAAGGTGGTACGGTCGCCTACGCCACCGCTGTAAAGAGTGTGCCCGTTGTACTTTCCTCGGCGCGCAAACATGGACTGGAGAATTATCCAAATTTTTATACCGTCAACAGCTCCGAGGCCACGCAGATCCTTGGCAAAGCGGAGGACCTTCTGCGCTATATGGCCTACGGCCCGGAGAGTCTGATCGGTTTTCCAGAACAGATCACAGACGATCCCAAGACGTATGACAAGGTTAAGCCTAAGGGTGACATTCGCGGCACGCCAATAGCCATCGTGTATAACACTAAGATTGTTCGCCCCATGGCGCCGATCTACGACCTGATGCAAGAAGAAGGTGTCACCGACGAGCGCTTGCTAGCAGCCATTGATTTTCTTTTTGAAGCAGTAACCTTCCGTCCACCTACTAAGAAAGAAGCAGGTGATTACCTGCAGATCGTCAAAAAATCCATCGACAGAGTTGGCAAAAAAGACGGTGTGTTCATGGGGCTCTCTGCCATATTCCTCGATCGCGATGCGCTCTTCCGCCCAGAGTTGGTCGCTGACGGCAAACCTGATAAGCACGGTCGTGTGATGTTGCAGGACTGGGAGCTCGGTCTCGCCGTCAACCATGCTCTCAGCTACATCCAGCCTGACACTCAGCTTCGCAAGGCTATTGTCGAGGGGCGCATGCGCACGCGAGAGGACGTGAAGCGTGAAGTCTCCCGGATGCTCGATGACGACAGTATCCGTAAACCCCGTATTCTCACTTTTTTCCGGGACTTTTTTGATTATGATTTAGGCGGCTATATTTGCAAAGATAACGCGGCTTTGGCCCGGACGGGTGTCAGTTCCCGGGGAACGTCCCATTACCGGGCGATGTTTGACGCCACCGCCAGCACGGACCGTCTGATCGAGCTCATAATTCAAAAAGACAAAGACGTTCTTAAGGAGCTCCTGACTACCCGCCAAGTCGTGGCCACCGGCAATGATAAAACCTACTTTGGAAAGAAAAATAACAAGGAGGAACGAGAAGCCGCTACACTCATTCGAAAAAAAGAAGCGAAGGCAAAACTGGAGAAGGAAACGGCTGTCGTGGCGGATCTCGAAAAGGAAATTGAGGGCCTCGAAGTCAAATTACGGGACAATTCAGGGGATCAGGTTCCCCTTGAGCTTTTGGTCAACGGGAGTTTTTCCAAGGTGACTTTTGAGGAGCCCGATCACTGGGAGTTAGAAAAAGGAACTCTTAACCAAACCGAACTTGCAAATGGGAAAGTAGTTGGGGAACGAGGCGCTGTAACATTGGAGCAAAAGTTCTCTAAGCCGATTGCCTCCAAGACTAAATTAATAGTCAAAGCTACTCGGACTGATTCAAGTTCCAACCCGATTTTCTTCAAGGCCATTTGGGACAACGGTTCTCATTCTGAAAGAATCCAACCGACCATTGGTCAAGTGGAGCTCATAGTCCCTGCCGGTAAAACGATGACGGGCATCCAGTTTAATACTCGCGTAAATCTTGGGGTATCCGAGGTTTCCTTGAGGGAATATACAGGGATCCTCAAGGCCTTGACGCAAAAGAGGAAGTCCTTGGCCGCCGCCAAGAAGAAGCTGGAGCAGGAAAAAAAGAAGAAGATCGGTTCCGTCAACGTCACGCAAGCCGATCTTTCCGGATCAAGAGTCTACGCCCGGGTCAGTCGACGATCATTCGGGAACGGCTCCATGAGGCCCGAACGGACCTTGGCTACGGCCCCGGAAGGCCAGCGGTTGGGCCTTCTGACACATCCCAGTTGGCTGGTTTCGCATTCGGATGCCATGGATAATCACGCAATCCTGCGCGGACGATGGATTCGCGAGCGGCTTCTTGGTGGTGGCATTCCGGACATTCCCATCACCGTTGACGCCATGCTCCCGGACGAACCTGATACCACTTTGCGTGAGCGCATGCGCGTTACGCGCGTGGCATATTGCTGGACTTGTCACGAGAAAATGGATCCCCTCGGTCTGCCTTTCGAGATGTATAATCATGCGGGACTCTTCCGCACTACTGAATTGGATAAGCCCGTTGACACCACCGGCGAAATTATTAATAGCGGCGTCCCTGAGCTTGATGGCCCGGTGAAAAACGCTATTGAGATGATCGATCGTCTTGCTAAGAGTGACCATGTCGAACAGGTCTTTGTCCGCCACGCATTCCGTTTTTGGATGGGACGTAATGAGACAATTAATGATGGACCTGTATTGCAGGACGCCTACCGTGCCTATCGTGAAAACGGCAGCATGAAAGCTCTCCTTAACTCGCTGCTCACTTCCGACGCCTTCCTCTACCGAAAAGTAGAACGGTAACAGGCCGGCTAAGTGACATAGGTTATTGAATAAACACAGTTTTGGTCAAACTTTGTCCTGAACCTCAGACCTATAAAGCAAAGTCTGACGCTGAGAAATCCATTCAACCAAAAGTCAAAGAAAAACTCTGATGAGAATCTTCCTAACATTAATAATTTTAATCACCTTCACCTTGCAGGCTGGCTGGGCTGCCCAGGGTAATAAAGCCATTCGTGTTTGGCCGGGAAAAGCACCTGATGAACCGGCTGGGATTGAAGTGAAAAAAGCTGATGCGGTTACTGGGTCCGATGGGGTGATCCGGATACCTTATGTGGATACACCGGAGCTGATTCATTTCCCTGCAGATCCCAAGAAAGCGACAGGAACCTGTATCATTGTCTGCCCTGGGGGCGGCTATGGGAAGCTCGCTTGGAACAAGGAAGGCACAGAGATCGCCACCTGGCTCAATACGCTTGGGGTCGAAGCCGTGGCACTGAAGTATCGGGTGCCACGGCGCGATCGTGTGAAGCCGCATCCGTGGCCTCTACAGGATCTGCAACGTTCGATTCGTTTGGTTCGCTCCAAAGCGGCTGAATGGAAGATCGACCCTAAGCGAATCGGCGTCATGGGATTTAGTGCTGGCGGTCATTTGGCGGTCATGTCTGCTTCTTATCAGAATGAAGATTCCTATAAGCCCATTGATGCTATCGATAAACTGGATGTGCGGCCTAATTTTATGGTGCTGATTTATCCCGCCTATCTGGGCAACTCGAGGAAGGATTCTTCAAAACTTGATCCGCTGGTGAAGGTGGATGCCAAAACGCCTCCGACCTTTATCGCGATTACTCATGATGACGCAGATCGCGGACTCTTTGCTGCACTATACTATGCCGAACTCATGCGCAATCGGGTTACGGCGGAACTGCACATTTACAGTAAGGGCGGCCACGGTTATGGTCTGCGGCCGAGCACCAATCCGGTTTCCAGTTGGCCATTACGACTGGAAGACTGGCTTCGTGCCAGTGGTTGGTTGAAGCGGTAAAAAATTATGGGAAATTTGCTTCAAATTTTTATGGCTTGGTGGATCGTCTTTAATTTCACCATAGGTTTGGCTGTGGCGGCCGATCCGGAAAATGAATGGACGCGGTTTAGGGGGCCGAATGGTACTGGCATTAGTAAGGCCAAAACAATTCCCACAAAGTGGACCGCCAAGGATTACAACTGGATTATTAAACTGCCCGGAACCGGTAGTAGCTCGCCGGTTATTTGGGAGAAACAACTCTTCCTTACCTGCAATGATCTCAAGAAATCCATACGCACGGTTTTATGTTTTAATGCTCAGGATGGGAAGGCTCTCTGGCGGCGGGATTATCCTTACACCGGTTACCGGGTGCATCGTGATAACGACTTTGCTTCAGCAACTCCGACTGTGGACGGGGATGGCGTGGTGGTGGTCTGGTCGATGCCTAAGCAACTGCTTATGCTGGCGCTGAATCTTAAAGGAGAGGAAGTTTGGCGTAAGGACTTGGGGCCGTACGTGAGCATACATGGGTCGGCTAGTTCGCCGATTATTGTTGGTGACTTGGTAATACTCGCAAATGACCAGATGAACCCGCAAGTCATGAAACGATTTTTACCGAAGGATGCCTCTATGGTTCCTGAGAAAAGCTTTTTAATTGCGATCGACCGTAAGACTGGAAAAACACGCTGGAAAGTTGAACGCCGTACCGTACTTGCCGGATATAGCACCCCTTGTGTTCGGCAGACCGGCGGCGCACCGGAATTGGTGTTTTCCAGCACGGCACATGGGATGACGGGCGTAGATTTGCTTAACGGCAAGGTCAACTGGGAGATTAAAGGGATTTTAAGAAGTCGCGTGGTGGGCTCACCGCAACTCTATAAGGATTTGGTGTTCGGCAGTCATGGATCCGGGTTGTCTGCACAAAGATTTGTGGCAGTACGAGCACCTCGAGCAGGCGGGGCGAAGGAACCAGTGGTGGCCTATAACGTGTATCAATCCCCTCCACTCGTGCCTAGTTGTCTTGTCAAGGATGACCTTCTATTTCTATGGACCGATAGTGGTATTGTTAGTTGCCTTGATGCACAGACGGGCAAACAACATTGGCGTGAACGTGTGGGGGGAAGCTATTACTCCTCACCAATTTGGATTGATGGTCACTTATACTGTACTAGTAAAGCAGGAGAAGTAGTGGTGATCGCGGCAACTAAAGAATTTAAAATTATAGCTAAAGTTCCACTCGGAGAAAAATGCTTTGCCGTTCCGTCTGTTGCTGGTGGGATTATGTATCAGCGAACCCAGACCCAGTTGTTTTCTTTAGGCGGAAAACTCAAAAAGTAAGATCACCGGCTCTCATTGAAATGAAAATATTAATACGGAATGTGTTGGGGCGGGTTTATGACATAAATCGCGGAGTGTTTTTATATGAACTGCGTCCAACAAAATGTCTTGCCGGTATTCGTGGTTGGGTAGCGATGGCAAGATGCCGCCATACGGGTTTCCTTTGTGGCGGCTTTCTTTATTCAAACACGAGTTATGCTTAGTTAGGTGGAGAATTAAAGGCTAAAGACAAATGAAACAACTGCTAGTTATAACGGTAACAATGCTCCTGATGGGTTGTATTGATTTTGGAGGAGGGCCTGTCACAGATAAAATTGAAACTATTACTGAGAAGAAATCACCCAATGGCAAGTTGATCGCCACGAGTTTCTCCTGCTCTGGAGGAGGGGCCGCAGGCTATTTCTATTTCAATGCCAGCCTGCGAAAAGCAGGCGAAAAGCTGGATCAACGCGATGGGCTATTGGGTAAACACAAGACATGGAAAGCCTTTGCCGATATTGAAGTAAAATGGATTGACGATGAAAATCTTGAGGTGTCCTACAAACAGTCTGATTCACCTGACTACAAGGAGAATAACGCAGTTAAGGTGGGGTCTAAACATGGGGTTAAGATTCACTACGTGGTCAAAAAATAAAGCCGTGAAATGAAACTAATACTTATTACAACACTTGCGGCTGCCCTTTTGCTTGGTTGCGACACCCACGTGGATTCAGTTTATCTGGGCCGCGATGAAAGTAACATGCTTGGGGACGTATCAGCTGGGAATATCGTGGCTGTTAAAAAGTTTCTCGATAAGGGTGGAAATGTGAGCTTACAGGATGAACCAGGCATGACTCCATTGCACCGAGCTGTAAATAGCGATTGGAAAGGGAAAAACCGCAAAATGGTTAAGCTGCTGATTGATAGAGGAGCCAATGTGAAGGCAATCGATGATACCCATCATACACCATTGCATTTGGCGAGTAATAAGAAAACTGCCGAATTACTCATAGGCGCAGGGGCGGACGTGAATGCCAAGACAAAGCGCACGGGAGAGACTACATTGTTTTCGGCAGCACACGGTGCAGCCCAAGGTGCTTCCAAAAGTTATGAAATCTATTTGGGCTTAACTAAGCTGCTGTTATCCAAAGGGGCTGATGTAAATGTGAAACTTAAATCGGGAAGTATGATTAAAGATAATAAACCCCACCGTAAGAAAACAGGGGAAACAGTTTTACATCAAGTGGTTCGAAGTTATTCTGAAAAACATGCTTCTGAGGTTTGTGAACTACTCATTACTAATGGGGCAAATGTAAATGAACTTAATGGAAAAAGCCAAACTCCACTTGATGAAGCCTTGGCGAACGGGCGCAAAAAGACTGCTGAATTCCTTCGCAAACATGGCGGCAAGACTTCCGAAGAACTAAAGGTCAAAGAAGAATGAAACCGATACTAATCACAACAGTCTTAACTGGAATACTGTTAGGGTGCGAAACAACGCAAAAATCAAGAAGTCAAATGCCGGAAGAGCCACTGATGCAGCGGCAGATTTCTGACGAGGAGCTTCAGGCCATTTCAGATCTGCATTTAGCTGCTGAGGAGGGTGATCTCGCTAAAGTTAAGCATTGCCTCAAGAAGGGTACGAATATCGATTGCGTTGCGGGAAAGGCTTCTTACAGGGTTTTACATAAGGCGGTGAGGGCAGGCGATAAGAAGATGGTTGCCTTCCTCATTCAACAACGAGCTAATGTAAACCTATGGTCTATAGACGGGACTCCATTGGATTTCGCAATCAATAATAAACACCCAGAAATAGAGCGATTGTTACGTGAACACGGTGGTAAGACGGGGAAAGAATTAGAAGAGAAACAGAAATGAGACAGGCACTGAAATGAAGCTATTTACAGATCCTATAAAAGGTTCACTGACTATTCTATTGTGTGGTGTGTTTTTTATGGGGGAAATTCAGCTGCTCGCAGCAATAGCTCCACTGAGCCAAAAGCAATTGGATGAACAATCGGAGTTCATCGTTACCGGCCGCGTGGTTACCGTTGAGTCAAAGGTGCAAAAATCTAAAATTGAGCGGGCCTTGGGTATACATCGTGACCGGATTTATGGCATTAAACTTGAGCTGATATCCCTTCATAAGAAGCCCACGCTTGAACAAGGCTTTGAATTGAAGGGGCCTCTAGCCATTAAGGCATGGAGACCAGTTACTCGCATTCCTCCCTTGCCGGGACCTCAAGGGCATGAGTCGATTCCGAAGAAGGGTGATTTGATTAAAATGTATTTAAAGTGGAACAAAAACGGGGCACACTGGGAGCCGTTGCTACCAAATGGAATCGAGATTACAAAGAAGGCCAAATAATAGTTTGAAAGCACGTTTTGCATTCATACTAATGTTGTTTTTGGTTTGCTTGGCCCATGCCGAGGAAGCTTACCAGGCTACTGCTAAGATATGGAAAACAATGGAGCGAAAGAATTGGGATGCAGCCATTGCGCAGGCAAACCGAGTGATTCGGGTTTGGGGGCCGCAGGCACGGCGGACCAATAATCAACTCAAAGGATACGCACCGGCTAAGGATGCTAAAAAATACGGCAATCTTAACGCAGCAGGGGTTTCACTTTTGTTGAAGGGTGATGCTTTGAGTAAGAAAGGAGATAAGGTCGCAGCAAAAGTGACCTATCAGCTTTTACTCGACCAATATACCTACGCTCAGGTGTGGGATCCCAAAGGGTGGTTTTGGAAGCCAGCTGAGGAAGCTCGAAAGAAGCTAGTTTTGTTGCATAAGGAAACTGCTCCGAACCTAAAGGTTGCTAAGCCGCATTTTCCGGCAGCTCGATTGAAGTTGCCGGGAAAAAAAGGGATTTGTTTTTCTATGCGCGCTGCGGGAGAGCCCGGTTCGGCCAAGGTGAATCTGCCTCGACTCAAAAAAGTAAACCCCTACTGGAGTTACTCTTGGGGATGGGATCAGGTGGCCGGTCAACCTTCACCGGTAGAGTTCGTTCCCATGGCTTGGGGGGCTTGGTCTGCTGCTGATTTAGGGAAAAGCCTGCAGGATAAGGTTGTGCCTCACATTAAATCGGGAAAGGTGAAACGTTTTCTGGGCTTCAATGAGCCGGACAAAAAAGAGCAGGCGAATATGCCTTATAAGGCTGCATTAAAGTATTGGCCAATTCTCGAATCTCTTAACGTGCCACTGTGCAGTCCCGGTTGTGCGAATCCTGAGGGATTAAATGATGGAACCGTGCAGGGAGTGAACAGTTCATGGATGGTCGATTTTATGCGGGAAGCTGACCGATTGGGATACCGTGTGGATTATGTAGGGGTACACTGGTATGGCGGAACCAATGCAGCCGACTTCAAGGCCAAGATGCGGCGAATCTATGAAAAATATGGAAGGCGTCCATTGCTAATCACCGAGTTTGCCCCCGCCGATTGGCAGGCCAAAACCCACTCCCAAAATCGTATGAAAGCACCCTACGTTCTGGCTTTCATGAAGGAAGTGCTTCCCTGGTTGGAAAAACAGGATTGGGTGGCAGGCTATGCTTGGTTCTCTTTCGAGCATAATGAGTCCTTTGGTCACACCTCCTCTTTGTTTGGTGAAAACGGAGATTTAACTACACTGGGTCGTTATTACCAAAGCGTGACAACCCAAAGTCCGGATGGAGATCAATCCATCGGTGAATGATTCTTTTGAATTAACTTGAAAATATTTCAACAATAAAAAATTTAATAAAAAAATAAATGAAAAAAATAATACTTAGTCTGTTCACTATAGCACTTAGTCTTTCCTCTTATGGATTTGAGCGGTACTATGTTAAACGTGCGATGCTCACCAAGGGTCAGGAAAAAGAGGTAATTGCTCTGGCTCAGAAATGTGGAATCAAGAAGATCGGCAAGATTTCCACCCACAACATGTTTCCATCGCCTTACCGCGGGGTGCGTGTACAGGGTGCTGAACAAGTCAAAGGCCGTGAAGTGTCCTATCAGGTTTTAAGTATAAGCCACGGTGAGTGGTTGCAGCCCGGAGCCAAGCCAAGGAAGGGGCAGGTCCAGCTGGGGAGCTTCTGGGCAGGTAAACCATACACAAGAAAACAAACTATCCTCAAGGTGGATAAAAAGGAATATCGGGCTGGTTCGACACAGGGTATGACTGCTGAAGAATGCGAAGCTATTCTGGGTCTTCTTTTGAAGGGCGAGTACGATCATGAGCAAGCCGTCAATGGCAAGCTCCTTAATCAGGTTGATTGGACTAAGCCGAGTCGCTTTTCCAAAAGAGGTGATTCCATCTCGATTGGATTTCTGCACAAAGGTGGGGACGATTCCGGATTTTTTGACCTCCAAATCAAGCAGGATGGAAAGAAGCTCATCATCACCCAAATGTTTCAGGCGATTCCCTAGTCGACTGTTTGATATGTGTTGATGACTAAAATAGCAGCATTACTGGTTGCTCTCATCCTTGGGGTTGCGCCAAAGGTCTCAGCCAAGGGATCACCAAATGTGATCTTCTTTGCCGTTGATGACTTGTGCGATTGGGTCGGGGCAATGGGCCATACGCAAGCAAAGACGCCCAACATGGATGCTTTGGCTAAGCGCGGGGTATCATTCAATAATGCTCATTGTCCTGGAGTGTTTTGTGCTCCTTCAAGAAGTGCAATCTTTACCGGTCGGTTTGCCTCGACGACCGGGTGCTACCGAACCGAGATATATTACCACAACCATCCTGAGTTGCGTCCACTGCAGGTTAGTTTTGCTAAGGCGGGATATGTGACCTATGGGGTCGGCAAGCTCTTTCATCATTCGGCCGGTTACATCGATCATCGTGGCTGGACTAAATTCTTTCTGCGTAATGAAGCCGCCAAGCGTGAAGGTTGGCCATTGGATTCGTGGGGCAAAGATACGCCCTTACCCGATCCGTTCCCAAACAGTATCTACAACCGGGGGAGGCAGATCACCGGGGGGATGTTCCTGGAATGGGCGGCGATTCCCAATGAGCGGGAAAAAGATATGGCTGATACCAAGCGAGTGAGCTGGGCCTGTGATGTCCTTAAGCAAAAGCATGATAAACCATTCTTCCTCGCTGTGGGCCTTTACGCGCCACACTTCCCAAATTATGTGCCAAAGAAATATTTCGATCTGTACGATGCGGAGAAGATCAAGGCTCCGATTTACAAGGAAGACGATCTAGATGATTTGCCGTCATTGGTGAAACGCCGGAAGATTAATCGTAAGCGCCAGCACCACGACCGGCTGGTTGAGTTGGGTGCTATTGAACAGGCCATTCACGGCTATCTTGCCTCCGTTTCGTATGCCGATGCGATGTTGGGCCGCGTCATGAAGGCACTGCGCCAAAGCTCCTATGCAGACAACACAGTTGTTGTCCTTTGGAGTGACCATGGTTTTCAGCATGGCCAGAAAGGTGATTGGGGTAAGCACACCCTGTGGGAACGCACCTCAAATGTGCCTTTCATTTGGGCTGGGCCGGGTGTGGCGTCCGGAAAGACGATCGATGCAACCGTCAGCCTGATTGACATGTATCCGACATTTGTCGAGATGTGCAACCTGCCGGCCGTTGAAGGATTAGAAGGATCTTCTCTAAACGGCATGTTGCGCACACCGTCAAAGGCAACCGATCGCAATGTTTTCCTGCCGTACTTGGATCCAGGTGGTTACGCGATCATCAATCAGAAATGGCGCTATATCCATTACAGTGATGGCACTGAAGAACTCTATGATGTCGAGAGTGATCCGCATGAATGGCATAATCTTGCGGGTGACGTGAAATTAGCTGCGGTAAAACAGAAACTAAAGGCCAGTGCCCCAAAGTCGTTCGCTCCAGTTGGGGTTTCGAGAAATCGCCTGAAACTAATAAATGAAGGCGAGACGTACCGTTGGGAACTCAAGAAACAGCCACCCCTTAAGAAATAGGAAAGGCGCTCGATAGAGTAAGCATGAATACGAAAACTATTTTAGGTGTTTTACTGACGCTTGTTTTCGGGTTGGTTCCGCAGACTTCTGCGAACGAGCCGCCAACCAACATTATTTTTATTTTCGCTGATGACTGGGGATGGGGCGATCTGGGTTGTCATGGTCACCCGTATGTGAAAACGCCCAATATCGATCGACTGGCGAAGGAGGGAACTGACTTTCATCGATTCACCGTGGCTAGTGGTGTGTGTTCTCCCAGCCGTACCGCCGTAATGACCGGGCATTTCCCGGCGCGCTATAATATTGATGGGCACTTCGCCTGGGTGTCCAGCAATGCCAAGCGCAATATGCCCGATTGGCTGGATCCCAATGCGCCGCTCCTGTCTCGTTTCCTGAAAAGTGGAGGTTATGCCACAGCGCATTTCGGTAAATGGCATCTGGCCAACGACATGATCCCTGATGCACCTTTTCCTAGTGAATACGGATTTGATGAATATGGAGCCTTCAATTGTTCCGGGCCTCAGATGTACGTACACGATGACGTCAAGAGCGCTATCCTCTTCATTGAGAAAAGCCATAAGGCGGATAAACCCTTCTTTATCAACCTCTGGATTCATGAGCCACACACTCCCTTTCACGTCGACCCCAAGTTGCAGAAGCACTTTGCCAAGCTCGGGGAGAAAGATGCGATCTATGCGGCGACTCTTTTTCATGCCGACTTGAGGATAGGCCAATTGCTCGATGCCTTGGATCGGTTGAATCTAGCCAAGGACACCCTCGTGATCTTTAGTTCCGACAACGGACCTGCGCGCGGAGCTCCGGACGCACCCTTGACTCTCGGTTATGATTCCGCAACAGGCCTTGGCTATGGAATAGCAGCAGCCAAGGGAGTTACGGGAGGCCGCCGAGCTTACAAAGGAGCTCTCCTCGAAGGTGGAATCGGAGTGCCTTTTATTGCCCGTTGGCCTGGGAAAATAGCTGCTGATAAAGTGGACAAGACATCCATTTTTTCAGCGGTGGATTTACTGCCCACCTTTTGTGAAATCGCAGGAGTAAAGTTGCCAGCTTCCTACCGGCCTGATGGAATCAGTCAGGTGGCTACTCTCAAAGGCAAGGGCACAGTGCTACGTGAAAA
>JAOLZA010000043.1 GCA_028343615.1 Verrucomicrobiota bacterium
CCGACTTGAACCAGCGTACGTCGGATGGCCAAAAAACCACCCCACTGATAGCGGCCACCGGCGTGGGACAAGCCGAAGCTGTTAAGGTGCTTATTGAAGCCAAGGCGGACTTGAACCTCCAAAACAAAGATGGCAGTACCGCATTGCATACGGCCGCGTTCCTGTGTCACCCCGAGATCGTGGAGGCACTCCTGAAGGCGGGCGCGGATAAGGCAATCAAAACCAATACAGGTGCAACCGCACTGGATGGAGCGCTGGCACCTTGGGATCAGGTCAAGCCTATCTATGATTATTTAAACAGAGAACTTTATAAACCGGCCGGTATTCCATTGGATTATAATCGAATCCAGCAAACTCGGCCCAAGATCGCCGAGTTGCTGCGTTAATACTGGGTTATTTTTTGTGGGGTAATCTCCTGCCATTGAGTACAAGTGCTTCCGCCGGTGCCGGGATAAAATTATACATGAAACAACTACTCATATTAACACTCGGTGCCATGGTTCTAATTGGCTGCAGCACAACCACACCAGCCCCACCCAATGTGGATGTCTTCAAGGTTGCGGGTGATGGAAATCTTCAGGCACTCAAGCAGCATATCGCAGCCGGCACCGACTTGAACCAGCTTACGCCGGACGGTCAAAAAACCACCCCATTGATGGTCGTCGCCGCCTTCGGGCGAGTGGAAGCAGCCAAGGCACTGATTGAAGCCAAAGCGGACTTGAACCTCCAAAACAAGGATGGCAGTACCGCATTGCATACGGCCGCGTTCCTGTGTTACCCCGAGATCGTGAAAGCGCTCCTTAAGGGAGGCGTAGACAAGAAAATCAAAAACAATACAGGTGCAACCGCACTTGATGGAGCGCTGGCACCTTGGGATCAGGTCAAGCCTATCTATGATTTATTAAATGGAATCCTTTATAAACCGGCTGGCATCCCATTGGATTATAATCGGATCCAGCAAACTCGGCCCAAGATCGCCGAGTTGCTGCGTTAGCACTGGGTTATTTTTTGTGGGGTAATCCCCTGCCATTGAGTACAAGTGCTTCCGTCGGTGTCGGGATAAAATTGCACATGAAACAACTGCTCATTGTAACACTGGTTGTCACAGCTCTAATCGCTTACGCGAGTGATAACAAGGATGGGACTCCAGCTAAGCCTGAGCAGCAGGGGAAAGAGGAAAAGAAAGATAACTTTAAAAACTTTCTGAAATCTCTTTTCGGCGACGACGATGACTCGGATGATGAGAAGGAGTCATCTATGCCTAAGATCGCCATGGAGTACGTCAAGATGTGCGAGCCTGAGCTCGGCGTTCCGCCAAAGATTATTCTCGATGATTGCATCGAAATCCCTCTTTACGTCAATGGAGTTCAAAAGTACGGGGCTCTTCGGAGCAAGGAATTGGATAACCCCAATTTACAGGGCAAGGGGTTTACTTCTTCCGGATCGGTTCTGCAGCGCTACGAAGGCAGAACGGCTGAGGGCAAGCCTCTGCCTGATGTTATCTGGATTGCCTTCGGCCGGAATGAAGATTGGGATGGTGACCAAAGAAAATTCACCGGATCAGTACAAATGATTGGATACAATAAGAAAACCGGTGCCACAGCATTCTTTGAATCCAGATTCCGGAACCTGAATGCTTGGGTCAAACAGGACAAGGGGACGCTACGTATGCGCGGCACGATGCCTTGGATCGACAATCCCGGAGAATTCAACAAGGCTTATGTCCCAGCGCCGGTGCAATGCGTTTCGTGCCATCAAGCAGATCCGTTTGTTACCAACCCATTCATTAAAGCGGCCAAGATCCCCGGCACCGACAAGCCGGTTGTTCCCAAACTGGACAAGGACTCACCGTACTATGTGATTGGTGGGGAGAATTGGGACATGCGAACTATGCATATCAAGGGCAATTCCTGCTTTGAATGTCATAGGGTCGGCATGAAAACCATTGAATTATTCTTGGATGCCGGCTGGGATCCAAATAAGCACATGCCTCCACGCAAACCGGGTAGTTTGGCTGATGACTATCGTGAATTGATGGATAACTGGAAAAAAGGTCCGGAGAATGTTCCAAACGCCCACTGGATTATACCGCCCGCCCATGGAAAAAAGAGTCAAGTCGTGGGAGAAGACTATCCGCACAAGGCAAGATTCAATAAATGGAAAAAAAGTTTTTTCTTTATTAAGTAGAGAGAACCACGTGGCTAACAATTACGAATGGAGAAACCTCCTGTCATAGAGTCCACACCACTTCCGCCGGTGTTGGAAAAGAAGCGCTTTCACGATCTGGATGCAATACGGGCCTTCGCGATGCTGCTGGGAATTGTACTGCACGGAGCCCTCTCATTTTTTCCCGTGCCCACTTCGATATGGCCGGCGCAGGACTTGTATCAACCGGAGATCAATGTGCCCACCGTACTGGCCGCGCCGCTCGAAGGCGCAGGGCTCAAAGTGTCGGCAGACTATAGCCTTTATGAATTTATACTGCATGCCATTCACGGCTTTCGCTTACCCTTGTTTTTTTTGGTGAGCGGATTTTTTACGGCGATGCTGTGGAGAAATCGCGGACTCAAGCAACTGGCCAAACACCGTGCCAAGCGAATTCTCCTCCCCCTTGCCATCTTCGTGCCCATTACCTGGATACTCATTATTCCAGTGGGTATTTATGGCGAGGCTAAAAATGAAGAGGTAAGAAAACTGCGTTCTCAGACAGTCAAAGTAGTTCAACCGGAGGCAAAGCTTTCGGCTAAAGAAGACACACAAACTCCAGCGATTGATATTTTCACCGCCTTGAATCCTCAATATGTGGAGGCACTCAGGGTACACATTAAGACAGGATCGGATTTGGAAGTGCGCGAGCCGGAAGGCGGCAGTACGCCGTTAATGGTTGCCGCGCTATATGGCAGTACCGAGGCGGCCCGGCTACTAGTGGAAGGCGGCGCGGAAATAAATGCAAAAAATAATGAAGGCGATACTGCCCTGCACATCGCCGCGTTTTTTTGCCACACAGAAATTGTCGAGCTGCTGCTGAAAAACAAGGCGCAGGTGAATGCGAAAAATAAAAAAAACGGTACCCCGCTCGCGGGCGTAGAAGCACCCTGGGAACAGGTGGAGGGGATTTACAAATTTTTTGATGGGATTCTCCAATTAAATTTGGATTATGAACGCATCCAGAAAACACGCCCGAAAATTGCAATAATGCTCAAGGAAAAGGGGGCGGAAGAGGGAGGGAGCGTCGAGACCGGTCTCGAAGGATTGGTGATGCTGATTTTTTTCGCACCCACCTTTCTTCACCTATGGTTCCTTTATTACCTGGTCTGGTTAGTGTTGGGGTTCATTGCGATTACGTGGATTCTGGGAAAACTTAAGTGGAAGGCATTACCTGATTGGTTGGTTACTTCACCCTTGCGTTGTCTTTGGCTGCTCCCGGTTACATTTCTAGCGCAGTTGTTGATGAAGGACAGTTTTGGCCCCGCTACTGCAACTGGTTTTCTCCCTTGGCCGCCCATTCTAATTTATTACGCCATTTTCTTTTTCTTCGGCGCTGTTTGTTTTGGCCGCGATACGTTTGAAACCAAAGTGGGAAAACTATGGCCGCTTAGCTTCATCCTCGCAGTGCCGCCGCTGTTGGCAGGGTTGTTCCTGGTCAAGAGCCAGGACAACGGTTTTTTGTTAGCCGCCTGCTCTGTTGCCTACGCATGGCTGATGATCTTCGGTTTCATTGGTTTCTTCCGCTACTTTTTCGCGAGCGAAAATTCGCGCATCCGGTACATCTCTGATTCCTCGTACTGGCTATACATTATGCATCTGCCGGTAATTATGTTCCTCCAGGCAATGGTTAGCACTTGGGATATGCCAAGCTTCCCAAAATTCCTAATTGCATGTGCAGCCACAACACTCCCTTTGCTTTTGATCTACGAACTTGGGGTCCGGTACACCTTTATTGGCACCTTGCTCAATGGCAATCGTACCCGGGAAAAAACTCCAGCCTAGATATTACTCGCCTCAAATCATTGGCCTTCACGGTTGGTTGTGATTCTAGGAGCCTTGGGCTAAGTTGCTCCACCCAACCCCTTGGATAAGAAACGCTATCATGATCTGGATGCCTTGCGCGGCTTTGCCATGCTTCTAGGCATTGTCATTCACGGTCTCTTGTCTTTCATGCCGATCCCGATTCCGGGTGTTCCACAGGATATCAACCAAAATCCGGAGGTATACGGGTATGTGTTTAATTTTATTCATGGGTTTCGAATGCAGCTCTTTTTCCTGATCAGCGGGTTTTTCACAGCCATGCTGTGGCGTAAACAAGGCCTACGAAAGCTCTTCAGGCATCGTGCCAAGCGTATTCTGGTTCCACTGATCATTGCCCTGCCGATTCTCTGGATATTTGGGATTGCCATTATAGGGATGGATGCCGATTTCCCCTTCGCGCAGGCGGAGGCGAAGTTTGAAGAAAGTATTAACAATCCCATAGCATTGTTGGCTATGGGGATATTGGCTCCCGTGACAGGTCACTTATGGTTTTTGTACTATTTGCTTTGGTTAATACTTGGCTTTGCAGTTGTCATAAAACTAATAGAGAGATTTCAGATTAAGCCGCTCTCCTCACGGATGATTCGCTCACCCTGGCTCTGGCTGGGACCGCTCACCCTATTACCACAACTCTTCAATGGCTTGATTGGCATGATTATGGGCCTCCCCATGATCGGTCCCGATACTTTTGGTGGAGTAATTCCCTGGCCACCTCAGCTCATTTACTACGCGGTCTTTTTTGGCTTTGGCGCCATTTGCTATGGCCGCGATGAATTTGACCTAGCCATTGGACGGCGATGGCAGGCTTGTTTTATCTTGTCTATTCCCGCATTGCTACTGGCTATCCATTGGATCGAACTGCGCAATGCGGCATTCAAGGCGGGCTGGAATGGCAACCAGTCGGAAATTATTTGGTATCACTTCTTAACCAACCTGTGTCAGTTGTTGTTTGCCTGGCTGATGATCTTTGGTTTCATCGGATGCTTCCGGCGTTTCTTTTCCAAGGAAAATAGAAGGGTGCGCTACATCTCCGATGCATCCTACTGGATCTATATAGCGCATATGCCCCTCATTATGGCGTTGCAATTTTGGGCGAGCAAATGGCCCTATTCGAGTTTTCTGAAGTTCCTTTTTATTTTCACCATAACTTTAGGAATTCTCATGCTGATCTATGAACACGCCATTCGCTACACTTGGGTCGGCACCATGCTCAATGGTAAAAGGACACGTGAATCAGTCAGCACCTAGTTTGCTTGCCTCAGCCTGAGGCAAACGGCAACCTTCCTGCCATGCATCGATGTCTACTAATAGCTGTAGTGTTTCCATTTACCACTCTGGCTGATGATGAAAATAAACCTGAGTCTGATCCACTGCTGACGCTGGATCGCATCTACGTCAAAAAGGAGTTTGACTCAAAGAGCTACTCACTCAAATGGCTGGAGCCGGGGCAGGGCTACGTGCGGCAGGAAAAATCCAGCGAGACCAAGGACGGACAGGATATTGTCCAATACAATCCGGCCACCGGGGAAAAGAAAATTCTCGTGGCCGCCGAGTCCTTGATTCCCAAGGACAAAAAGAAGCCGCTGAAATTGAGCGGCTACTCTTTCACCAAAGACTTGGCCAAGGTGCTAATTTACACCAATTCAAAACGCGTATGGCGATCCAATACGCGTGGGGATTACTGGGTGCTCGACCGCGCCAGCGGCAAGTTGCAGAAACTGGGAGGGAAGGCCAAGCCATCAACGCTGATGTTCGCCAAATTTTCTCCGGCCAACAGTAATCACGTGGCATACGTGCGAGAAAGAAATGTGTATGTAGAGAATTTAAAGAGCGGCAAGATTCATGTGCTGACAAAACGCTCCAGCGATACAGTGATTAACGGGACCTTCGACTGGGTGTACGAGGAGGAACTGGGCTTGCGCGATGGCTATCGCTGGAGCCCTGATGGCAAGTCGATCGCCTACTGGCAATTGGATGAGAAAGGTGTACCTCTGATGCACATGCTCAATAATGTGTCCGGTTACTACCCTAAACTAATTACCTTTCGTTATCCGAAAACCGGCGAGACCAATGCAATTTGTCGCGTAGGGGTGGTGCAACTAAAAAATGGTAAGACTACCTGGGTGGAAGTGCCCGGTGATCCGCGTAACCATTATCTTGCTCGCATGGAATGGGCAGCCAATTCGGAAGAATTGCATCTACAGCAACTGAATCGTCTACAGAATACAAATCGCGTAATGCTTGCCAACGCCCGCAATGGCGAAGTGAAAACTGTGTACACCGATCGTGATGACGCATGGATTGAGGTTCGGTTCGGATTCACAAAATGGATTGATAAAGGTAATCAATTCACATACGTGAGCGAGCGTGAAGGATGGCGGCAGGTATATTTGGTGAGCCGTGAGGGCGAGGCTGTCCAGAAGGTGACCGGTGGGGACTACGATGTTATTCGCGCGCTCAAAATTGATGAAGCTAATCAGTGGCTGTATTTTATCGCCTCTCCTCATAATGCAACGCAGCGTTATCTTTATCGTGTCGGCCTGGATGGAAAAAATTTAACCCGACTATCGCCCGCAGAACAAATCGGCTCGCACAGTTATAGTATTTCTCCTGATGCAAAATGGGCGGTACATACTTTTTCAAGTTTTTCCTTTCCGCCAATCTCCAGCCTTATCAAGCTACCTTCGCATGAAATAGTCCGAACATTGGAGGAGAATCAGGCGTTGCGCGATAATCTAGCCAAGTTGCAGAGACCAAAGACAGAGTTCTTTCGTGTGACGATTGGGAAAGATGTGGAAATAGATGCCTACGCAGTGAAGCCGCCTAATTTGGATAAAACCAAAAAGTACCCATTGCTCATTTATGTGTATGGCGAGCCGGCAGGGCAAACAGTGGTGGATCGGTGGGGTGGATCTGGCGGGATGTGGCACCGGATGCTTGCACAGCAGGGCTACATTGTAATGAGCTTTGATAATCGCGGCACCACCGCGCCACGCGGCAATGCGTGGCGCAAGTGTGTGTACCGACAGGTCGGGATCTTGGCAGCAGAAGATCAGGCGACTGCGGTAAAGCAGGTGTTGAAAGACCGACTTTACATTGATGCAAATCGAGTTGGGGTGTGGGGTTGGAGCGGAGGTGGCTCGATGACACTCAATGCGATGTTCAAATTCCCTGATTTGTATCACACCGGCATCTCGATTGCGCCAGTGCCAAACCAACGCCTTTACGACACAATTTATCAGGAACGTTACATGGGGCTTCCGAAGGACAACACAGAGGGCTACAAGAACGGTTCGCCAATTACTTACGCTAAGCAACTTAAGGGTAACCTGCTGCTAATCCACGGCACGGCGGATGATAACGTACATTACCAGGGCATGGCCAAACTCATCCATGAACTCGTGGAGCACAATAAGAAGTTTGAGATGTTGGCGTACCCCAACCGAACCCACTCCATCCGCGAAGGTAAGGGCACCACGCTGCATTTGCGCTCGGCGATAACAGAATTTTTAGGGCGCACGCTTCCGGCGGGCGCTGAGTAATTTCCGGAAAGTAACCGGAGCCAGCTCTGGTTGGTCGATCCATTTACCGTAGAAAACTTTATCCTGATATCGGGCCACGTCACGATCAGCTTCCCTTTGCCAGATCTGCGAATGCAATGGAGTGTTATAGTAGGCCGGGTTTGGGTTGGCATAATAAGCGTTACGGATGGCCTTGAGAGCAGCCTGTTTATGAGTGCGTGAGATCCGAGAATGTTTGGCAATAGACCGGCTCAGGACATTCAAGCTCTGCCGGTCGAAATGGAAAAAAGCAATCCGCGACGGAGTGCAGGAATAAAACAGCTCGCGCGGGGAAGGATCGAGCGTTGATGAGCGAGGTTGATAATGTTCGAGTTCCTCCATCACTGCGGTGGTTTTGTAAATGCCGTTATCAACGCCGTCGTCAATCACGTGGATGACTTTGCGCGGTTGGCGGTAAGGGAAATGATGAATGTAAAGTTTATCATGATACATCAGGATCACCCCACGCCCGTCGGGGTTGCCCGTGGAGTGCGCGACAGCGGGCACATAAATTCTTGCCTCGGGCAGAATTGTACCATCCTTGAACTTGAGTTTTAGCCCATCGGCGGAATGAACAAACAGGCTGAGTGTGAAGAATGAAATCAAAAGGGAGGGTCGACTCATATACCAATGTAGCATACGCGTGCCCATTTCGCTAGACAATCGCCGTGTAGTTGCTAGCTTAACCGCCTACATTTTATGCTCATGAAAAATTATCTTTTACGTTTGATTGCTCTGATTATTGTGGTGGTTTCGCCAGCCCAAGCTAAGGACCAGCGACCGAATATATTATTTGTCTTCACCGATGACCATGCTCCCCACGCAATAGGTGCCTACAATGGCTGGCTGAAATCGGTAAACCCCACGCCTAATATTGATCGGCTGGCACGGGGCGGGATGTTGTTCGAAAAAAGTTTTTGCTCCAATTCCATCTGCGGCCCGAGTCGTGCGGTGATTATGACCGGCAAGCACAGCCACAAAAATGGTTTCATGAACAACGGCAACAGCTTTGACTGGAACCAGCAGATTTTTCCCAAGCTATTGCAAAAGGCCGGCTACCAAACGGCCATATACGGTAAGAGTCATCTCAAGGGCCAACCTCAGGGTTTTGACGACTGGGCAGTGCTTCCTGGGCAGGGACTCTATTATAATCCGGATATGATTTTCCCCAACGGCCGGCGGCGCATCGACGGCTATTGCACGGATGTGGTAACGGATCTTGCGGTCGAGTGGCTCACCAAAAAACGTCAGGATGGCCAGCCCTTCATGATGATGGTCCAGCACAAGGCGCCGCATCGCAACTGGATGCCCGCACTGCGCCATTTACACCTTTACGATGACATTGAAATCCCCGAGCCGGCCACGCTTTTCGACAAATGGGAGGATAACGCCCCACCCGCACGCCATCAGGAGTTGGAAATCGACCGGCACATGGATTTGAATTACGACCTCTTTGTCGACCTCACGCCCGATTACAACCAGCCCGCATCGCAAAAGCGCCAGGACCGCTCCGCTTGGAACAACATGAAGCGCATGTCTCCCGCGCAGTTGGAACAATGGCGCGCCGCCTACGCCCCCAAGGACGCCGAATTTCACAAAGCCAAGCTCTCCGGCAAGGCACTCGTGCGATGGAAATTTCAACGTTACGCAAAAAATTATTTGCGCTGTGTGAAAGGCGTTGATGAAAGTGTCGGGCTACTACGCGCGACTCTAAAAGATCTGGGCCTCGCCGATAACACTATTGTCATCTATTGCTCTGACCAGGGTTTTTACATCGGCGACCACGGCTGGTACGACAAGCGCTGGATGTACGAGGAATCTCTGATGATGCCCTTTATTGTCAATTGGCCGGGCGTCACCAAACCCGGCTCGCGCGACACGCATCTTATCCAAAACCTTGACTACGCCGAAACCTTTCTCGACATTGCTGGCGCCAAAATCCCCGCCGATATGCAGGGGTCTTCACTCGTCCCATTACTCCGCGGGCAAACCCCCAAAGACTGGCGCACCAGCATTTACTATCACTACTATGAATACCCCAGCGTGCACATGATCCCGCGCCACTACGGTATTCGCACCGAGCGCTACAAACTGATGCACTTTTATCAGTTCGGAAATGAATGGGAATTGTACGATCTGAAAAGCGACCCCGATGAGCTACAAAATCTCTATGGCAAAAAAGGTACTGGCAAGCTCGCCGACGATTTAAAGAAACAACTGCGCGGCCTGCAGGCAAACTACGAGGACGATAGCGATATTTTGGAAAAGCCAAAAGAGTGGCAGGACAAAGTTCGCCCCGGCACTGCCACGAAAAATTAAAGCCCGTTCACCACATTATCCAGCGGCTGTCCAAGTATGGCTTGCTTGGCGATACGGGCTGAGGTCGTGCGCATTTCAACCATGCCCTCGACGCTACAAAATGCTGCGTGGCACGTGGCGATTAGATTTGGCGTGTGCGCTTCGGCTTTCGTTTTGAGCGGCTCATCTTCAATCACATCCAGCCCCGCGCCGGCAATGATGCCTTTACGCAACGCCGCCAGCACCGCCTTCTTTTTGATGACGCCCCCGCGCGCGGTGTTCACGAGATACGCCGTTGGCTTCATTAGCGCCAATTCCTTTTCCGAAATGAGATAGTGCGTTTCTTTGTTCAACGGACAATGCAGCGAAATCACGTCGGCTTGCTTTAGTAACTTGGTCAATGAATCAACGCGCTTAATGCCCACCGCCTTCTGCGTGCCACTGGGTGAATAGGGGTCGTAAAACACCACATGGAACCCCAGCGCCTTCGCACGCAGCGCGCACGCCGTACCAATGCGGCCGAGTCCCACAATCCCAAAAGTGAGAGTGCTCAACCGTCGCAGTTTCCCTTTCACGTGTAGTTCCCAGCCGAGCGACATCGCCTCACGATTGAGCGGAAACAACTGCCGCACCTGCGCCATGGTTAGCGCGATGGCGTGGTCGGCCACCTCCTCGGTGCCATAATCCGGTACGTTGCAAACGGGAATGCCCCGGCGTGCGGCAGCGGCGATATCTACTGTGTCGTAGCCAACGCCGTTGCGAATAAATACACGGCAGTTCGTCATTTTCGCAATGGTAGCTTCGGAGACGGTCGTGTTTTGCCAGAGAATAATGGCATCGGATTTCAAAATGGCCGGCGTGAAATCCGCCTCACTTGCGGCTAAATAATATTTCACCACGGCGGTCGCGCCGATGGCCTTTGCCTCCAGCTTCGCGTCACTGTTACTGGCCGGCGCGGGTTTCCAATCCACCACCGCAATCTGGGGCTTACGCTTGGCGGTCGGCATTACTTGCCTTTGCGCAACTCCAGCATCGTCTCGCCGAAGGCGCGGCCGATTTTCGAGAAGGTGATGGTGCTACCGAGATAATGATAAGGCCGATCTGAGCCGATCTTTTTCCACGCTTCGAAGTTGTCGCGCCATGTCGGATAGGCGGCGTCAGCTTTTTTATCCCAGTATATATCTGTGGGAATGGCTTTCACGTTGCCTTTGAATGCGGCGATGTCGTTCATCGATAACTGCGCAGCTTTGACGAGGCCCATGTTGCCTTGGGCGGGCTTGAAGCCATTCTGGCCCATGAGGCCGATGACGAATGGAAGCTTGGGCGACTTCAAATCCTTGCGCACGTCACGGATGAAGTTCGCCATGTTCGCCGCGTACTCATCCTGAAATCCGTTGTACATATCGTTCCATCCTTGGAACCAAACGAAGCCGGCCAGTTCGTAGCCTCGCCCGTCGTATTCGGGGAAGCGCTGCTTGAATTCCTTCAGTGTCACCACAATCTCCTCCATCATCAGCCGATAAAAATGGCCGTAGCTTTCCTCAACCTGTTTGCGATACTCGCTGGCCTTGGCTTTGCGAATGGCATCGAGAGAAGCGCTGCTCTTGGACTCAATCTCCTTGCGTGTGATTTTTGGATTGTCCTTCTTCGCCTTGTTCCATTCATTGCGGATGCGGTTGCTGTATTCGCGCTTGCACATATTTTCGATCAACTCCGCAATCTTTTCCTCGGACTGTAGCCCAGAACTGGGCGGCCTGAAATCGCGCCCAATGCTTTTGCCGCCCCATGCCGTCTTGATGATGAGCACCGGCTCGGCGTAGTGATTGCCCACCGTATTGCCAAACTCCAGCTCCGGACCAATGCGCCCCGGCGAGCCGTAGCCTACCGTCAATTTACCTCGTCGGTTCAGGTAATTGATCCAAACATCATCACGCTCGATGTACTTTCCGTTCTTGTGCAAGTGCGCGAAAAACGACTTCGTCTCCGGCGCCTGAATTTGGTGATTCAGCAGCGGGTCAATACCCGCTTTACCCTCCATATTAGATTGTCCGGCTAGGATGAACACCTTCACAAGCTTCTTCTCCCCCAAACCGGAAAAATTTAAAAAAAATGCAAGTGTGAGCAAGAGAATATTTTTCATAGGATCCATGGCGTGCCTCAAGGCTAACGAACCCGCGCGAGCCTGCAAGCGTAAATGTCATTTTGCTTTGTCGCCGCGCACCCTCTGCTAATATCCGCGTGGCGTGAACCGGAAAATTCTCATCCTTACCGAGGGCCTCAGCAATCCCAACTCGGCTAAGACCGCGTGCAGTGTCATTCGCTATCGGCGCGACGAAGTGGTGGGCGTGCTGGATACCACCGTACCTCCGCAACCTGCGCAAGCGCTGCTGGAGGTGGGCGGCGATTTGCCCATCGTCAATTCTCTTGACGCTCTGCCTGAGGCCAACGTGCTGCTCATCGGGGTTGCTCCCACCGGCGGCGGTTTGCCCGCGCACATGCGCGTGCTCGTGCTCGCCGCCTGCGCGCGCGGGATGGATGTGGAATCTGGCCTGCATGATCTTTTGAATGACGACACCGAGTTTGTGGTCGCCGCGAAAACCAGCGGTGCTACTCTGCGCGACCTTCGCGCCAACGACGAACGCGACGTTGCCCAACGAAAAAATATTTCCGGCAATTGCCTTCGCATCCACACCGTCGGCCACGATTGCAGTCTCGGTAAGATGGTAGTGTCCATTGAGCTGACGCACGGTTTGATCTCTGCGGGCGTGGACGCCAAGTTCATCGCCACCGGCCAAACCGGAATGCTAGTCGAAGGCGACGGCTGCCCCGTCGACGCCGTAGTTGGCGATTTTATCAGTGGCGCGGTCGAAAAACAAATCCTCGCCCACCAACACCATCGTGTACTCGTAATCGAAGGCCAAGGCAGCCTCACGCACCCGTGCTATTCTGCCGTGACTCTCGGCCTGCTACACGGTTGCCTGCCGCACGCCCTAATTTACTGCTACGAAATGGGCCGTAAAAGAGTCAAGGGTGCTGACCATATCGAACTGCCCAATATGGAAATCCAGCGTGACCTTTACCTTGCCATGGCCAACGCTGCTCTCCCAAGCCAATTCATCGGTATCGCCATCAACAGCCGAAATGTTGCCGAGGCGGCATATAAAAAAGAGAAGGCCCGCATCGAAGATAAATGGAATCTACCTGCCACTGACGTTTTCCGAGAAAGCGCGGAACCATTGGTGAACGCGGCGCGCGGGATGCTGGAGGATTGAAATGAAGATTCACCTGCACGAATACAATCTCCCCCTCAGGCATCCCTTCACAATTTCGCGTGGCACCATCACGGTTCAGGATACGTTGATTGTCGAACTGCAACAGGACGGCGTGAGCGGCTATGGCGAGGCGACAATAAACACCTATTACGATGCCGCCATGGCCGACATGAAAAAACACTTCACCAACATGGAGTCCGTGTTGGCCAGCCATACCTTTAGCGACACGGACTCATTTTGGAATCTCTGCACCAAGCACCTCTACGACGCCCCCTTCGTGTTGGCCGCGTTGGACTGTGCTGCACATGACCTATGGGGGCGTTTGGAAAATTCGCCTGTGCATCGGCTGTGGGGACTCGACCCGAATGATGCGGTGAACTCGTCCTTCACCATTGGGATCGCCGAGGTGGACGTGATGATTGCCAAGCTTGCGGAAATGCCGGACTGGCCGATTTACAAAATCAAGCTCGGCACCGAACACGACTTGGAAATCATCACCGCCCTGCGCGAACACACCGAGGCCGTCTTCCGCGTGGACGCCAACTGCGGATGGAATCCGAACGAGGCCGCCGCGCTATCCAGCGAGATGGCGCGCCAAGGCGTGGAGTTCATCGAGCAACCGCTCGAGCCCGAAGCGCGCGAGGCACAAGCGCAGCTCTTCCGTGAATCAGCACTGCCACTCATCGCCGATGAAAACTGCGTCTCGGAAGATGACTTGCCACGGTGCGTCGATCATTTCCATGGTATAAACATCAAACTCTGTAAATGCGGAGGCCTTACCCCCGCTCGCCGCATGATTGCAAATGCGCGAGAACTTGGGCTGAAGGTGATGGTCGGCTGCATGACTGAAAGCTCTGTGGGCATCTCCGCCGCCGCCCAAATTGCCCCGTTGCTCGACTACGCCGACCTCGACGGCGCTGTGCTTCTAGCCGAGGACGCCGCCGAAGGTGTGCAACTGCACAAGGGTCAATTGACATTCCCCAACGAGCCCGGCCTTGGTATTCAGTCTCTGAAGTAGAGTCAATTCTTCAACCGAGCATCGAGAATCAACTTCACCAATTTGCCAAACTCAGCGGTGCTGACACTGCCTTCCTGTTCGAAAGTGTTTACGCGGTGGACGATGATGAGGTCCCATTGAGGGATGACCAGGACTTTGTGGCCACGATAGCCGTTAGCAGAAAAGGCTCCGTCGGGCAAGGTGACATTGGGGTAAAATTTCCCGTTCGCCGCTACCCACCACATGTAGCCGTAGCCTCCGCCGCGTTCGGTGGTAGAGTAAGGGCGTGTGCTTTCGGTAACCCAGCCGTGCGGGATGATTTGCTGGTCGCCCCAACGACCGCCGCGAGCGAAGAGTAGTCCGAACCGCGCAAGGTCGCGCGCGCTGAGCTGGAAGGGATACGCAGGATGCACCGAGTCGGAGCCGGTGACATATTGGGTGTGCTTGGCTCGCACAAAATCCTGCATGTTCAGCGGCCCCGCTAATCGCTTTTCGAATTCCTCAAAAACGCCGTGCCCGGTTTGGTTTTCAAAAATGGCGCACGCGGCGTTGAAATCCCAATTGTTATAATACCAAAACGTGCCGGGGGCGTGGCTGCCGCGCTTGGGCCGCTTGGCCGCCATGCCTTTGGTTTCGTACAGCGCGGGATGGTACACGCCCGAGCGCGCCTTAAGCAGGTCTGCAACGGCGGCTTTTTTTTCAACGTCCGTGAGCGATGGCGCGTTGTCGTCGATGCCCAGTTCGCCGAGCGTGCTGGAGCGCTTGATGGTGCCGGCCCAAACATGCGGTCCGTACAACGCACTGAGGATACTTTTGCGCATGGAATGACAATTGAAGACACGCTTGGTTTCGCCCCATTCGTCTACGACTTTGCCCCCATGCACAATCATCACCGCTGCCGTCTTGAGCGTGGCGGTGTGCGCGCGAGCAGCTTTAAGTTTTTCCGTCGACCAGCCGCCGGCTTGCGGTGTGGCCCAGCGTTCCCAGTCCTTGCCAGGGAACATTGTAGCTTGACTGTGGCTCGCGCGCCGTAACACTTTCCCGGCGCGGACTTTCAAAAACTTTCCACCCTCGATGGCTAAGGTGCCGTTGATAAAAACGTGGTGGATGCCATCAGGATATTGGTGTGGCTTTTCGAAAGTGGCCTTGTCGATGACGGTCTTGGGGTCGAATACTACGAGGTCGGCAAACCAGCCGGGCTTCACTTGCCCGCGTTGTCCGAGGCCCACGCGAGCAGCCGGCAGTGAGGTCATCTTGCGTACGGCCTCGGCTAGCGGCAGTATTTTTTTCTCGCGCACATAATGCCCGAGCACACGCGGAAAGGCGCCGTACCAGCGGGGGTGCGGATGGCCTGTGCCCGGTTCGGTGAGGCGACCGTCGGAACCCACCATCGTGAACGGGTGTCGCATGATGCGCGCCACGTCGTCCTCATCGAGCACGTGATAAATGCAAGAGGCGCCACCCTTTTGAATGGCCTCAATGACCAGTTCAGCGCCCGTTTCCGGCGTGGGCCTGAGGCCCTTCATCATGGCCCAGTCGTGCAGAGTTTTGCCCTCCAGTGCGCGCTGCCATTTCACAAGGCCAAACTGCACGCGCCGCAGATCGCCGCCGCCACGGTCGTTGACGATATTAAAAATAATTCCTTTTTTTATCTTTGCGCGCAGCACGGAATCCTTCAACCGCATCTTGAATTTTGCCGTTCCGCCCGCACGTGCCCAAGCCGGCACTAGCACGGTGATACCCGTGTATGTGGCGGTGTACGGATACTGATCCATCATCACATCGATGCCCGCCTTGCGCGCGGCGTCCACCAGTGCCAGCGTCTCGCGGCTCTTGCCCCACATCGGTTGGCCGATGACTTTGTGATGCGTGAGCACAATAGGAATTTTCGCCTGCCGCCCAATCTCAATCGCCTCCTTTACCGCGTCCATCACCCCCAAGCCTTCCTCGCGAAGGTGTGAAGTATAGTAGCCGTCGCGTGCCGCCGCCTCGCGCGAGAGAGCAATTACCTCATCGATTTTTGCAAACGACCCCGGTAAATATTTCAGACCCGTGGAAATCCCCCAAGCACCATCGTCCATTGCCTCGGCCACCATCGCGCGCATACGGGCCAGCTCGGCAGCGGTGGGCGCGCGATCGTCCAGCGCCATCACGGCACGCCGTACAGAATTGTGCCCTACTAACAGGCAAACATTCGGTCCCACGCCTTGTTGCTCCAGCTGCTGGAGATACGGCGCCAGCGGCCACGGCGCGCTGCCGTCGGGCCCACCGATGGCGGTGGTGACTCCTTGGCTCACCATGCTGCGCGCCTCGGGCAGCCGCGTGATGGGGTCGATGTGCGCGTGCATGTCAATAAACCCCGGCGCGATGACGAGGCCGTTGACTTCAATGACGTGCGCATTGGACGACCGCAACGGCTTGCGCGAAACCGCCGCGATGCGTTGCCCGCACAGGGCCACATCTGCGCGGAAACCTTTCGCGCCCGTGCCGTCAATCACCGTGCCGCCGGTGAGGATGACGTCAAACTCCGCCGCGCCTACAAGGCTCGTAAAAACCAAAAATGCCGCCAACAATTGACACGCAAAAAATCGGCTCGGGAGGTGTGGTTTACTTGCCATGGAAAATGTGGTGGACTTCCCGAAGCATTGAGAACAACCCGTGCGCGGTCAACCCGTTTCCACAAATTCACATGAAGATTTTTCACCTCTCCCTCCTTTTACTGTTGTTCCCCGCCTGTGTTGCGCCGTGGACGAAGGCCGTGGACACCGCGATGCAGGACGAAATGAAGCAGCAGGAACTAGTGGGCCTCGCCGTGGGGGTGATTAAAAATGGGCGCGTCGAATATCTGAAAGGCTACGGCTGGGCGGACCGCGAGAAGCAAATGCCCGTGACGCGACAAACAATGTTTCGTTGGGCGTCCATTTCCAAGAGCCTCACGGGCGTGGCGGCGATGCAACTTTGGGAGCACGATCGGCTGGACCTCAACCGCAACGTGCGGGACTACGTGCCGGAGTTTCCCGAGCACAACGCGACGATTCGCATTCGCCATCTGCTCAGCCATCAGGGTGGCATTGTGCATTACACGAATGGGGCGGTCATCGCCACACCGCGCAAATATCCTCACGCCCATCCATTTGAAAATGTGATTTGGTCGCTGGATGATTTTAAGGCCTCGCCGCTAGTGAATGCTCCGGGCGAAAAATATTCATACACCACGCGCGGTTTTATGCTTCTGAGCGCTGCGGTTGAGCGCGCGGGGCGGCAGAAGTTTGCAAATCAAGTGCGCGATCGCATCGCCAAGCCGCTCGGGATGACTACGCTGCAGCCGGATTATCAGTGGATACGCATTCCCGATCGTGCCGTGGGCTATCGCAAACAGGACGGTAAGGTTGTGGTATCCACCGACACCGATGTGAGCTGGAAACTCGGTGGGGGCGGGTTTATTTCGAACATCGACGACCTTGCGAAATTCGCCACCGGTTTACTGAACCATCGCCTCATGAAACCCACTACTCGGGAAAAAATGTGGAAGCCACAAAAAACCAACAACGGCCAGCTCACTACGTACGGTCTCGGCTTCAGTTTCAAAAAATATCACGAGGGGGAAGTGCAAAAGTGGAAAGCTGATGGCAAAGGCGTGCTCCTCGTCGGACACAGCGGCGCGCAGGAAAAAACCCGCACGTACATGGTTCTCTGGCCCGCGGAAAAAATGGCCGTGGTGGTGATGAGTAATTCCCAACACGCAAACATCGGCAAGATCACCGGCCGGTTGCTATCAGTTCTTTGGGCGCCGGTTCCGCGTTAGGCGAGAATATCCCGAATTACCTCACCATGAACGTTGGTCAGGCGGCGCTGGATGCCGTTGTGATAGAATGTTAAGCGTTCATGATCCATGCCGAGGAGGTGGAGAACGGTGGCGTGGAAGTCGTGCCAGTGCACCGGCTTGTCGGCTGCTTTCCAACCAATCTCATCAGTAAAGCCATAAGTGGTGCCACCCTTCACCCCTCCTCCGGCCAACCAGAGACTGAAACCGTACATGTTGTGGTCGCGACCGGTTCCGAGTTTGTTGCCGCCGGTTTGGGTAAAGGGGGTGCGACCGAATTCACTAGTGAAAAGGATCAGCGTCTCTTCGAGCATGCCGCGGGTCTTGAGATCCTTGATAAGTGCAGCGATAGGCTGGTCGATGCGGACGGCTTCGCGGTTATGGTTGCGGCGCATGTCCTCGTGACCATCCCAGTTGATACGGGGTGAGCCGAAGGAGCCGCCGGAAATGAGCTGCACGTACCGCACGCCTTTCTCCAGGAGTCGCCGAGTCATCAAACAGTTGTGACCAAAGTCTTTCGTTTCATTTTTGTTGAGGCCGTAACTCTCGCGTGTTGCAGCTGTTTCGCGGTTCATGTCAGCCACTTCTGGAATGGCTAGTTGCATGCGGGCAGCTAGCTCGTGACTTTTCATCCGCGCCACAAGCGCATCCTCAGCCCCAAACCGTTCCTGGTCATTCAGGTTCAACGCATTCAACAGTCGTCGGCTGGCCGTCTCGGTATTGAGAGGAATGGGTTTTGCGGGATCCAGATCTGGGATGATCTGGTCGCTGTTGCCGAAGGCCACGCCCTGATGTGCGGAAGGTAAGAAACCGTTGGACCAGTTGATGGTGCCGCCGGCAGGATAGCCACGCGCATCGGGCAACACCACATATGTCGGCAAATTGTCCGTCTCTGCGCCGAGTCCGTAAGACACCCAAGAGCCCATTCCCGGAAAGCCGTTTAGCTGGAAGCCGGTCAATTCCTCGAAGGTCGCCGGCGTGTGATTGGCCGAAGTGCCGACCATTGAGCGGATCACCGCCAGCTCGTCGGCGCACGTTGCCAGATGCGGGAACAGGTCCGAAACCCACAGGCCACTTTGGCCGTGCTGACGGAACGGCCAATCGTTTTTTCGGATAAGACCGATCTGATTGAAAAACGTGGCCGGTCGCTCCTTGTATTGCAGCGGCTTGCCGTGGAATTTCTTCAACTCGGATTTGTAATCAAACGAATCGATGTGACTCAGCCCACCCATCAGCACCACGTGCACCACGCGTTTAGCACGCGCGGGGAAATGGCTGACTGCCGGACGAGGGCCTGCTTGCACAAGGTTGGACAAGGCTGCTCCCGTTAGGCCCCAAGTAGACCATTCAAGCATTTCGCGGCGTGAGATATTGCCGGTGGTGTTCATATACTTTATCTCACATATAGGAATGCGTTGATGTTAAACAAGACACGGCAGTACGCGGTCAGACCGTGATCTGCAATGAATGCTTCGGCCAAGGCAAGCTCCTTCGGGTCAGCCGGTCGGCCGAGTGCCAACTCGTGTGCCAAAGTCAATTGAGCCTTAATGTCCTTTCCGGCATCTTCAGTTAGCCGCTTGGCAAAGAAATCCGACTGGCTTAACACGAAGCGGTTATTCATTAACGCCAGTGATTGTAGAGGGGTGGTGGTTGTGGCGCGATCCGGTGCCAAGGCGGAAGAATCAGGACAATCGAATGTGTCGAGCAGGTTGCGTCTGGCACCACGTGGGCTGAATCGATAGATCGTGCGTCGGAATTGCTCGGCCTTGCTCTGTTCAATGATATCGTAGAAGTGGCTGCCTTTAAACTTGTATTCCCGTACGTCGCGATAGCCCGCTCCACCCAGTTGCGTGTTGAGCTTTCCGGAAACAGCTAGCATCGTGTCACGCAATTCCTCTGCTGCCAGCCGCCGCGGGCTCATGCGCCAGATCAGTTGATTGCCAGCGTCGGTCGCCATGCCTTCGGAGTTAGATCGGGAATCCTGCCGGTAGGTTGCCGAGGTGACAATGTATCGATGTAGCGTTTTCATACTCCACTTTTGGTCTGCGAAAAAATTGGCCAAATGATCAAGCAAACCTAGGTGTGATGGTCGCGTTCCACTGAAGCCAAAGTCGTTTGGCGTTTTCACTAGTCCCGCACCAAAGTGATAATGCCAGATGCGATTGACCATCACGCGCCCAAAGAGAGGATTGGCCGGATGCGTGATCCATTCGGCCAATTTTACGCGTCGCTGCCCATCCGTCGCGTTTTCATCTAGGCCAAAATCAGCATTCACTGCCTTGATAGCATCGATTCCCGAGGGAGCCACCGGACCGACTGGTTTAAGAACATTACCTCGATCGAGAAGTTGCGTTACGCCGGGATTGCGAGAAATCACCGAATACACGCGAGCCGCCTGCGGACCTTTGGCTGTGATAATCTTGATGTCATTTCGAACGGCAGCGAGCTGCTTGTCCAGCTGCGTTTTCGCATCACGTTGTGCCGGCGTCAGCGCAGTGATGATTTCGCGTTCGCTGATGACAATCGTACCCAGCCCTGCTGAGGTGGCTACCTCCTGTTCGGACAAATCCCGATCATAAAGCCGTGCGCCGGTGATCTTACCTTTAAGCATTCGGCCGTTACCCACGCTTGTGCCGTGGCGGATACCAAAGGTGACCTGCACCTGATTCGCCGCATATTTCTGTAAGCCCGTCCGGTACGCCCTACCGTAGGGTTTGCCGTTGCGATAGCCTGTGATGGTTCCGTCGGTGTGGTAAACAATCGCCACGTGCACCGGATTGTTCGCACTGGTTTCTTCGTTGCCGTTGAAAGATTGGGTCCGCACAAACCCATTGCTGCCTGCCATCCAGCGCTTTGGCTGGCGTTCGCCAAAGACAATCGAATCAAAGACGACGCCCTTATTATCTTGAACCGTGATGACACCGCCGCCTCGTTGATTTAAATCCTTCAGGCTTACCCACACCTCCAGTGTCTTTTCGGCCAAGTCAAACGGCAGTGGAGCGGTTACGGCGTAACCTTGCCCGTTTAAAACTAATCCATCGCCAGTCTGTTTGGCTGAGCCCTTGAGTATCACGGGCAGTTTGCCGTTAGCATC
>JAOLZA010000044.1 GCA_028343615.1 Verrucomicrobiota bacterium
GTGTGATCAGCCGGCTTCCGCCTTGCGTGGCCACAGCAATTTCGTCGGTGTAACTGGCGGTCACCACATCGCCGCCGGCAATCTCCAGCGAAGCGTTTTGTGCCAGTGTGCTAACGTCGACCTTGGTGGGGATAAAGATCTGCTCAGCACTACGAATTTCAACGTGATTGATTGCTACCGAGTCCCCAAGGTACTCATCAACCTGCAAACGTGCGAAACGCAACTCCACGGGGTCGAAGAAAAACTCCCATTCACGATCACGTTGAATTACTCCCGCGCCAACCACAGGGCGTAGCTCGAGCTTGGCGAGATCCATCAATCCGGCTCCCGCGATTTCCACAGGTTTTATGGACAGAATCTGCGCACCTGCCGCATCCAACTGGACCAACCCTACGCGTTGCCAAGCAAACCGGTTCAAATCGCCGGTCTTCTGCACCGTCCCCTCAATCAACTGATCGCCAAACTCAACGCGGAATTTCGAACCACCATCGGCGTGCGACGACTGTATCCACAATTCATAGGCACCCGCCCGAGGTGCGTCAAAGACCCACTTCATCCAGTCGGCCGCATTTTGCCAATGGCCAATGCGCTCAATATTACTGACCGAGGTGACGCCAAATTTCTCGGTGATTTTTTGAAACTCCACCTGTTCGAAATTCATCGACACTGGCTGAACCTTAGGCGAAGCGGGCGCGTGGTTTTCGCCAAGGAATTTCCGGGCGCCAGCCACGTCGAAATCTTCCACAGTGAACGGCTTCAATTGTGGCTTGCTGCTACTCACATTGGCGCGGGCGCGAGTAACCGCCATTTCGTCTACAGCTTGTTTCGTAGCCGAAAAAACCATGGCTTCATGCACGCCCTGCTTGAGCCAAACATCCACGAATTTTGTTTCCGTCGAAGGTGCAAGTTGCACCTTGCCATTTACAGCGATGGCCACAAGATCGCCTGTTACCGCGATACGCATAGCACCTTCACGCCGCTGCACCAATTGCCCATGCCAAATTGCCGCGTGCGGCTTCTTTGCCTCCGCATCATCTTCCGGAACGGACCAAGCTAAACTAGCAGCTGGTTCATTGAGCTTCGGCGTGCCCGTGCGGCCAAGTTGCGACACTTCCGCCCAGGTTTTGTAACCCGTGTAGTCACCCGCAAATATGCGTTGCTGCATCGCGCCCGTTCTTTCCGAAACCAGCTGAGCTCCCAGCAGAGGCGGATGCGCAGCAATCGTAAACCAAAACACCCCGTCATGGCTGCCCAACAACCGTCCGCGTACGGGGGCGTTCTCGGAGACGTGAGGAGTGTTTATTCGCGCGCGACTCACCGTGTGCAGTTGCTTCATGTCCACCGTCAGGAACTTGGGCGTGAGGCCATCCGGCTCGCTTTGCCAAAACGTTTCACGACTGTGGTCGATGGCCATCAAGGGATTATGGCCGATGGCACTATCCGTCGCCGCTGCGCCCGCGGGTAGTTCAGCAGTGGGGATGGCCGCGCGAAACTCGCCTGTGTGTGGACCGGTCTCCATCAAATCCACCTGCACCTGATCGCCGCTGTCCGCACGCAACGTCACCGTAAGCTTGTCGAGCGAATCACCGAGGTCACGATCGCGATCTTTGATGCGCAAGAAAATGCGATTGCCGGGTTTCACCTCTTGGGTCGGACGCCCCTGCGAAACGCGACGGTCGGAATTGGCTTCCTTTTGTTCGCGCTCCAGTTGCTGTGTGAGCGTTTCCTCCTCCGCATCTACAATCTCGCTGCTCGCCACAGCAAACTCGCCATCGTCCGCAACACGAATTTCCACATCGCTTAAGGGTACCGTGCGAAACTGCGCCTTAAATTCCGGTGGATAATCACTCGTTATCACGTCTTTCCCGGTCAGCTGTAGCACGCTATCCCCCTGCGCCACTGTTCCTAGAGCAGTATCCACTTCGCCACGAAACAGCCCTTTGCCCGCACCGGCGGTGCTGCGTAGATACACCAATTCCTTATCTCCACCAGGATTTGTGCTCACTATCACTGGGATGCGGTTCTTCCCGCGACTCACACCCAGGTCACGATCGTGCACAACAATGGATAACGCCGTGCCGGGCACATGCAGCCGTTTGCTTCGATGTCCTAACCGACCGACCGTACGGAGCAGATTGAGCTGCTGCAAATAACGCTGCTCGAGTCCATATATTTCCGACAAACTAAACAGTGTGCGATTAGCCAACTCCACATCCGGCACCCGTTCGAGGATGTGCTGAAACTTCTCGCGCGCCGCATCGTGCTGTTCCTGCCGAAACGCCAGCAACCCCGTGAGGAATTCCGCACGGATGGATACAGTTTGGTTCGGATTATCCTCCAGCACTTTAAATGCCTGCGCCGCCTTATCATAAATCTTTTGCGCCATAAACGATTCACCAATACCGAACTTGGCCTCGATGGAATGCGGCGTGCCGGCGTAGCGATTGGTCACGGTGGAATACTCCGCGCGCGCCACATCATAGCGCTGGCCCTTGTAGTAACTTTTGGCCAGCAACAACTGTAACCGCGCCTTGGCGTCTTCGCTTTGCTGTTTACTCTCCGGCTTATCCGAATCCGTAAACTTAATAAGCCAACCACGCAAAAAACCCTCCACGACTGTTAACCGCTCTTCATCACCGCCAGTCATCAGGTGATTGCACACAAACTCAATCAAATCCGGCGGCAAATCATTGCGATGCGCGGCAAACAACGCTGCGTTTTCCTGGTATAATTCCAGCGCCTTTTCGCGATCACCCAACCGCAAGTACAGCGCAGCCGACAATAGCGGCGCCATCGGGCTGTTCTCGTCGATGGTGAGTCCCACCGCGCCCATCCGAGAATGTGCGCGCAGCACTGCGCTGCGACCCTCGTCCTTGGCGGTCTTAGGAATGTTGGTCAGGTGCGCCAGTGCACCGGTCAATAGCGTAGCGCTCTCCACGTAACGCTCCTGCTCAAACGCCTTTTGCGCATAACTGCGAAGGGTGTTCCAACGGTTGTGATCGTTGTGCGTGTCGCGCGTCACACGTAGCAGTCGCAGCAGGCGTGCCACCGGCGGCTCGTCGACCGCGCCTCCGGCCATTAAATGGTCACATGTGGCCCACGCAGAATAATCGCGTGCGCGTAAATCGCGTACGGCTACGTACACCTTCAGCTTCGCCGTATCATCTAACGGCTTAAAATCTTTGTAAGCCAAATTGTCAGTACCAATGTAGCTGGCATTGTTGATGGCATACGTCCGCCACGTGTCCACGAAGCCATGCCATTCCTCATTATTGACAAACGGCAGGTCGACCGACTGTTTTTCCAGTTGAGCCACCGTGCGGACAAAAGCATCCACATCACCCTGTTTGCGAAGCTCATCAGTAGCCCTATGCGCCGCCACGCGGATGGCCAGTTCCGGCCAGCGAAACTCAATCTGCTCCTGCAGCGCCGCCGAAGCTTTGCCGCCATTGGTGAGGAATCGCTCGGCGCAGTTTCGTTCCTCGGGACGGCTCTCGCTAGGCGCTTCCACCACGCGCTTCCACCAGTCGAGCGCCTGGTTTTTTTGACCTAGTTTCCAGAGCACATCCCCAAAATAATCGCTGTACGTGGGTCTTATCTTCCCTAGAATAACCCATTGGTAAACCTGATTAGCCAATGCAGCGTCCTCGTTTAGCTCAGCGGCCTTCATGAGATCCCGAAGGAATTCCGTATTTACCCGTTCCTTCATTGGCGACAGTCGCAGGAATTGTTGCGTGTATTTTTTTGCGTCCGCTTTGTCTGTGCTGTTGAGGAACAGCCATAACAAGCCGGCGGCCGCGTCGTGGTCCTTCGGATATTTTTGCAAAAGGGCCAATGAAATTTGCTTGGCCAACGCGGGATCGCGCTCGCGGGCGTAATGAATCAATGCATAACGCTGGGTGTTCACGAGATAAAACTGGTTGGGCCGGCTGAGATTGCTGAACTGGTTTAACGCCTCCGCACGCAGTGGGATAGCCACCTTTACGTTGTCCTGCGGACGCGGAAAACGTAGCACCGCCTTGACCAGCGGTTCGCCATTTTGTTTGGCCAACGCATCGGTCACAAATCGCGCCTTCGACTTGTGTTCCTTTTTGCTCTTCACCGCGACCACCCAATTGTTCAAGTAATCACGATAGTAACTAATCGAGAGATGATTGCGCCGTTGCGTGAGTAACTGCGCCACATCATTGCGAAATTGACCGCCATCGGTTTGTCGCGAAAGCAAATCGTAAACCAACGCCTGTAAACTGCTGTTGTGTACGTGCACCTCCTTCACCGCCTCCCGTGCGTGGGCAAGCGCCTTGGCGGCGTCCTTGGCACGCTCGTGATATAAGGTGCGCGACAGGGCATAACGCAAGGCCAACTCATCGAGCTCGCGGCTGGCCAGTTGAGTGGGCTTCAGCGCGGCGTTGAGTGCCTTATCCGCTGCGGTCACTTGTTTTTGAAAAACCTGCTCGCTAGCGCGCACTTCGTTTTGGGATTGCTGTAATTCCTGCATGCGTTTTCGCACCAACGTAGTGGCGAGAGTCAACGCAGTTTGCGCCGCCTGTTTGGCCTTGGGATCCGTGGCCTTGCCGAAAGCAGTGCGCTTGGCCGTTTCGTCAACCTTGGCGGTAGCGAGATTTTTGTCGGCGGTCAATTGGACTTTGGATGCGGCATCTCGCGCGTTTTTGGCAGTATCGACCATCCACTGTACATAATATGTGGCAATATTGTGTGAACTGGCTGCATGCGGCAACGCAGCGCCCACCGCTCGAGCGGCTTGTTGTGGATTACTCTCGCGCGCGTAGGCATGCCCGAGATAATACGTTGCCTCCCACCGCGCGCGTTCCTTGGGAAATTTCCCGGCAAAACCACGCAGCTCCGTTTCAATTTGCTGCGCCTTCAGCCCAGCACTGTACATGTACGTAATTTGATCGGCCGCCATCCGCGGACTGTCGCGCAGGGCGCGTGCCTTGCGAAGACTCGCATCGGCATTCGCCCATTGGCTTTGTGAAGCATAGCTGGCGGCCATGAGCCGGTGCAGTTCATGCTGCATCACTCGGGTAAGCGGCTGGCGTTTTTCGAACATTTTAATTGCCACCTGAGTTGCCTCAGCCCAACGGCTGAGGTGGCGGTACTCATGCACCGCGCGGAAACCACAGCGCACGGTGTATGGACTGGCCGGCAATTTTTCCATGAGGCTCTCAGCCAGTTGTGCCGATCGAATGCGCAACCGTTGATTCCCCTCCTGCCCGTACAACTCCGACGCGCGCTCGGCCGCTTTACGGCGGGCGGCCATCGGTTTGTGTTCCCACAACAACCGCAACGCATCGGCAGCCTCGGCCCGTTTACGATTACGTTCCAGCGCATCGCTCAACCGCAAGGCCACATCCAGGGCCTCGGCGGAATCAGGATAGCGTGAAAGATACTGTCGGCCGATAGTGATGAAATCTTCACGGCGCGACATCACCTCCAGTCCGTCCAGCAACTTGAGCATTACCGCACGGTGCTCCGAATGACGGCTCTGCGCCTTGACGAACCGTTCGCCCACCCGCACGAGGCCGAATACCCGGCCCTCTTTATAATAGAGCCCCACCAATTCCAGCATCACCTTCGCGGCGGCTGGCGAGGTGTCGAGCGACTTGTTAAGTTGCGACTCTAGCGCGGTGGCTTGTTGATCCACGGCACTGACCTTGGGCGGCTCGGCGGCTGACAACAGCAGGGGCAGAACGAAGACAAAAGTGAGGATACGAATTTTCATTTAAGGCGTATTGGAGATTGGTTGAGATTAGTTTCCAGCTTTGGTGAGGGCTTGCGAAATGCGCTTGGCCTCGGGTGCCAACGAGCTCCCGGGGAATTCGTCAATAAGTTGGTTGAACCGCTTGCTCGCCTCCGCCTTGCGGTTCATACGAAACAGACAGCGGCCGTAGTTAAATATAATTATATCTAGAAAATTGGCGTCTGGATGATCAGAGAGCACTTTCTCAAACACATCCACCGCGCGCGCATAATCTTTTTTCTGATAATAAAAACTGGCCATCTTGGCCACTGCATCTCCCACGCGGCCGCTTTCGGGAAAATGATCAAACACAGTCTTATACGCTTGGAACGCGCGCTCGTACATTTGTTCCGCATTACCGCGGGCGGCCCTAGCCATCGCCTCGTAGCATTCTCCAATACCGTACTGTCCCTCACCCCGAAGCTGGCTTTTAGTGAGGCGCGTAAGATTGGTGTAGAGCGCAATAGCACGGGCGAAGTCGCCGGATTTCTGCGCTACCCGCGCCTGTTGCAGGATGGCTTCATCGAGATAAATACTCTCTGGAAACTCGCGCTGTAATCGCAAGCTCATAGCGGCAGCGAGGTTGAGTCGGTCCATAGAAAAATAAATCCGCCAGAGTTGCATATACGTTTCCTCCAGCAAACCGCCGCCAATTTTACGCGCTTGGGTGACAACCTCCTCGCACACACCCAAGGCTTCCTCGTATTTTAACTTTGCTTTCTCATCCAGCCCGAAGTCGCGGTATTGTGTGCCGATTTGCGTGAGTGCGCTAGCAGTCTTAAGCTTGGTTTTGAGTTCCAGCTCAGCATCACTAATTTCCGTGCGGGTGACGCGCACGCCACCAAGATTGCCCTCCACGCATTTGGCCGCCGTAGCGAGGTCGCGCGGGCCCGCACCTATGTTGAGCGTGTCGGTGTAGCTAAGGCGAATGAGGTCCCCGGGCTGGGCTTGCAGTCTGGGGTCACCCGCTACCACCACCTCGGCGGATTCCACCGGCACGGTACCCCGAAAGAGGCCGGTGTGAATGCTACCGTCATTCTGTTGCTGTTCGATTTCCTTGACCAAATCTTCGCCCTTGGGTTCAGGTGCGATGGCGGCCAGATTTTCATCGGCGGGAGGGTTGACCGATTCCTCGATGAGCTTCTCTTCGACCTTGCGAAGGGTTTCGGTGAGGGTAAGTTCCACGGTGTCAATCACCTTGAATGGATCCACCTCCAATTTCGCCTCGATAGGCTCGGAGCCAGGCAAAACGGGCAGCAACTTCTCCCCAAGAGTGGTAGGATCTAGCCCGCCCTCGGCGATGAGTTTAGCTTTTTCCTCTTCAATTTCGAGGGGCGTCTTTGAGCGCAACACTTCAACCTTTATCTTAAGGTTATCGGCGGCATCGCTCACGTCGCGGTCGGCGTCGCTCACTTGCACATTGGCCTCTTTGCCGAGCACCACGCCGCGCAATGTCTCGGCAAAGGCACCGTCCATCACCTGCACCAGTGCGTTGCCCACCACGGTGACTTGTTTTTTTCGGTCCACATCAAATGCGCGCGCTGCGGTGTGCGCATCGGTGTAATCCACCTGCACTTTGGCCGTGCCGGTGACCTCAAGAATACCATTGCCTCGGCGCGGCTTGCCGAGGCGAGTAGGGATGGATCCGAGTACCACGCGCACATTGCGGCCGATAGGCACGCACTTTACCCTCTCCTCATCACCTTCACTGGTGCGTACTTTCACGGTCACTATCTCTTCCTTTTTGAGGATGGCGAGGTCGGCGTCTTCAATTTTCACAAAGAACCGCTTACCGGCCTCGAGCTTCTCGGCGTTTCGATCTTTGTCGCTCACGGCGGTGCCCACCTTTTCCAGCGCAGCAATCGCGCGGCCGTAATGCCCCTGTTTGAAATGGCCGAGGCCAATGTAATAGTAGGCCTCGTTTACTTGTCCCGCTACGGGAAATTCCTCGATGACCTTCCGCATGACTTTGAAACATTGACCGTAATGGCGTCCTTCGAAAAAGCACATGCCCATTTTTAATGTGGCTTCGGCGCGCTGTTGGCCGTCTTTGTTATCCTCGCTGGCCACGGCCTCGAAATGCGTGCGCGCCTTTTCGTAGGCGTTGCCATTGGTAAGATGATGTTCACCCAGCTTGAGATGCGCCTGAAACCTCGCTTTGCTGCGCGGATACCGCTCGATGACTGACCGCCAAAGCTCGATGGCTTTTTCCTGCTCACCGGCGTCATAGCGCAGTTCACCGGCCTCGTTGAGCTTACGTGCGGCGCGGTCTTCAATGATGGATCCGCGCACTGGCGGCGCGGTATGCAGGGCAAATGAGCAACAGAGAAATGCGAGGCAAAAAAGTCGAATTAGCATTATAAAAGTCAAACACAAGGTTTCAGAACAAAAGTCACCAAATTTCCCACCATTCAGCGGGGGGGGGGCAACAGCACCAACGTACGTTCGCCCTCTGGGGAATTGCAATTTGATTATCGCTTTTAATGCGTATATTTTACGTCTTTTCGCGACACATTTGGCTTCCTGAGGGGCGTGAAAAATACTTTCAGTTTACGCAAACAACTCCATCACTGGCTTGGCACCTTCGTTGATGAGGCGCATGGGGCGACCCAAGGGGGTTTTCACCTCCTTGGCGGCATCGATTCCCAATGCGTGGCAAAGGCTGGCATGGAGGTCGTGCGGATTCACGGGGCGCTCGGCGGGGAGCATCGCGTCCTCATCGGATTCACCGATCACTTGCCCTCCCTGGATACCGCCGCCGGCCATGAAACAACTAAAGCAGCGCGCGTGATGATCGCGTCCAGCGTTAGTGTTAATGCGCGGAGTGCGGCCGAATTCGCTAAGCACGAGGACCAATGTCTTGGCGAGTTTACCGCTGGCAGCGAGGTCGGAAATTAATGAAGCCAGCGCTGGATCCATTACGTCGCCGTGATTTTGCATGGCGGGAAAGTTATTGTTGTGAGTATCGAACCCGCCGCGATTCACCTGCACAAAGCGCACGCCGGTTTCCACCAAACGCCGGGCGAGCAGCGCCCCACGGCCAAAGGGTGTGTCTCCATAACGCGCCACGGTTTTGGGATTCTCGCCCTTCAACTCAAATGCTTTCAACGCCGGGCTGCGCATGAGGTTGACGGCCTCGCGGGTAGCGGTCTCCACAGCCTTGGCTTTGCCGGCATCAAGCCCGCGCACGTTGCGCAGGTTCATTTTCGCCAAAACATCGAGTCGCTTATTGCCTCTCGCTTGCGTAATGTCGCTTGGGAAAGCGAGGTATGGATCCTTCTCGCCAGGGCGCCCAACGTAGTAAGCCTCGCACCTTTGGCCAAGATAACCGGCTCGACGGGCGTTGCCGCTAATCGTGATGAAACTCGGCAGATCACCGAGGCGATTTTTCTCATGCGCCACAATCGAACCGATGCCCGGATGGATGAGATTGGCGCTTTGGTTGTAGCTGGTTTGCAGTTGGTACGATGCGCGACCATGCGCGCCATTGGTACCGGCGATGGATCGAATGAGTGCCGCATGATGCATCTGCTTGGCGAGTTGCGGAAAAATGCTGCTGATTTGCACTCCCTCAGCGGAAGTGTTAATGGGGCTAAACTCACCTGCCACAGGCCGGCCGGGCTTAGGATCCCAAGTATCAATGTGGCTCATGCCGCCGCCGCACCAAAATAATATGACGTGTTCGGCTTTTGCTTTTTGGGTTTCGCCAGCGCGCGCGAGCATTTGGGCAATGGGCATGCCGAGCATCGTGGCGCTGGAAAGCCCCAGCATGCTGCGGCGAGTCATTTGGTAATCAAGGCATCCGTTCATGATTTTAATTTTTGGTTTTTGGTTTTATGGAATGTATCGAAATTCGTTACTGTTCAGAAGTGCCCAGCGCAAATCAGCCATGCCGGCAAGCGCGGGTTTGCCGCTGCCGACTACTTCGCGGGCAAAGGTCAGTTCGGCGGCGGAGGGTTGACGCGTAAGAATTTCCATATACGCCAGCTGAATCGCTTGCCCGACATTTTGTTTCTCCCCGCCAAGATATTGGTACATCGGCTCCATAGGGCCCACTCGGGCGGCTTCGTGGGTGGCCTTTCCGTTGAGCATCATCAACTGCTGACGCATGCTAGGGATGTGCTCGCGTATGTTGGCAAGGCTGTCGCGCGCGGGTTGACCGAAAACGCGCAGGAAATGTGCAGGGGGCGCAGGCGTAGCCATGCGCATGGTGCTACCATAGCGCGGATTGTCGTCCACTGTGCGCTCTACCTCCACATACTTATAACGCATGCGGGGGCCACTGGCACTTTGTTGAGCCATCATTTGGCGCTGTTGTTGTGCAGCCAACTCTGCATCGCTCATCATTTTCATGGCGGCGAGATCTTTTTGCAGTTCGTTTTTTAATAGTTCATCGAAGTTCAGCGCGATTTGCCCTTCAAGGTCATAACCGCTCCCGCCCATGGGTGGGGCCATCATGTTGGGCGTGCCCGGCGAAGCAACAGGAAGCGGTGTGGGAGCGCCGTCTTCCACCGGGCCATCGACCACGCGCACACGCTCGGTGTAGGTGCGGCGGTTCGCGCCCGCGGGCCATTTGTATTCCGTAAGATGCCCGGCTGTCACGATACTGTCGTACAACACTTCGCTCACCATGCGTCGCGTGATGGCGGCGGTGAAGTTTTCCTCTGCAGCCAACCGATCGGCCAAGGGGATCGCGGAATCCAAATGCGTGAGTGAATAGATTTCGCTGCTCATAATCAATCGAATCAACGCTTTGAGATCATAACCGCTTGCAATAAATTCATCAGCCAAATGGGCCAGCGCCTTGTTATGGGTCAGTAAATCCTGGAAATCATCCACCGGTTCATAGAATCCGCGTCCGATTAACTCCGCCCACATACGGTTGACCATGTTGCGCGCGAAATACCGATTGCGCGGACTGGTCACCATCTGCGCCAACTCCGCGCGTTGTTTGCTTTGGCGATAAAGATCGCCTTCTATATCAAGCGCGGCGGTGGCAGCCTTAGCTTCTTCGGTCACTGACTTGCCAAAGCCGGTTTCCGAGTTGAACGCCTTGGCGGTATCCACGCCCTCCAATAAATCCTCAAGGCCCTGCCCCTTCACTCCGCCCGCCAAAGCCTTGGCCTCGGCGGCACGCTTGGCCTCGAATCGCTTGATGTATGATGGTGTCTCCGCAAATTCCTCCAACTCAAACGGAAACTTCGGCTCCACCGCATTGCGCACTTTTGGCTTACGGCGTTCGGGCGGCCACAACACATTCGTTTCTTGCCCTTCGGTGGTGTACACGCGCTGGGAAAATTGATTCTCCACCCGGCGCGTCTTACCAAAAAAAGTAGCCAACTCATAAAACTGCTTTTGTCGCCACACATCCGTGGGGTGATTATGGCATTGGGCGCATTGCATTCGAACACCGAGAAACATCTGACTGGTAGCTGCCGCCATCGCCATAGAATCCACATCCTCGCCCAGAATCAGCCCCACCGCGGGTACCTTGCCCGCCGAGCCGTTGGCACTAAGCATCTCGCGCGCCATCACGTCCCACGGTCGATTAGCCTCCAGCGATTTATGCAGGTAGGCAAGAAAGGCGTTGCCGCCCGTGGCATTGGACCGTACACGCAGGAGATCCGAAAAGAATACCGTCCAGCGATCGGCAAAGCGATCGTCAGTCAAGAGCACATCGATGAGCTTCGCGCGGCGCGTGGCGGCGGGCCATTTTTGGAAGCGGGCCACCTCCGCACTCGTAGGGATGCGCCCGATGACATCCACCGTGGCGCGTCGTAAAAACGTAAGGTCATCAATCCGCCCTGCCCGCTTGAGCGGCTTCTTTGCCTCGGCATTTTTTTGCGATACCAACTGATCCACCTTCGCCGGCGCAGCTCCAACGGGAATGACACCGCAAAACACGGCCGCAAAAGAGAGTTTCAGAAGACAAAAAATGGTGCGTTTCATAGCCTGTAGAGGGCAATTTGACCCGCTTATCAGACGCGCGCAAACAAAAAGTATTCAGCTACCGAGTGCTCATTGCTCTGGTGGTTTCGGTTGCCTCGGCTTAGTAATGAAGCAGAGCGGAGCCCCCATAACTTCACCCTCCAATTCACCCCTTATTTTCATTGGGAAAATCAATATAATACCTACGTATGGCTACTTCGTAGCACTGTATGGAAAATAACTATGGAAGAGAGGAAGCGTGCCCGAATTGTGGGGATTTGCCAATAATTCGCAACTGAAATCAACCTGTAAAGAAAAGTGCCTCACCTACTATAACTCTAAGAAGCAGCCGCCCACCTCAGCCTCTTGCTCCAACCTCCCCTAAGAGTATTTACACCAATGTCGGAAAGGCGTAAAATGCAAGGCATGCAAAACACTGTGCAAACGTTCGTTAAACCAAACCATGTCGCAAGACGGGATTTCATCACGAACATGGCACTGGGCGCATCAGCTTTCTGGATGACCAGCGGAGCCTTTGCCGAGGCCCTGACCCTCACCCCCAGTCAAACCGAAGGCCCACTTTACCCTGATCATCTCCCCTTGGATACTGATAATGATCTACTCAGGATTAACGAATCCACGACACCAGCAGTTGGAGAGATAACTCATCTGGGCGGTACAATATTGGACCACAAAGGGGATCCAATCCGAAATGCTGTTGTGGAAATCTGGCAAGTGGATAATCAGGGAGTATACATCCATTCGAAAACCGCCGACCGCCCAACCCGCGACAAGAATTTCCAGGGGTACGGCCGTTTTATTACGAGTAGTTCCGGCGAATACTATTTCAGAACTATTAAGCCACCTTCGTATGGCCGCAGGGCGCAGCATATTCATTTTGCGATCATCCGTGGCAACCATAAGGTGTTGACCACACAGCTTTATGTGAAGGGCGATCCCGGAATCAAAAAAGACGGCCCCATCAATCGAATCAAGGACCCCAAACTAAAAGACATGCTCATCAAGGAATTCAAACCCTTGAAAGGATCGAAGGCCGGAGAGCTGACGGTTAATTTTGATTTGGTTGTCGGTATCACGCCAGAGGACCCCAAAGAGGACCCCGCGCGCTTCAGGAACCCGAAGTATAAGAAGGACTAATCCTAGGCGACTAAAAAGGGCCTTGCCCAAGTGCAAAATCTACAGCATCTCCACGAAGTAACCCACCCACTCCTTCCGCCTCTTCTCCAGCCTCCCCCAACAGCATTTACACCAGAGCCGGTGAGGCACAGGGTGGCGGCCCAATCCGTCTTGGCGGCGGATAAGAAGCCTTTAACCAAGAAGGAATCACCTCGGCCTTTTTCTGCCTAAATCATTTGGCAGGGACGCGATAGCGGTAGATGGGGGTTTGGTGGACATCGTTGAGAGTGATGACTTCTTCGGGTTCCCATCCGGCTAATCGAAACGTATTCGAAACGATAAGAGTATTGGGTTTCAATTCTTCTTCGAATTTGGTTTTTAAAGATGTCATGCCATCGGGAAAGAGATAGCAAACGACCACTTCGGCGTCGTCGAGTGAGATATCCTGAAAGTTGCCTCGCTGAATATCGAGGTTGGAATAGCCGAATAGCGAGGCACCGATTCGTGACACAGCCCACGGGACGGGGGAGAGTTCAACGCCGCGAATGGTGGCTAGGGGAAAGGAGCGGGCTAGAGAAAAAATCACGTTTCCCCAACCGGAGCCGAGGTCGAAAATGGGGCCATGGGTGTTAGGGGGAATAGCAGAAATGATGGCCTTTTGCGCTTTGCGAGAACTTGGCATGGGAGAGATACCCACTCGCAAGCTGGTGACGACGATGGAGATTAGCGCGGCGACGGCGAGTCCGACTACAATAGCATCGAAGGCATTCATAAAGCGTTTATCGCGTATTCTCGGGCAGAGGTCTAAGCTATCATCCGCCGTCGCGCAACCACTGACAACAGAATCCGAATGGCGAGCCTGCCCCCCCCCCACCTCCCATCCTGCTGCCTGACCAATTTCTGGTACTCCACAATCCCCCTCCCCCAACAGCATTTACACCAGAGCCGGTGAGGCGTAGGGTGGCGGGCATGAAGCAGTTCCTGTATGCATTGTGTTTGTTAGTAGGTCACCCAGTTCACCATGCCCAAGCCTAGCACCATTAAGGGCCATTACTGGGACATTCAAGTGCCGGCCAATATGCCTGTAATTGAGGCTTGTTATGATCGTGAAAAGGATTGGCAATTGGATCCGCGGGGTTATTTCCTAATCAAGATCGACCGCGAAAAAGATCTGCTCAGAGTAGCCTTTTGCACCTTTCCCGACAATGTGATGCAGGCGGAGATCACTGGCACCAGTGCCTTGGACATCGTCAACACGTTGATTGTGAAGGACATGGTTTCAACCCTTCAACACGCGGCAGATTTGGGAGTGGAACTGCACAAGGCGGAGCTGGCTCTGAAGCACGGATTCGAGTATGTGCAGGATCAAGACCTAACGGTAAGCCTCGAGGGTGGAACCACCCATAATTGCACGGAGGACTAACCTGTTCATGCCTTATACATATTCTCAAGCCTCCCTCAACAGGATTTACACCAGAGCCGGTGAGGCGTAGGGTGGCGGGCATGAAGCAGATTTCCTTTTTCATCCTTTTTTTCGCGTTTTCTCTTACTGCACTTTCCGACAATTGGCCTCAATGGCGAGGGCCAACCTATAATGGTATAAGTGTCGAAAAAGGGCTACCGGTGGAATGGAGTGAAGGAGAAAATGTTGCGTGGAAACTTAAACTACCCGGAGGAAGTTCTGCGACTCCAATAGTTTGGGGTAAGAAGATTTTTTTGATGGCGCAAACGGATAAGCAAATTTCACTCTTGTGCGTGAGCACGTCGGGGGAAAATCTGTGGATGATGAAGGTGGCCGACTCGCGGGCGAAAGGCGCTAGTGAAAAGACGCTCGCATCGCCCTCACCGAGCACCGATGGCAAGCGGGTGTATGCGATGACAGGTGAAGGAGAGGTAGTGGCGGTCGATTTCGCTGGCAAAGAGGTATGGCGTTTCAACGCACAAGAACGTTACGGCCGTTTCCGGCTCGGCTTCGGCTATCACACCACGCCGGTGCTTCACGATGGGCGGCTGTACCTGCAACTCATCCACTCCGGCGGGGCGTGGGTGGTGGCCATCGACGCAGCGAGTGGTAGGGAGATCTGGAAGGTCGAGCGTCCCAGCGATGGCACCAACGAATGCGAACACGCCTACACTTCCCCAAGTATTTGGAGCAGAGCCTCCGATGCGCAGCTTATCACGCACGGTAACGACTACGCTATTGGACATCGGCTTATCGACGGCAAGGAGTTGTGGCGAGTGGCAGAGTTAAATCCAAAGGAGCGCTACAACCGCACGCTTCGGTTCGTTGCCTCGCCGGTAGTTTCACCAGACCTTATCGTAATTCCCTCCGCCAAAGGCCGTGGCGTGGTGGGACTGATGCCAGGAGCCAGCGGCATTATTCTGCCGGGCAACAAGTCCGAGCAGTGGCGCCTCACACGAGGAACACCGGATGTGGTTTCGCCATTGATTTACGGCAAGGAGATATATCTAAACCGGGAAAACGGTTCCATTGCTTGCCTTAATGCAGCGACTGGTAAGAAGCAATATGAAGAGCGTGCTCACGCACAAACCTACCGCGCCTCACCCGTGGCAGCGGATGGCAAGATTTATGTTACCGCGCGTGACGGCACCGTGTCGGTTCTCAAGGCGGGCCCGAAGTTTGAGGTGCTGTCAAAAAACAAAATCGCTGATTCGCTCACCGCCTCGCCCGCACTCGCCAACGGTCAAATTTATTTGCGCGGAATTAAAGCTCTATACTCGATTGGGAAATAAAGATCCCCTAATTGCTCACAGCAAAGAAGAAACCGGCTATTTGTATGTTAGCGGGGTTTTGAAATTGGTGGAGGCGGTGGGAATTGAATCCAAACAAGCCAACACTCAAAACCGACAACCCCGCCGATTTCTGGGAGTTTACTCCCCTGCCCCTCTTGCGTCAACGCAATGAAGCGCACATATACGCACTAAAGTTGTGTCAATTTGTGTCAGTAAATTTACACGGGGGCGGGGGTCAGTTCATATCAATATCGCCCCTCCATTATAATGGATTCACTCTCACAGTTTTTTTCTACAAAAGGCTACTCCCCCCAACATCATTTACACCAGAGCCGGTGAGGCCTAGGGTAGCGGGCATGAAGCAGTTCCTTCTCCTAACGCTCCTCCTCGCCTTCACGGCCTCCGCCTTTGAGTTTACGGGCAAGGTGGTGGGTGTAGCTGACGGTGACACCATCACCGTACTATACAACAAACAGCAGTATAAGATTCGTTTTCAGCATATAGACTGTCCGGAATCCACACAGGCGTTTGGGGCGAAAGCCAAGCAAACTCTCTCCGAGAAGGTGTTTGGCAAAACCGTTACGGTAAAGTGGAAGGAGATGGACCGCTACAAACGCATTCTCGGTGATGTGTACCTTGGCCAACGCTGGATTAATGCGGAGATGGTTCAGAACGGTATGGCGTGGCACTATAAGTTTTACAGCAAGGACTCCACGATTGCGGCAGCTGAAACAAAAGCTAGAGCAGCAAAGCTCGGCATCTGGTCACAGGCTAACCCGACTCCCCCTTGGAACTTTCGTAAAAAAGGAGCGGCAAACAATGCGCCACCCGAGAAGGGCGCAACTAACACAAAGGTCTTCACCACTGCGAGCGGGAAAAAGTATCACCGCGACGGTTGCCGCTCATTGGCAAAGTCAAAGTTCGCCACCATTCTTTCAAAGGCAAAGGCCGCAGGGTATGGAGCATGTAAAGTCTGCAAGCCGCCGCAGTAGCCTTCACCACATCAGTCCTTGAGCAGACGTGGTGGGTTTACTTTTTCTCGCCCGACCGCCACAATCCCTCGAGACTTTGCCTCATAATTATTCCCCCTTACTCTTCGGGCGTGGAATATTTTTCGTGTAATCACAGAAACGAAAAGAACACGCGAGGAACTCTCCGTACGGGCCATCACGCTTAACCATTACCCCGATGCCACATTCAGGGCACAATGGCTTTGATACACATTCAGTGTTTAAAGGTTCCGCGTATTTGGTATTGGCTATGGCCTCGTTGAGGAACGTTGAAGGCGGAAGTGTTCCTTTGAAATTCTCGTTAGCAGGTATTCCGTTGATTAAGTAAACCGAATGTTTTGCACGTGTGCACGCCACATAAAAAAGCCTCCTTTCTTCTGAGTGCTCGAATTCTTCTTCAACTGGGAGCACTAAACTCATGACAGGATCATCAACAATCTGGCACGGGAAACCATATTTGCCCGAATTCAGCCCCAGAATGATCACATAATCATATTCCAGCCCTTTGGATGAATGCACAGTTTTAAAGTCTATTCTTAGATTATCAAATGCTGCCCGAATCTGTTCCATTTGTTTATCGGGAAAGACGTGCTTATACCTGCCAAGCATAAGGACACTACCCTCTTGCTTGGCCGGATTGTTTATGTGATTTAATGCATCGAGTGCTAAAGATAGCTCGTTCTTTTCAGCAGTAAGGTAGAAAATTTGAGGCGTGTCGGCATGTCTTAAAGTATCAACAGATTTCTTTATCTGCTTTGGGTTCTTTAGGATAAATTCAGATGTGAATTCAGATATCATATTGTTATACCTGAACGTCTTATCTAGCTTGGTTATCTCAGAGACTCCAAAGTACTGCTCAAATTCGCGCATGACAGAGACATCGCTACCCGCAAATCTATAAATCGCCTGCCAGTCATCCCCTACGCAAAACAGAGTCTTATCCTGTGAGTGGTGGCGGAGCGCATTCAGCAACCTTGCTCGACCTCGGGAAATGTCCTGGAACTCATCTACTAGAACATGTGTGTAGTGCGGCCTGTAGTAATCCTGTTCAATGTAATCAACGCCTTGACCGATCATGTCATCAAAATCGATAGCACCATGCTCCTCCAGCTCTTTTTCATAAGCATCCTTAAGCACTTCGAAGATATCTAAAAAAGCCATACTTCTCTCAACTGACGAGGTGCGCCGGGCCCTGTCTTGTAAAATATCTACTGTCCATTTATTAGATTTAAAATGACTTAAAAAAGTTGTTACAAGTTTTGCAAAGTTGGTTATCTCCCTGAATTCTTGAAGCTTCGAAAATACTTTTTCCTGAGGGATTGGACTGTACTCAACTCCATGCTTCTTGAGGATTTGGTCTAAATTTCTTTCCAATGTCCCTTCCATCGTGTGGTAACACGGAATTTCAATCATTACCGTTTGTTTTGTCTTATGAATATCCCTCTTCCAAACTAAATCATCCTTATACTTCTTTTTAGGTATGAACGAGGGTGTGTCCCCTTTTCTGTCTATGGCGAGGTATTCGATGTACAGATTATGCTCAGGAAGGAAGAAGTCAGGTTTATACGTGCGCTTATATTTGGTCGCAGTGTCGTACTCGTATTTAGCTTCGTATTGATATTCAACGCCGTTGAGAAACAGAAAGTTTGCTATCAGCAGCTCTCCGTAACTTTTAACTTTTTCTCCGTTAAGCGTCCGTAGCTCATACTTAGCCAAGTACTCCAAATACTCGCGCTTAGTCTTAAATGTAGTGATGTCTTGGTAAGGTACTAGATAATACCTGAAGTATTCGATTAAGCGGCTGGAAAACTGCTTGTCTTTGCAAGCAGTGGTAATGATTTTTTGGATGCCAAGCTTTTTGCCCAAAGCATCTTCCTCCCCTCCAGCTACGTCCGGCATTTTTCCTCGGGCCTCAGAAATGATATCCGTACCGAGTTTGTGAAAGGTCTTGATATGCACGTCCGGCCCAGTGAGTGAGTGAATTCTTTGTTCGAGCTCCAATACTGCTGCCTTGTTAAAGGCGAGAACTAGAATGTCACTAGGTTTAGCAATGCCTCTTTTTACTAGGTATGCTACCCTAGCTGCTATTGTGCTGGTTTTACCTGAACCGGCACCTGCTACTATAAGGTTATTCTCCTCATTAATGACTACAGCTTGCCTTTGCTTTTTAGTGAGCGGATTCTTTTCTACGGCATCAAAGAACTCCGACATGGCCTCCGATTCTTTTTGAATAAACTTTTGCTTAAGGTTCCCCCTCTCTGCCTCGGTTGTGTTAGCGAATGAACGGATTGCCTCCAGTTGAATTCGCTTAGGATGGCTGTCTTCTAGCAAATGGATTCTCAAGGTCATGAAACCTGAATCATTACGGATTTCAGATGAGAGGCTTTCATACGCGCCTTTTCTTGGGTAACTTACATTAGAAAGAGTGTTTTTTATACGCTCAGAGTACACAGATACTTTCTCAGAGTTCGCCTCTAGCCAGACCCCGACTTCAGTCAATGCGGCGGCTCGCTCTTCCTCTTTCCTCCTTAGTGCGGCTTCCCGTTCTTCCTTTTCCCTTTGTGCACGGAGCCTCCTTTGCCTTGAATTCAGTAGTGTCACCAACAGCACAAATGCCCCTAACGCTACTCCCCAAAAAATCCAATTAGTCCATGAATGTGAAGGCTGGCTATCATCTTGCTCCTCCTGTTCTGAAGTTGGTGCTGAAAGAAGGGGGTTTTGTTCGTTTGTTTTTTTGAGTTGGCTCTGACTATTCGCATAAAATGTAATCCAAGCCCCTGGAGCCGCCTGACGTTCTATATATGACTGTTTGTCCTGCAGTGTGCCTTGAGCATCAACAAGACTGATAGTATCCCCCTTGTTATTTAGTAGTGGGTACTTGCTTCCCGTCTTGATTATTTTGGTGATTTCACCTTTAGGGGGAATTACTCCAGTTAAAGATATTTTTTCGTATTCGTCCTTATCCTTAAGAATCCAACCCGTTAGAACAACGGGCGCGTTCAGTGTATTGACCAGCGTAATGATCTCCCTATCCTTATCATTCCTTCCTTCCGGGTTTGGTAGTATTCGCCCAATTCTAACTTCGCCAGCCTGACCGTAAGCGATTACTTCAAATAAAAAAACAGCAAGAAGGGCGAGGATTGTCCTACTGTTTTGAGGAAGACTCATGGAGTTATGTGATAGTACTAACACAAAAAAATAAGGCAAAGTTTATTTTTTCTCGCCCGCTCGCCACAACCCCTCAAAGTCCGGGTCATCCAAGGCGCGCGTCTTGACTCCGTCACCGCCTAAATCAATCGCCTTCGCCAGCCTCCTCCTCGCCTCGAACTTCTTACCCAGCACACAAGCGTAGCAAGCGAGGTTGTACCAGATGAGTTCCTCCTCGTCGTGACGCCTTAACCCTTCCTTGAGTTGCTCATACGCCTCCTGTGTTCGCTTGAGGCAATGCAGTGCGAAGGAGCGGTTAATCCATCCGGTGAATCGTGCGGGGTCTAGCCTGACCATCGCGCTACCTATCTCCAGACAGTAGTCCCATTTCTCGATTGAGGCATAGATGCCCCAGCGCACCTCCAGCACGTCGGGGTGGCCGCGCAAGGTTGCGCCAATCTGTTCTAGCTCCTCAAATGCCTCCTCGTGGTTGCCCAGTTCGAGCCAACCTTGAGCGGCTGTGAGGTGGATGGAGTCGGGTGGTTGGAGTGGTTCCACGGGTGGGAAGTGTGGAGAAGAGGTGGTAGCTTTGCAAGAAGCTGACCCGTATTGGGGTTTGCACGTTTGTCACCGGAGGGGTAGATTTCTGACCAATGAAATATATCACCCCCTTAATATTAATTATAACATTTACGCTTACAGCTGTTTCGGCTGACAAGAAGGTTCCAAAGGTCGCCGCTAAAGGTTGGTGCTTCATTGCTCCCGATGGCGGCAAGAAATGGCATGCTGAAAGAGATTGCCGCAGCCTTAAGAAGTCTACCAATGTGAAATACGTCACGCTCGAGGACGCGAAGAAACTTGGTAAGGACGAGAAGAAATGGGTCGATGGCTGTTACTTCTGCTGGGGTAAACACCAAAAGAAAAAGTGAGGGTGGCGGGCCTCAAACACAAAAAAAGCCGCCCTTGGACCAA
>JAOLZA010000045.1 GCA_028343615.1 Verrucomicrobiota bacterium
AGGCTTGGAAGATGGCAACAGGCACATGCGAGAAAACCTCCCCTTCATTCTTGCCGGCAAAGGTGGTGGCGCACTCAAGACTGGTCGCTTCCTGCCCAATATCAAGGGCAACCAAGGCGATCTGCTCACTACCCTACTCTCCTGCGTCGGCGTACCTCTGGACCGACCAATCGGCATCGCGACCAAGCAGATCAAAGAGATGAAGGCCTGAAAAAACAACCGACGAACCTCGCAAAAACGATGCCGAGCAAGGCTGACACGATTCGGAGTCAACGCATGCGAATGCTCAAGGAATGCGGATAAAGTTCCCCAAACAAAACTGGAAGTAACTGTAGAATGAAACGCACATTCACAAGCATCACTACACTGTTGCTAGCCACGTACATCGGCCAAGCGGCCGAGTCCTTTCGGATCTACTCCCCCAGCAGCAAGAAAAATACGCTCTGGATCATCCAAGCTATACCAAAAAAGGACGACCTTGAACTCAAGGTCGCCAAGAAGGTGAAGCTCGACTTTCCGGGCCGCGTCATCACCACTCACCCGGAAATGCCCCTGCTCTACGTAACGGCAACGCGCGGGGATCCCGGCAAGGTACCGGGCGCCGTCGTGCACCTGAAAAAGGACGGTTCCTACCTGAACCATAAAAGAATACATTTCAACGATGGGGCCTGCTACCTCAGTATCGACAAGGAAAACAAGCACTTGCTCGGGGTCAGCTACGGGAACGGCCGGCTCAACGTCTACCCCCTCGACCAGATGGGTATCCCTGGCAAGGCCATAACAACTGTGGACGAAGGCAAAAGGGAAGCCCATTGTGTCCTCCTTCCCCCTGATGGTAAGAACATCTATATTCCCTACGTAAAAGGGAACCTCGCACTTCTCCAGTACGCCTACGATGGCAAAACCGGTAAAATCATCCCGCTCGACCCCAAGGACGCCAAGCCTCCCCTCGGGTCAGGACCCCGTCACATGGCTTACCACCCGACCTTGCCCATGGTCTACTTCAGCAACGAACAAGGTATCGGACTTTCAACTTACCGTAGGGCAGCGAACGGGCAACTCAAGGTCGAACAAGACATCAGCATCCTCCCCCCCGGCATGTCCAAGCTCGGCTTGAGCGCTTCCGACCTCCTGATCACTCCGAACGGAAAATTTCTCTTCGCAGGTCTACGTGGACACCGGCAGGACTTCGACCGCATCTCCCGCTACCGCGTGCTGGAAGACGGTAAGGCCGAATTCATAGGCTTGACCGAGGCCGATAAAATTCCCTGGGGACTGACACTCTCCCCGGATGGCAAGTTTCTCTTCGTTTCAGCAACCACCGGGGCTAGCCTGACCGCCTACCGCATCTCCCCAAACGGAGATCTGAAGAAGGTGACCTCGCTGGCTTGGGACCCAGGCATGTCCGACTTGGTGGCACGATGACCGGGACTCTCCTCCCGAAATGAAGTAGCTCGGCATATTATTTTATTTCAGCAGCAAACTAGGTAGAATCCATGGGTAACTAATTAATGCAAAAGACTTGCATTTAAAGCATGCTGCATGAAACAGTTCCCCCCCGTTCCGGATTATGCAAGCAGAGCAAATTATAGATTCGAGCGAGTCTCGCAAATACCAGAGTGTCTTATACGACCGAATTGGCATGATTGCCTCTTCATTATGTGCAGTTCATTGCATTCTAATGCCATGGCTCCTCATGTTTTTGCCAGTATTAGCTGGCACAATCTTTACGGATGCCAAATTTGAGAATATTTTTGTAGTAGCCTCCATTTTGCTGGCTACCATTTGTTGTTACTTAGGCTGCACTAAACACGGTAAATGGGGCATTATGGCTCTAATTACTGTTGGGTCCGGAGTTTTGTGCTTTGTACGCCTTTCCGCACCCCCCATTTGCTGCTTAGATGACATAAGTTGGTCACACGCAATGGGTTCAGCATTCGGAGGTAGCCTTCTAGCAACGTCTCATTTCCTGAATCTTAAATTCTCCCGCCAGATTACTACGGAAGAACAAATGCCCTGCTGCCCCTCTGATAACTGTGAAGCACATGAATAACTAAATGTGATTCACTAAAATGGCGCACTCTCATTCCAATGAGCATGACCTAATGGACCTTCGCGCCAAGTTGCGCGGCAAGGATCGAAGAATCACGAAGCCCCGTGAAGAAATTCTTGAACTGCTCGGTAAAGAAGATCATCCGATCAGTGCCAAGATCATCCACGAAAAATTGGAGGGATCATGTAATCTGGTGACGGCTTACCGTTCACTCAAAATGCTCGAGTCAATGAATTTGGTAAAACGCTTTGATTTTGGCGACAACACTGCACGTTTTGAACTGATTTGCTGTAACGATAAGGCTCATCACCACCACCTAATTTGCAATGATTGCCGCACGGTGGTGGAAATCGAAGAATGCTTTGACCCAAAAATGGAATCCCGTATCGCCCAAAAACACGGCTTCAGAAACGTTACTCATCAACTGGAGTTCTTCGGTCTTTGTTCCAGTTGCCAAACGGCATAAGGATTTCACGAAGGCATTACTAACCCGACTTGGAATTGAAGGGAGGATATGGAAAAGCACCCTAGAATTGGCATCAAAAAAACTAGGGGATGGACTGCGAGTCCTGATTCTGGAGCTTTACCTTTGTGTGTGTAAACCGTTAGAATGACAGCCGCGATGATGTTTAAGATAACAATTTTGTTCGGAGCACTTTTGCTCGCCACTGGATTGGCCGGATATTTTGGTACAGGTGCAGAGCAGCTAACGGCTTTGATTCCTGCTGCCTTGGGATTGATTCTTCTGGTCTGTGGATTTCTAGCATCCAATGAAAGCAGACGAATGATGGCTATGCACATCGCGGTAATGGTGGGCTTGATTGGGGCAATTGGTGTAATTCCCACCCTATTAAAAAAAGGTCAACCCACTGCCGCCCTTGCCGCTAAATCCGTGACGCTAGTATTATGCGTTGTTTTTGTTGGATTGTGCATCCGTTCATTTATTGAAGCCCGCAAGGCTCGTGAGGCTGCAGCAGCAGAATCCGGAGAAGATCCAGCGGAAGATTCTGACAGTGAATAGGTTTCTAAAAAACTCTTATCCCAGCGCCACCGCCGTGTCGAGCCAGTGCTCTACAGACTGAGTTAACCGCTCTTTCCCGGGAAAACATGAAATTCGTTTAAACACTCGATTACTTCTTGAAAATCTCAGAGATCAGCCAGCGGACTTCGAGACCGCGGATTTATTCTTCGAAGAGGGAGTGATCTTGGGCCAATTTTGAGGTGGAGGCGGATAATAGTTACCTCAGTATTTCGGGAAGATGTCCGGGGTGGGGAAACGTTTCTCGATCCCGTCCGTTTTGTGGTTGATATATTCCTCCCGGGGTACTTCAAGTAGCGGCCAACTTTCGGGACGGATTCTTATTACTTTTCCGGGTCTAAAGCCTTCCGTTACAAGGTCGGTCTCGAGACTGACCTGGATGCCACTGCTTCCGAGTGGAACTCTTTTGTTGGTTTTTGAAACCTCTAGTAATATCCCCTTGCTTGCCATCTGGGCGGTGCCTGCAGTCCCTCCCGCCCAATGCTTCAAGGTGTTTTCCGATGAGGCAAGCATGGCCTTTTGTCCTTTCTTGAAATCGGCATACAAGGAGTCGTCCATACCACCGAATAGGCTAACGGTTACTTTAGCCCGTCCAAACTTGCCGTATTCGACCTTGTCCACCCACCCTGGCATCCACCGGCTCTTGATGAATGCCTTGTGGGTTTCGTTTTGGATCTGAGCGGCCCGTTGAATGGCAAGTTCATCCAGCCAGACGTCGCTGAGGTGAAAGCGTTTAAAGAGACCTCCCGGGGTGGGTTTCCAGGTAATGCCAATAAAGACCGTCTGGTCATTAAGATTTTTTTTTCCGTTCTTTAGCCAGATTTTTTCGTTCATAAGATCGGTGATGCCCAGTCGTTCACGAGCGCGCCAAAAACGGGTGGTTGCGTCGATCGAAAAAGTTTCCACATGAACCTGCCCTTTGCCATTTTTAAGCTCCCTGCGCGCGACGATCATTCCGGCGTTTTCCTTCAGCTCCACTTCCTGAAGTTTCCAGACTAATCCGAGGCGTTTGCAATGACTTGGTTCGTCCTCAATCAGGTAAACGTGATTCTCTGCCGGTGCCACACCCGTTCCTGCATAACCGTACTTTTTGAGTCGGTTGTCCGAGGGCAGGACGGGAACGGAGGAAATCTTGGGGTCAGGTGGAAGAAAGGCTTTCACGTGCATCAGGGTTCCCAAAGGGACGTCGCGAAGATCGGCCGAAGCTCCCTGGTAGCGGACCAAACCGTATGGGAGCAGGGCAAGGGGGGAAGGGTTGGTAAATCGAAACCTACCATTCCCATCGATGCGGATGCTGCCACGGCGATTGGCATGATCCACAAAAATTAGTTCGCCACGGTAGGAATGAGCTTTTTCAAGGGGAGGAAACTTTCCAGCCTCGGGTCGGAATGGTTTTTCTTGGGCAGTCGCATTGGAAACGAGAAGGTAAATACCGAGGTGCAGCGCAGCGATCCATCGGTTTAAGTTTGGTATCATCATAATTAGATTTCCTCAATTTAGTATTTCGGAAAGATGTCCGGAGTGGGGAAACGGTTTTCCGGGCTGTTATTGAAAAGGTATTCTTCTCTGGGGATTTGCATCTTAGGCCAACTATTCGGACGAACACGGATGATTCGTCCGGGACGAATACCTTCAATGATTAGGTCGGTTTCGAACTGGACTTGTATCCCGCTGCTGCCCAGGGGAATCTTGCCACTCGTCTTCTCTATTCGAAGGAATTTACCACCCGAAGCCATGTGTCCGGGACCATAGTGGCCTGCTGTGTGCTTCAGGGTATTTTCCGCACCATTGATTTGTCCACCGACATCCTTTTTGAAGTCATCATAAAGAATGGAGTCCATTCCTCCGAACAGGGTAGCCGTTACGGTAGCTCGCCCGAACTTACCATAGTTTATTTTATCAACCCATGCCGGCATCCAGCGACTGCGGATGAAGCTATTGTGCTTTTGGGTTTGAAAATAGGCGGCGTGTTCAATGGACTTGTCGTCTAACCAGATGTCTGAGACGTGAAAGCGCGTGAAAGCTCCACTCAGCCCATCTCCAGGGGCGGGTTTCCAGGTGATGCCAAGCAAAACGGCTTGATCGTTGAGTTCTTTTTTTCCATTAGCCGGCCATACTTTCTCGTTGATCAGATCCGAGATTCGGATTGATTCGCGGCCACGCCAAATACGAGTAGCGGCATCGAAGGTCACTTTTTCCGGCTCGTACTTTTTCCCATCTTTTTTTTGGGGTTCACGCCTAGCAAGGATTGAACCCTCGTTGCCTTTGATCTCCACTTCCATAAGTTTCCAGATTAGTCCGTTTCTTCTGCAATGACTGGGTTCGTCCTCAAGTAGAAGGACGTGGTTCTCTGCGGGAAAAATTCCAGTGCCGCGATAGTGGCCGGCATCCTTATCTTTGTTGTTGGTCGACAATACAGGAACGGCGGAAATTTTGGGGTCAGGTGGTAGAAATCCGTGGGCATGCAAAACGGTTCCCAAGGGAACATCTCGCAGATCCGCCGGCGCATCGTGGTAGCAGACTATGCCATAAGGAAGAAGAGCGAATGGATGGGGGTCGTTTCGGTAAAATTTGCCCGTTCCCTTAACGCGGAGGCTGCCACGGCGGTTGGCGTGATCTACGAAAACGAGCTCGCCGCGATAGGCGTGGGCTTTTTCAATGGGTGGGAAATGTCCCGGTTTGGGGCGGAAGGATTTTTCATCGGCATAGGCCAACACAGTGAGCAGGGCCACGCCGAGTGTCAACATGGCGAAATGCTTGGCGGGTTGAAATCGAGTCATAACGAAATCATTTTGTTACTATCGCCGAACTGATCGGTTTCCACGCCCATCTTTTGGGCCATGAGAAGGAGTAGGTTGCTCATGTGGGCGTCGGTGTTCGCTGGGCGACTGCAAAGGCGGTAGTGGTCGCCGGGCTTGTCGAGCGTGTAACCGTCAAAGTGGCCCTGGTTGAAGTCCATATGGCTTCCGTGCTTCAGGCCGAGGTCCGTGCCGCCGGCGAGCACCAACGGTAGGTTGGCGTTGCCATGGCTGTGGCCATAGGACATGCCGCTGCCAAAGAGCGACATGGTCGAGCCGAGCAGCGATTTGCCATTCAGATCCTTGGTTTCCGACAGCCGCGTGAGGAAGTAGCCAAATTGCTCGATGGCGAAGGTGTCGTAGTTGGTCAGCTTCTCCATGTAGCCTTCATCGCCACCATGGTGGCTGAGTTGGTGGCGGCTCTCGGTGATGCCGATCTCCGGAATGGCGAAGGCATCACCCTCGCCGCCGAGGCTGAAGGTGGCCACGCGTGTCACGTCCGTTTGGAAAGCCAGCACCATGAGGTCATAGACTGTGCGGAAATAATCGCCCGCCTGCGTTTTGGCAATGTCGCGGTTGGTGCGTTTGCGGTCGGCATCGGAAATCTTGGGCAATGGTGTGTCGAGCCAGTCGTCGGCTCGTCGGGTGCGAATCTCGGCCCCACGGACAGAGGTGAGGTATTGGTCGAGGCGACCTTTGTCGGCGGCACTCATTTTCTGCGACAGGGTACGTACTTCGGCGAGGTTGTCATCCAGCACGCTGGCTTTGCGGCGCAAGGCTTTCCGTTGGGCAGCGATGCCTCCTTTGGGTTCCTCGAAAAGGGACGCGAAAATCTGGCTGCAGCGGCGCTGCGCGGGCAATTGAACGCCGTCAGCGGTCCAGGCGAGGGACCCCTGCGTCAGGGCAATTTCCATGGAGGGATAGCGCGTGTGCTGCCCACTGACCTCCGCCATTTTCTGATCCACCGAGATGGTGTTGTGGTGAGCGGCCCCGATTTTTCCTCCGGTCAGGAAGACGTTGATACAGTTGTGGTGATGCCCCAGACTACCGGGATGGTGCAGGCCGCTGATTGGCGTGATAGTGTTACGGAATTTCTCCAGCGGCTTGAGCGAGCGTGAGAATTGGTAATCCTTGCCCGGCTTGGTGATCTGGTAGTTGAGCGAATGCACGCCGTTGGCCAGGTAAATAAAGGCACTGCGTCGCGGCGAGCTGGCTTTCTCCTTGGCGTTAAGCGGAATCATGCACTCGAGCATCGGTAGGGCGATGCAAGTGCCCATTGCGCGCAAGGCGTGGCGGCGGTTGATTAACCAAGATTGGGTTTGAATATTACTCATGATTCGGATTGGGTTTTAGCGTTTCTGGAACAGTTCGGAAGTGGTCACAGCCCGGACAATGTCTTTTATACGGTATTGTCCTTGCTTGGATTGTTCAAGAATGGATTGGATGTCATCACGGTCGTCAACCGTCAACACGCGCCGAAGTGCGTAAGTGCAAAGGTGCTCAATGAAGGCTCGTGCAATCTGGTCGCGATCTTTCAATAGCAATTGCTTGAACTGGGCCGAGTCTGCAAATTTCCGGCCGTCGGGCATGATGCCCGAAGCATTCACCAATGGATTCTCTCCCACGCCGGTCGGCACGTGTTCATGAGTGCGCCATTGGCCGATGGCGTCATATTGGTCGAAGGCTAATCCCAATGGATCGATCGTCCGGTGGCAAGCCGCGCAGTTCGCATTCTTGGCGTGTGCCTCGATGCGCTGCCGGATGGTGATCTTATTGCCCGTGGGCGGCACCGGTTCGATAGGATCCACGTTGGCCGGTGGGGGTGGTGGCGTTTTGTTAAAGATCGTTTCACTGATCCAAACCCCGCGATGTACTGGGCGATGGCGGGTTCCGTCGGAGGTTAACCCGAGCACCGAACCCATCGTAAGCAGGCCGCCGCGATGGTCTCCGTCCTTGAGCGTGACGCGCTGGAAGCCGCCAGTCTTGGGCTCCGGCAATCCGTAGAAATCGCAGAGCCGTGCGTTGGCCATCGTCCAGTTCGAATCGAGTAGTCTCTCGATGGGCAGGTTCTTGGTGAGCATCTCGCGGAAAAATTCCACCGGCTCATTGCGCATGCTCGTCTCGAGCCAATCATCATAGGTTGGGTAGAGCTTTTTATCCGGGGGGAACATGCCGACGCGGTGCAGTTGCAGCCATTGCCTTGAAAAATCGTCTATGAAACGGTTGATCCGGTCATCGGTCAGCATCCGGTCCACTTGTTTTTTCAAACCTTCTTCTTCAAGGGCTCCGGTTTTGGCTGCGGTGAAGAGGGTATCATCGGGCATCGAGCTCCAGAGAAAATACGAAAGCCGCGAAGCGAGTTCCGAGTCGCTGAGCCGTTTGCGAGGCTCAGGATCGCCTTCGACGATGTAGATGAAATTTCGAGAAGTCAACACGCGCAGCAGGGCGTTGCGATAAGCGACAATCGCTTTTTCGCCGGCATTACGATCATCGTGATAGGATTCCAAATAATTGTTCAGTTCCTCCAGTTTCACCGGCCGCCGCCAGGCGCGCTGGGCAAAGCGGTGCAGATGCTCGGCGACCACCTCGGGCGAGGCGTTCTCTGAGGGCATCACATCTTTGCGGTGGGCTTTTTCCGCGTCGGTTACCAGTGGGCCTTCCCATTCCAGCCAGTCAAGAATCACCGTCGAGAAAATGCCGTTGCCTTTGTCATCGAACATCTGCGGTGCGTTTGGATTCAGGAGCAAAGTCTCACTGCTGTGCGTGAAGATGTAAGCTCGGCTTGCAATTGCATTGCGAAAGGCTGCGCCGCCTCGTCGGTCCACACCGTCAGTCGCCACCACGGCAAAGTGTAATCCTATGGGCATTTCGAGGAACACTTCGAATTCATACACCTGCGGTTTGTCTTCCGGTGCGGTGATGTCCAGTTCGATGAGGCCGTCGACGGTTTCCTCACTGGTGCGCTTGCCAATGCTGAGGTGAGCCGGTTGGCCGTCAGGCGGGCGGATGCCGCTGGCTTGCAGTCGAAGTTTGTAAAGACCACTGTGTTCCGGCCCCGTGCGGCCCAGCCAGTTCGGGGAAAGGGCGGGTTGAACGCGGCCGGGAAAATGGAGGTACCGTAGCGGCCGCTTGATGCCGAGCCGGTTCAGCGCCTCTTTTTCTTTTTCGCCCCCACCATATCTCAACTCCGCCGCCGTCTTGCGCACCTTGCGGGCTTCAGCCACCGCGGAGGGAAACGCGCGGTCGAGTACGGTTTCTGCCGCACGGTAATAGCGGTCCATGTGAGAGGGCGAAAGCGAAAGCTGCGAACCGATTCGTTCATAGCCGTGCCAGAGCGTGTCTTCATTCAACTCACCCGGCTTGGCCGGATCGTAGCGGACGCCCAGGAGGTCGTAGACCGTGTTTTGGTATTCCTTGCGACTGAGCCGATAATGCGCCACCACCGGGCGGGCCGCCATACGGGCGGCGCGGCCTTCGCGAATGCGTTCGTCAAGCTGGGCAATCACTTTACCGATCTCATCAGCTGTCGGTTGTGTTTCATCCTCCGGCGGCATTTCGCCGGCATTGATTTTCTCAACTACCTCCGCCCAGATCTGTCCGTCCACTCCTGATTTAAAATCCCTCGAAATCTGATCCAACCGCAAATCGCCTTTGGCCTTTTTCGGCCCATGACACCGCATACAATACTTTTGCAGAATCATTTCGAATGCCGGCTCAGCAGCGAAAGTTATCGCCGGGAAAACAAGCATGATGCCAGTGATTCTAAAAATGGTTATCATCTTCCTAGCTTAGTATGCGACACCATTCTATGACGACTAGCATGGTTTATGTATTTAGTCGAACTGCTACTATGTTTGGGTTTAAGATGTTCGAGTTGCACCAAAAGAATAACTTGTGTGACTGCTCAAATTAGTCGAAATAGCACAAATCAATATGTGTTTGTGCCTTGTTTTACAGGCTTTACAGTGTTTCGTCAGAGAGTCAAGGCGATGGTCTAACATCATCAAACCACTGTGTTCTTTAAGGTCCCAATTCCCTCAATACTGGCCTCAACCTGATCGCCCGCTTCCAAGTGGACTCCCTTGGCGTGCCCTACCCCAGCGGCGGTGCCCGTTGAAATAATGTCACCAGGCTCCAAAGTCACAAAGGACGAAAGAAATTCAATAACCGCGGCCACCGGAAAAATCTGCATAGCCGTGCTCGCATCCTGATGCACTTCTCCATTAACGGATAATTTAAGCGACAGATTTTGAGGATCAGAAATGGTTGCTGGAGCAGCAATACAAGGCCCCACCGGACAACTGCCATCATGCCATTTACCATGTTGCCAATCAAAAAACTTATCACGATCCCGTTTCTTACGATCTGGGTTGGGCCGGAACCCGCGATCTGAAATATCATTCACTACCGTGTATCCCGCCACATAACCCAAGGCATCGGCCTCACTAACACCCTTGGCGCGCTTACCCATCACCACGCCCAGTTCACATTCCCAATCGATGTTATCAGGTGAAACAGATGGGATGGGAATATCCCCACCATGCCGATTGAGAGTGGTCGAGGCTGGCTTCATGAAAACGTAAGGATAAGTCTCTGCACGCTCCACGGCATTCTCTCCGCCCTCCTCAATATGTTTGGCGTAGTTCCCAGCCAAGAGCAGGAGTTTGTTGGGCCGGGGAATGGGCGTTAGTATTAGAGCATCCTTAATGGCCAAACCGGCAGCCGGCGATTCATTTCCAACCAACCACTCAGCCAGACGTTGGGCTACATCGTGCTGACTACCATGCGGAAGGAAGCTGAGCAAATCATCATCCTGTTCCAATCCTTCGCCAGCAGCTTCTGCCACAGCAGCTATCGGAACAACCTGATCATCCTGAAAAAATCCGGATGCAACTTCCCCCTCTTGTTCAAATCGACAAATTCTCATAAAAATATTTAACTATTTTGCGACCTTGGCCCCGCTCAGCTTAATTAAGGCTGGCAGATCACCATACTTCACTGCCCCGGGCAAAAAGTTGGGATCACGATAGGACTTCAAGTCAGCAAAACGAAACCGGTTATTTTCAAGGCGCACACTTTTAATGCCATCAAACTGCGACAATGCTGCCAGAGCAACCGGCTCAATACCGCCTTTGGCAACCACAATCAATTCCTGAGGCTTTTCCTCTTCAAACCCACTCACCCAAGAAATCAAGCTCATCGCGTCATGCACGCGTCTTGCAAAAAGCGTGTGGTTATAGGCAAAACTATATCCGGCAAATTCACGTGGATTCTTAACAACACGGGCACTGGCCTGTGATTTACCTTTTTCAAGAAACTCACCCTGCCCAAATAAATCCACTCCAACCACTGAAGTGCCCGCTTCCAGCATTTCCATGACCGCCTTCAATGGCTTTCCTTGAGTATCAAATATCCCATCTTTTCCTTTGCCATCAAGCCAAACCGTCACTCGGCCATTCCATTTTTTGGCCGGATACAAGGAAACTACTGGAAGGGCCTCACCGTGTTCCTTAAGGCGCAGGATATCCAGAAACTCGATATATCCATCACGTTTGAATTCATCGATCTTTTCCCGTGAGATTTCCTTAAAAGCAGGGGCTTTGCGTCCAATCAAAGAACCCCATGCTGCGCGTAATTGATCACCAGACATTTTCTTCACCAGTTTGGTATCTCGCTTGGCGATCCACTTGGTAAGCTTCCGCTCATAAGCATCCCCTCCTTCAGGCTTGGGATGCTCCGCATTCCACACCGCGTGCTCCTCATTACTAAGCAATTTAAAGTCCTGTTCCACTATCGGCTCCTTATGGCCCCATTTCATGTGGCGATTAAACCAATTATACATGAGCCCGCGGGACACGTAGTTATAGTTATGCTTAAAATGGGTGAGATCGGTACAAATAACATTTCCTTTCTTGCCGTAAAGCGCGTAAAGCTTTTGCAGCTCAGGGTAACCATCACTCATCATGGCCTTGGTCCAGTCATCAGCAGCCGTCATTCCTTGAGGCCTTGGGGCAAAGAGTGCGGACAGCTCTACGTTCCCCGTTCCTACGCGTAATAAACAACAGCTTTCACAGGTGCATCCGCCCTGCATGGATGTGCTGACCATACCGTTAGGGAAGCCAACAATTGGGCGAGAATCCAGTGCTCCCAAGAGAATGGTTTGGGTTCCTCCACCGCTGCCACCAGTCACAGCCATGCGTTTGGAATCCACGTCCGGCAAGCTGGCAAGAAAATCAAGGGCCCGGATACCATTCCAAGTTTGCAGGCCCATGATCGACTGCAAACGTAATTCGGCCTGAGTACTGTAGAGGCCCCAACTCTTCTTGCCTTCCATCTCCGGACGTTGCTTGGCGAAACGGTGCGCCAATTGATAGGAGAGCTGAACGCTGTCGGCATAACCGATCATATCAAAAAGCAGTACCACATTCCCCAAGCGCGCTAAAGTTACCGCCCGAGCCACCTTCGGCATCCGCCCCGATTCCTCGAATTTTTCAGCACCGATTTTTATTTCATCCAATACCTTGGCTTCACTATGCATCTGTAACCGGCCTCCATGACCGTGCGGACACAAAATCGCCGGGATCCTTCCTTTTGTCTCTTCGGGCCGGAACAGAATACCGGTGACATAAAAACCGGGCACACTCTCAAAATAGATCTTCTCGGTCGTAAATCCATCACGCTTCACCTTCCCGTGAATCACCGCATTGAGTGGTGTTCTAGCAGGCATGGGAAACAGGCCGGTTGCCACCTGTACCCGCAATTGCAATTCTGCCTTGCGCTTTTCCCATTGCCCTAAAGTGGCCGGAACCTTGAAGGGAAAATGTCCATTCAGATCTTTTAGAGGCTTCAAGCGAACATCGTTGGGAAACTGCCCTTCCATAAAGACACGCGGCGACTGAGCAACCACAACGGCACCAAAGGCAAAAGCCCAACAGAAAATTAAAATTCGTTTCATATCAATGAGGTTAGTTGATTTCAGATAACACATCGCCCGTCGTCTTGAGACGAGCAAATTTGGGCTGCCAGATTTTAAAGCAGGCCTCATGCAACTCCGGCCAGGGAGAAGCACAGCCATCGGTAATGGCTGTAACACGGTAGTTACGTTGTGTAGCGGCAATAAGGGTGGCGTTCACGCATACGTCGGTGGTAATGCCACTCATGAAAAGATGCGAAATGTTTTGGCTTCGCAACGCGAGATCCAGCGGCGTGCCATAGAATTTATCGTAAGTATGACCGCGGATGATCAGTTCCTCGGAGCGCGGTTGCAGCGCGGGAATGGTATCCGCCGATTCCACATCGGTGCCGGCGTTGTGCCCGATCAGGCAATTACTCGATTTGCTGCCAAAACCGGGTGATCCTTCGCTGGCCAAATGTTCGATTCCAAAGGGATCACCTCGCAGACACGGTACATTGTCAGCATAAACAAACTCTGTAAAAATGATAGGTGCATCCCGCGAACGAAAGGCCTTAATGAGGCTGGCAAGATTGGGAATAATATCGCGTGCGGCAGCAACTTCCAGCGCGGCGCCTTCGTCGATGAACCCGTGCTGCATATCAATGATAATCAATGCTGATTTGTCGTCGGCGAAACGATGTGTGTCGTCGATGACTTTCAGCTTGGCCTCAAGAATTGCATCATGGGTGCTCATAGAGACAAACTAAAAAGTCAAAAGCAGAAAGTCAAAGCCACTTTCCAAATATAGATAGCAAAGTTATTTAGAGGAAAAATCAGAATAAAAAAGACCGCCCAAGCGGTGAACCGAAGTTCACTTCCCAGACGGTCAAGCCCTGTTGTGTCGACCGAAGCCAACTCACCAAGGATGCCTCGGGTGGAGGCTACAAACCTGATTGTCACCGAAATACATCCCGAAGGATTTTTTCCAGCTGAGAGGCCACTCCGAAAAACGGCCTCACCGAGTCTCTGGTTCGGTCAGATCCCCTTTCAGGTTGCCCTGAAAGTTCTGCTGACTTAGAAAAGATACTACGAAATTTAAAATTACAAAGAATATGTTATTATTAACTTTCAACAGGTTGCTCACAATTGTGATGAACCGTTTCAAGGCAAAAACACCCGAATAAAATTACATTTCCTTCACTATTTTTTAGCATAAGCAGCCAACCAATCGGCGGCAGCTTTTTCGGCGGCAGCTTTTTCGGCGGCGGATACTTTGGGCTCTTTAAGCACTGTTTGTTGTATGCGCGGCAGAAACGCTTTCGCAACTTTGCTGCCCAATCCATCGGCGATAAGGTACCACTTATATGCAGTGGGGTAATCGCGCGCGGGAAGACCCACTTGATTATAATACAGCTCGGCCAACCCCAGTTGCGATTCCACGTGACCTTTCTCGGCGGCTTTGGTGTACCACTCCATCGACTTTTTATAATCACGGGCTACGCCCTGTCCATTTCGGCACATCCACGCCACGGTGGATTCCGATATGACATTGCCCTTTTCCGCCGCGGCAAGGTACGCCTTGTACGCCTCGGTGTAATTGCGAGTAGTACCTTTGCCGGCATAATAGAGATCGCCCAGCTCATGCAAGGTGGCTGCATCCCCCTTGGCTGCTTCAGCCTTCAAAGATTCAAATTTGGCCTTGGCCGCTGCGATGGCGGGGTTAACCGGGGCTGGTTCGGCTGGCTTGTCCTGCGCTACGGCGTTTAAGAAAATCAACAGGAAGGAAATCAACATTGTATTCTTCATAGGGGAAAGCGTGACGATCTTATTGCCATTCGTCAATCCTTAGGCGCGGCTGGCTTGGGCGCATTCCAGATAACCTCGAAGAAACCAATGAACATTTCCTCATCGGATTGTAGGCCGAAGAAAACTTCGCGCTTGGGGTCGGGATTGGCAGGATTAGCAGCACTGTTGTCGTACACGCCGATGGCACGCAAGCGGGTCCCACGCGGCAGCCATTTGGGCTCGGCGAGTTCATATTTATGCTGCCAGTTGAAATCGTAGGTGGGCACGTGCAGCAGCGTTTCCTTGCGACCGTCGGGATACTCGGCAACATACCGGAAGGATTTACCGCGATAATGCATATGCGGCTGCAACGCGAGCAGGAGACCGGCGCGCTGGAATCGATGACTCGCGCGAACTTCGTAATCCGGCTTGCCGGGCGGGATGCGAAAAACAACGGTGGACGCCGCGTGCATATCAACCGCCTCGCGCGGCGGGCCGTCAGCAAACCATAGCCGAAGTTGACTGATGCTTTTTTGCACGGTGCCGTTGGGATTATAATGCACTTGAAACATAATCGATGCACCGGCGGGCAGTAGCTTGGCACGGCCTCTTGGTAATACCAGTGGCCGTTCACCCACGATACCGGAAAGAAAATACCCGTTGAGACCGCCACCCTGGCCTACTTGATATTGGGAAAGATATTTCCGGTTTCGGCCAATCCAATAAGCAAATTCACGTGGCTCTGCGCCCTCCAGCGGGGCGAGCATATTAAAGGGCGGCGTCCAGGGACGGCCCTGCGCGCGCCGGTTCCGCCTCGGTTCGCTGAGGAATGAAAGTACGTGATGTACCACCTCAGGGGTGTCACTGGAAAACTCCGCAGCGCGCACCCATTTGTCTTCCTTAAAATTGGTTTTCACGCGCACATAACGATAGGGTACGTTGCCGCCAGCGGGCACATCAAAGGCGGGGAGCTCAATGATGTGATCAGGCTCACCGAGGCCAAGACCGCTGTTCCACGAGAGCCGTGGCGGCGCCTGCACAGGGTTGCCCCGTGGCGCGCCAGCTTTCAGCCACTCGGCCAGTAGCCTAATTTCTTCCGCCCCCAACCCACGCGCGTTTTTGAAACGACCAATCTTAGGATCGGCATTCCAAGGCGGCATCCGTTTTTCGGAGGTCACTTCGACCATCATTTTGGCCCAACCCTTCGCTTGCTTGAAGGTCTCCAAAGCAAACGGTCCACCCCCGCCTTTATGATGACATTCCTGACAGTGCATCTGCAGTATCGGTTCTATATGTTGATGAAAGGTGATCTCGCCTTTCGCTGGTACATCGGTCAAACCCAGCGCGCAGCCGAAAGGTTCAGTGCGGGCGACAGCGATTTTCTTTCCTGCCAATAACGCCGTGATTGCCTCGTGCAAATGATGCACGCGCGGTTCCGTTCGGCGAAATGCGCCTACACCGCCCGCGCCAGTGTCATCGTTTTTACGAAACCCAAACTGATCATCCACCGCGCCGCGATAAACCACCACACCCTTCGCATTGAGCAAAAGTACCTCCGTGGTGCGCGCCACTTTGAATTCGCGCGCGAGTTTTCCATTGGTATCACGCACCACGGGAAACGCAAAACCGGCCGCCAGATTTTTCAAGTCCGCACGCATGTCCTGCGTGTTCGAATCCACCAGAAAAAATGCAATACCCTTTGGCTCGAACTCCTTGGCAAACCGCTCCAGCCGCGGGCGGTATAATTTAGACATCGGACAGCCTAGCCCCGTCCACGCCAGCACCACCGGCCGACCGGCAATCGCGTGGGCACGGCCAGTCACGTCCGTAATTTCCCCCGGCAGTGAAGCAGCTGAAATTCCCGAAGTAAAAAAAGCACCCAGCGTGAAACAAGCTGCACGGTAAAGGCAAACCATCCTCAAGCCAATCATCGGAAAAGAATACGTGCTTGGCCGAATAAGGTTTCCGAGGACGGTGAAGATTACGCGAGCACCTTGGCGCTGCCGTCTGCGTTCCAAGTCTTTAAGGGTTTCTGTTCACCTTTGGCGTTCCATTCGCGGTGCTTAAGTTCCTCGCCAGCCTTAAAAATACGCTCGCTTCGCTTGCTGCCATCCTCAAACCACGTGGTGTAGGGGCCGTTTAATTGGTCGTTTTTAAATGTGGCCTCGGAACGTTTCTGCCCACCCTCATAAAACACCGCGTGTGTGCCATCACGATGCCCATGAGTATAGCAAACATCAATTTGCAACTGACCACTCTCGTACCACACAAGATGTGGGCCATGGCGTTCGCCATGAAGATAGGTTACCAGCGAATTCTTATTGCCATTTTCAAAAAACCACAGCTCCTCACCATGAGCCAGCCCCTCGTGAAACTCGCCCTCCAGCGACACTTTGCCGTTGTCCGACAACTCCACCGCACGGCCGGTATAAGTCTCTTCGTCGCCTTTTTGATACGCGCGGGTGCCTTCTTGCCATTGGTCGAAGGATTCACCTTGTTTATTGCGCCATTCAAGTTGGGCGTACTTGATGGGTCTGAGGGACTGCGTTGTCATGTCTGAAGATTCAATTTTCAAGGCGCAAGGGTCAAGGAATTTTCATGAACGGATTGAACCTTGAAAAATGGCTTTTGAGGCTTGAACCTTCCCCGATGCCCAAAATCGTCATCCTCGACGGACACACCCTCAACCCCGGCGATTTATCGTGGGATACGCTTCATTCACTAGGTGAGCTGACCGTGCACAACCGCACCACGCCTGAGCAGATAACTGAGCGGGCTGCCAATGCGGAGATTGTCATTACCAACAAAGCACCACTGCCCGCTGAGTTAATCAACAGCCTGCCCGCACTTGAGTACATCGGCGTACTGGCAACCGGCTATAATGTGGTGGATATTATCGCCGCCCGCGCGCGGGATATTCCGGTGACTAACATCCCCGGCTACGGCACCGCAGCCGTGGCGCAAATGACGATGGCACTACTATTGGAACTCGCCTCACAACCGGCGCTGCACTCCGCCAGCGTCCGCGAGGGCGACTGGGTCGCATGTCCTGATTTCTGTTATTGGAAAAAGCCGCTGGTGGAATTGGATGGCCTCACGCTGGGGCTGGTGGGCTACGGTGCGATTGGGCAAGCGGTGGCTCGGCTTGGCCGAGCCCTTGGCATGAAAATTCTTGTACACACACGGACTGCTCGGGAAGAAGCGGATACAGAATTTGTTGATTGCGAAACGTTGTTTCGTGAGTCCGACGCTGTGAGCCTGCATTGCCCGCTCACCGATGAGAACCAAGGCTTTGTTAATGCGCAGCTTTTGTCTCAGATGAAACCCACAGCTTTCCTGATTAATACAGCACGCGGCCCACTGGTAGATGAGGCGGCGTTGGCAAAGGCGCTTAATGAAGAACAAATTGCTGGAGCGGCCACTGATGTGCTTTCAGTGGAGCCACCGTCTGCGGATAATCCGCTTTTTGGAGCAAAAAATATAATCATTACCCCCCACATTGGCTGGGCCACGCGCGCGGCGAGAGAGAGGTTGATGAATATTGCGGCGGACAACCTGCGCGCATTTCTCAAGGGCACACCGCAGAATGTGGTGAATTAGAAGTTAAGTATGTGTGATAGCTGTATTTACACTGAAAACAGGGAATTTGATGTTCGTTGGGTTCGATTCCCAAAACACATCCCACTCTTTATTTGCTAAACTAAAAGACTCCTAACCGCCCGCACCAGTGCCTCGGTTCGCACCTGCATCTGGAAATCCGAGGGTGCCTCACAAGTGTAGCTTAGTTGAGTTTTATTCATCACCAGCCAAAAGGCTTCAGGCCATAATTCCCGAAGCCGCGGGTCCAGTTCCGGAACAATCAGCCCACGATCATTTTTGCGCCCATCGATTTCTGCCGATTCGTCAATCGGACAAACGGTTTTCACCGCTTCCAGCACCCGCCGTGGCTCGGTAGATTCATCACCCATCTTGAGTTCATAAAAATAGAATCCCCTCGCTTCCCAATCTTCATGAAGCTGAATGGTGAAATCCATATCAGGTAATGTCTGAAGCCACTGCGTATGCGCACGAATTTCGGGTGTATTTAGATGTTTATAATCACGGTTGAGATCATCGCCCGCGGCGTTCTCGCGTGTATTAGCAGGAAAGCCGGTGGGGTTCAGACAAGGGCTGATCCACAAAGCCGTGTCTTCAGGCCAAACATTTTCGGTGATGAGCCGGCACATGGCCAAAGGTGCCGCCGGTTCATCACCATGAATACCACTGGAAAGATAGATTTTACGATGAGCACTTGCCGGGGCGCGATGCAGTGCCAAAAGGCGAATATTGTTTTCAGTTTCCAGCCAGTTGATCGTCCACCCGTGGGCTTGCGCTGCAGTAAGGCAATCATCAAGAACCGCGTCAATATCGATGGTCTCGCCGAAATAGCCGCCCTCGTTAAGGCCCAATGGTTTCACAGCCTAGGCCGTAACCGTCTCGGTAGCCTCAGTTGCTCCAGAAGTATCGCAGGATTCCTTTTCACCACAGCCACAACCAGCCGCCTCTCCTTCATCGAACTCTTCCCAATCCGGGTCCAGACCTAAATCACGGAGCATCTGCAGGTCCTTCTCAACCGGTTGGTTGAGCGTAGTAAGATAATTGCCAACCATCAGAGCGCTGGCACCGGCTTGGAAGATCATGCACTGAAGATCACGCAGATTCACCGTGCGGCCGCCGGCCACCATGATTTCTTTGGTCGGCATAATGAAACGGAAACAGGCAATGGTCTTGAGGATTTCCAGCGGCGGTAACGGCTCCTGATTTTCCAGCGGTGTGCCGGGGATGGGATTAAGGATGTTAACTGGCACCACGCTCGCGCCCACTTTGCGCAATGAGAGAGCGAGGTCACAACGATCCTCACGGCTTTCTCCCATGCCGATAATGCCACCGCTGCATATCTTAATGCCGGCATTTTTCAAAAACTCAATCGTGCGCAAGCGATCCGCAAATGTGTGTGTGCTGCAGTGCTCAGGGAAAAAGCGTTCAGAACTTTCGAGGTTGTGGCCGTAACACTCGAGGCCAGCTTCCTTGAGGCGATTGGCAACTTCTTGAGATTCTATCAACCCCAGTGAGGCATCCGGCCGTGTTTGGCCTTGCTCCTTCATTTCAGTAATACGGTCACAAACCTCATCGAGCATCGGGCCTTCCTTCAACCCGCGCCATGCAGCCACTAATCCCACGGCGGTAACACCATTGCGGTTTGCTTCCTCGCCCGCTTCGGACACGGGTTCGGGATCCACAAAACCATAACGAGGTGTGTCTGTCTGGTACAAAGCAGATTGCGAACAGAACGAACAATTCTCCGAACACGCGCCAGCCTTGGCGTTGACGATGGAGCAGAGATGAATTTTGTTTCCCTTAAAATGCTCGCGAATGCGATTGCCCCACGAAAGCAATGTGTGGATGTCAGCGGAGTTTTCCAGCTCGAAGAGAAATAAAGCATCATCCTTTTCGAGGGTGCCACCATCCAGCACGTGCCGTCCTAATGCCGCAATGCGCTCGTCAACCAGTTCCGCGTTCATGGTTGACGAGCGTAGTGGCGGGAGAAAACCGAGGCAAGCTCGAGTTGTTCAGGGTTGAGCCGGTCATTTGCAACTTAGTACGGGCGCGGGGTATTCGTGCAAAGGGTTTGACTCAAACTGACTTTCCTCCAAGCGCACTCGCCATTGATCGATCAAATCAACAGCAGCAACTAGATCAAGGCCGTGATGAGCAGTAGGATAGTCCGCCAAATAGCCCTTCGCCTTGCCGAGCAGACGATAGGCGGGGCGTAGACGATGACCGGCGGCGGGCCATTTTGGGTTTTCGTGCATAATGAGGTGGACAAAACCGCCGGCGAGTTGGATGAGGGCCTTGTAAAAATCAGCATCGGTCGTACCACGGGTTTCCAGCCACAAATCCTCGAGCACATCGTGCGCTTCGTAAAATTCACCGGCATTGAAGCACTCAAAGTAG
>JAOLZA010000046.1 GCA_028343615.1 Verrucomicrobiota bacterium
TTCCGACTGCCCCGAAGGACTGCTTTCTTCTGAAGTGGTCAGCTGGCTGACCGAGCTGCTCCGAAGAGCCGCTCAACGCAGAAGAATTTATCACAATTTCTCCCTCCGCCAAGCTGGAGTTATTATTTCGTATGAACAGGGTTTTCACCGGTTATTGACACCGCAGAATTATTTTATCGGTGGGACAGTATTTGTCCTAAATGTGTGCTATACTACTCGGCTATGAATATTGAAACCCATCTAGACTACGAAACCATCCTCGCCAATACCCATCAGCCCATCCACTTCGCCATGAAGCTCAGAGCTAACGCAATTGATTCCAAACGGGAGCAGCCACTGGCCTTTTGCGTGGTGCTCGATCGCAGCGGATCAATGAATGGCGAACCGTTGAAACAAGCCAAAGACGCAGCCGCGGTGGCTGTTCGAAACCTGCGCGCTGAGGATCAGTTTGCCCTGATCACTTTTGACAATGAGGCCCATACCGTGTTCCCACTCCAATCGGTATCGGACAAGGCGGCTCTCATCCAAAAGATCGGAAGCATTCAGCCAGGTGGAGCTACTAACTTAACCGGTGGCTGGATGCTGGGCCGTGATGCGCTAAAACAAAGTAACGTTGCCATTACCCGCCGCCTTTTGCTGCTCAGTGATGGTTGTTTGAATAACGGCGTTACGGAGCCTGAGATGGTTTCATCCATTATCTGTTCGGGGCTGGAAGAGGACAAGATTCGGACGTCCACCCTTGGGTTTGGTAATCATTACGATGAGGATCTCCTGTCGGATCTGGCCAATAAAACCAATGGCCAGTTTTATGACGCCAACAATGCGGACAAGTTGCCGGCAATCTTTGACTCTGAACTGGACGGGTTACAGAAGATCAGCGCGCAGAATATTCGGGTTCGAATCAAGCCGCTGGATTTCTGCGACAATCTGCAGGCATTGGGTACGCAGCCGACGGTGACGTTGCCGGACGGACGAATCGAGTTTGCTCTGGGCGATCTGGTCAGTGAAGAGGAGCAGGTGGTGTGCTGGTCAATGGACGGGCTGCCGATCCCGCTAGTGGACGGTAAACCGGTGGTCTCGCTGGAGGGCGAAGAACTGCTGGATGTAGAGGTGCTCTACGATGAAATCTGTGAGGACGGGATTGGTTCAGAGACTTTCCATCAAGTCATCCGCGTGAAGGCCACACAGGATCCAGCGGAAGTGAAGCCCAACGGCGAAGTCATCACCTGGACAAGCATCCAGCAATCGGGCAAGACGCTGACCGAGGCAACCCAATTGATGGACAAAAGGGATATTGATGGGGCGTTAGACTTGCTGAACTCATCCATCAAACGTTTGCAGTCACTGGAAGGGGTTGAAGGATTGGATGATGCGATTGATCCGCTACTCAGACTACATGCGACCATTGAACGCGGCTTGTACAATCGCGGAACCCGTAAGCGGACAGTCTTCGAGTCACGCGAGGCATACTTAATGAAGAGCGCCTCCCACTGGAGCTCAGATGCCCCGATCCCGAAGTATAAAACATCACGCCGCACCATCAATGATCCCGAGGGTGACCAGCAAAGTAGTCCATCCTCGAAAACAAAAACCGATCAACAGTAGCCATGCCTTGGCCATCGGCGGGACCCCAAGCCTATTGAGCTTGGACCCGCCGATGAACCTTGGTTTGCCGACTAATCTTCATGGTTTCGCACGCTCATGAATTTACCCAGAGCGGGTCATTCATGAGTGCTCGACCTCGTCGCGGGAATCGATCAAAGGGCTTTGCGATCCTACGGTCCACCCTTCCGAGTAAATCGGATCGTCCGGCCCCGCCTCCACTATTCTGACTTTGTGTCCTTTTGGGGTCGTGATAATCCTCACCTTTGGGTCGTGTTTCTCAGTTGATAGCTTATTTCTGTTGTTCTGCTGTTCATTCGATTTAGCCATTTTGATTTTCCTTTCGTTATTTTGTAACAATAATTTCAACGCCCTCATTTAACTCCAGCAGTCGATGCTGCAGACAAGAAAGCGTGCTTTCGCATTCAGCTATAGCATAGGTGGCATTACTCCCCGGGTGCGCCCCTTGCACCAGATCCAGTCGCCCGAGCGGGTCACCCTGACCAGGCTTAGAGGGACCAAGATCAAGGTAGCAAAGGTAGTCGTATGCCTGAGCAGACGGGCTTTCACAGGTGGCCCATGTTCCCTCCAGATAGTCTTCATACAACTCGTAGTCTACCTGTTCTTTTGGTGAGGGTATCTTAAAGAACTCACCCAATTCCGGATCGTGGAGACCTCTCTCTTCCGCCCAATCCAGAATAGCTTTTTTATCCTTAGGATTAACGTTGATGGAGGTGCAGTACCGCTCCCAGGTAAGGGAATTTAGTATATCTCCATCTTTAGGGGCTTCCCACGTGAGGTAATACCCTTCGCATTGATATTCCGCGTATAGCTTGTACTCGGGTTTATCGGGCTTGGGCAGGTAAGGCTTCTCCCCGTGATTGGCCACCCACTCAATGCGTTTGGCCAGTTCCGGCGCTAGAAACCACGCCGACACATTGTCGATTAAGAACTGTCTTCTGTTTTTCATGATGCGTTTTCCTTTCGGTACACGCATCAGGTCCGGACACACAAAAAGCCGCCTAATCATCAGGCGGCTTTTCAATCCGTTGGAGTTTCTGTTTCGGGTTCAACTGGAACCCGCACATCGAGAATGATTATTCACTCTCAAGGCACCTTGGCTTTCTCCATTGCCAGGTTGCCGGACCCATAGGGTCGCTCCTGATGCTGGGGACAGGTTATGGCCAGAGAAGGTGGAAAGCAACGATTTAATTAATCGCTCCGCCGCTTGGATTAGGATCAGACCGGAACAAACGACGAAGCGATTAGTGCATGAATTAAAGGCCGAAGAATTTAACGTCGTCGTATTTCATCAACAGCGTTGCTTTCGAATCTTGTTTGACCTGGGAACCCAGCACGCGGCTCCAGGTTTCAAAGAGTTGTTTATTTTCTTTGTGACGATTCACTGATCTCTGGCACTGCTTAACGCGGTTTGCTAATTCCGGGTCGCCGACCACTACCAATCCCGAGCCTCCGGTTTGGTGTCGTTCACGGTATTCAAACCCTTTATCAACTAAGCCTGCTTCCGCCTGATCCATTTCATTCTCCCACCAGGCGAGACGCGAGGTGTGGTGCTCTATTCTTTTATCCAGGGCAACGACTACTTCCCGAGCCGTAAAGTTGAATTCCCATTGCTCACGATTGCTAAGGCTCTGTTCACTTATTTCCATATGTATCTGTATTTCTTTCTGTTTGGTGTTTTGTTGAATGGCCGGCTTCACTAGCGCCTAGTCTTTTTCTCCATCCTTTCATTATTATATCAATCTGGGCGATGGTTGTCGAGCTTTTTGCCCCTTCCGTCTCTTCTGCTGCGCCCCCCTGATTCCCCTCCTCTCTCTCCCCCTTTACTAGTAAAGGGAGAGAGAGGAGGGGGAACTCCTAGCAATCCCTGCGAACAAGCCATGAAAAAAAATAAAAACATATACGTCGTCGAACTGGACGGGGCGGTCAGGACTAAAAAGAAGTTCACCGAAGCCAACCCGAACCCAAACCCTGCCCTCCCCTGCCTCTATGTGGGGAGGACCGGCCTTACCCCGGTGGAACGCTTCGAGAAACACAAAGCGGGCCACAAGTCTTCCAGAATGGTGAAGCACTTTGGAATCAAACTAAAGCCGGAGCTTTATGAGCACCTCAACCCGATGACCGCCGAGGAGGTGGAACTGATGGAAAAAACCCACGCCGAAAAACTTCGGGCACAGGGTTATGCCGTTTGGCAGAAGTGATTAACCCCCAAAATTGAAAGCTAAGATTATGAAAAAACAAACTAAATGGTATTGCGGTCAACAGGTTCTATTTCTTGATGACCGGAAACGTCCTGCAGATGTCGTCATGGCAAGGATGCCCCGCAAGGGCGAAATCTGCACGATCCGTGAGGTCGTTGATTACATCAGTGGAAACACCGGGGAAAAGTGTTTGGCCCTGAATCTTGAGGGCTACAAAAACCCCATGGGTCATGGGGAATGGGAGTACGGTTATGAGGCTGAGCGGTTCGTGCCTCTCCGCCAGGCTGAAAAAATGATGAGAAAAGAAACCTCATGGTCCGTAGATGTCCCACCCCAACATTATATTGATGAGATGAATCAACTTCACGAATACCTGACCACTCATTTTGAGGAGAATAACATCCTATTCAACAGTCATCCGGACGGGAACGGGATTAGCGCGGCAATACCGGCTCCATCGGGCAATGTGCCGATCAGGATCCGGTATAGTTACAGAGGTGATGGTAAGATCGGAATCAGAAGCTTTTCCCCAATCCGTATCCAACCTGCGCAAAAGACCGAAATCTATGAATTGTTACACCGACTCAATAATCAGATGGATATACCGAGGTATTGCGTCGATCCAGAGGCAAACCTTGCCTACTCCTCAATAGATATGGATATTGAGGAATGGACACCGGGCGAAGATCAGGTGGAGGACCTTATCGACTTCAACCTTTTTCTGGTGGGCCGATTGCTTCAAGCTATGATGAAAGTTATCTATGGGGGGCAGAAAGCGGCTCAGATTATAGAGGATCTTGATGCAAAGGATAAGAAAGACACAAAAACTCCCTCGGTCGATCCGTCCAACCGGATCAACAACCTGATGGGCGACAACCCCGAACTGAATTAAAATATATTATGAAGCAATTCTTTGCACGTTTTGGAAAGTATCTAGAGAGCAGAGATGTCTGGTATCACGTAAACCTTGAGGACCGGAAGCTCAAGGCCCTGTTGCCTCTCTATACCGGCGGTTATCTGTTTAAACTGTGGTTTACTGACAATGAAGAGTTTGAGGTGTTGTGCCAACTCCCAGTCCACGTGCCCGTCACATGTAGGACAAAAACTTGGGATTTGGTTGAACGCATGAATGGAGAAATGCCGAATGGAATATACGAATGTAACGTAGGCGAGGGCACAATCTACACTCGACTCAGATTCACCATGATTGAGGATGATGACTTCCCAGAATTTGTGATACTGTACAGTGCCCAATTGGCTGACCGCCTATTCCTCCCATTCATGGACGAAATATTCCGCAAAGCCACGATTGACAGTGAGGTAGTAAAAAAGCAGTTGAGACAGATCGCAGGGAAGACTTATGAAGATCCTTGGGATGAACCTTGGTTTAAAGGACCGAAACCTGAGCAGGACGAAGAAAGGGACAAACGTTTCAGTATGTATATGGCAAAAATCGGGCTGCCTAAGCTAAATTAGAAATCTATCATGAGCAAAATCTATAAAATAAAACCGTCGAGCCTGAGCAAGTACGGCATTGAGTGCCCGCATTGTCTCTGGATGGGGATGAATGCTAATTGGAACCAGAAGTCCTTGAACCTGTCGATGTACGGCACCCTGTCGCGTCACATTGAAAACAAGATCCAAGGTCAGGCCACCGAGAAGTACCTCCCTGAACTCGGCAAGGGCAAAGTTGTTGAAACCGGCGGAGGCGTCTGCTCCGGCAAGCTGCCCCTCGACTCAAAGGCTGATTTCTACATAGCCGGAAACTTTGATCATCTCGCGGAGTTATCCGATGGAACGTATGCAATCATTGATGACAAGACCTCCTCAGCGAACCCAGTCAACCTGCTTGCCGAGAAGCAATCCGAAACGTACGCCTCACAGGTGAACGCATACGCCTACTGCCTTGAAAAACCCGCCAAAGAGGACTGGATACATGAAATATTTAAAGGCGGGAACCACGTGAATAGCTTGCGAATGGTGCCTAAGATCCCGCGGAAAAAAATCAAAGTGAGCCGGCTTGGGCTGAATAATTTTGCGATCAGCAAAGTGGAGATGACAAAGGGGGAAGTCTTCAAGTTTTCCACGAAGCGCGTCTGGGCCGAGGTAAAGAAGAATTACCGGGCCTTACTCGATTTGGCCCAGCAAATTGCCGACGTGGCGGTGGAGGAAGCTCCGCCGCCCTCATCTGATGATTGCAGGTTCTGCAAGGATTTCAATGCGCACAAGGAATTTAAACAGTAGCCCAAATGCGCTATAGCCATAGCGCCTCAGTCTGCTTCATCTTCAGCTTCGAGTACTCCCTGAAGGTCAAGCATATGGGTCTTAGTGAAATAAACCAAAAATGGCTCCCCTGCTAATTGAACCTCCATATATTGACCTGTCATATCCTCAAATAATTTCCGCAGTTCATCCTTGGATTCATTAACATATTTTAACATGGCCCCATGGTTAGGGCAAAGAGCCAGATAGTTCTCACGATACAACTTTTTTATATCTCCAAATAATTCCGTTGTCTCAAAATAGTACTCACCATCAAGGCGCCTGAAAGGAAGCTCTACCCTGCAAATCTGGCAAATCATCTGGTGATCATCTTTGGTGTATTGGGAGCGCAAGTAAGGATCAGCCTCTTTCTTTATTTCACCAATACCAACAGATTCTGTGCGCTCTCCTTTTTTGCTTCCTTTGCCTCGGGCGCCCTTTGCCCTTTTCTTTACCCGCTCTTTCCTGCCACCTGGATCAGTCAGTTCGTGATCCGGCAACGCAGGCTCTTCCTGCATTTCATAGTTATTCACCAACGCCTCTAGTTCCTCATCAGGCATTTTTTTCGAAAGCTTCTGGAAAAGTTTTTTCTGCTTAGCATTCTTGAAGCCTGACTGTTTAGCCTTTTCATCTTCTTGTTCAGCTTGCTCCTTGGCTATATTTTCCCCTTGGCCAAACTCGATTCGTTTTAGCCATAGCTTACCTTTGTCATAAATAAACCCCTCTGGAAGCTTGCCAGGATCAGCATCCAATGGCTTTACAAAAATGTCTTCACCCTGCGGCACCCAAGCTGCCTCCTTTAGTTTAATGATAAGATTCGATTTTAATCTATTACTCCCTCCTCTAAGACTCCTTCGAAAAACTGCCTGAAAATGTATCGGCTCACTCGATTCAAGCATCGTCCTCCAAATCAAACGCGAAAGATCTATCGTGGGACTTTCAGCGAGCAACCGCAAGCCAGCTATATCATAATTTTGATTAATAGGATTTGTCGCCCTTTGCCCTCCAACGCTCCTCAGTTTCTCCGATTCCGGATGTTCGTTGACAGAAACCCTCTCAATATCTAGCAGTCGCTTCACTCCAACCGCCTTAGCAAACTTGGCAATTTGCGTAGTCATTTTCCAATCGACATATTTATCAGACAGAGGTGATCCAGAAAATTCACGGGCCCACTCAAATTCATCATCATCAGAATCCTCTACAAATCGACAATAAGCCTCGAGACCGGTTTCCTCGTACGGGCTATCTAAAAAGCATCCCTCTGGTGTTACCCAGGATTCTTCGCCTTCAGATAAAGTTTGAAATATATAATACCCCTTAAAAACACCACTGGAATTCTCACTCGCATACTTCATGAACCGCTTCAAATGTCTTTTATAGGTTGTATCATCAGGAGGATCGGCCTCTTCAGTATAATACTTTTTGAGAATTTTTTTTATTTCTTGGAGTTCTCCATACTCCTGAACACCGATATCCTCTAGAAACCTGCGGGCACGTTCTTGACGTTTCTTGCCTCCAGACCAAATCACCTCAGGATCAATACATAAATATTCTTCATTAGACTGATTTTCTGGAATTGAAAAATAGCATTTTGAAGATTCCTCATAACCCCCCCCTATTACACGCGCAATTTTACACCCAGATAAAGAAGTTGCCAGATCTTCTTCATCAAACAAACAATACATCTGCTGAGCCCATTTAGCAGGCTTACTGACTAGCCACTTCATTAATTCTTTATTATGGCGCAGAACCAATGATCCCCTATAGTAACGGTAACCGGTGCTAGCACCTGCAGAAAGCTCGCATTGAAATTCATCAATTCCCCATTCTTCAATTTCCAAGTCCTCAAGAAACCGTTCAGCATCACTGTTTTTTTGCGAAGCACCTACAGCCCACTGGGGGTTCTCACGATCTTCATCTCCAACAAGAAGCTTCAGATCCTCAATAGAAAGCAGATTCTTTAGTGAAGCCTTTGCCTGCAGGAGATCCTTGGCCGGCGCGTGGCCTTTTCTATGCTTGGGAACGAGAGGCTCTTTCTTCATCTCTTCAATGATCGCATCACGGATAGAGCTATACTTCTCTGGAAGCGAATCATACGAGTTAGGCAATACGCCCAAGAATCCAGAGTTTAGTAAGCCAAGGTCACGAATATTGTGAAGGCACTTGGCTGACAATTTCGCTAACCCTTCAAACAACGGGATATTCGCATTTACTTCCTTGATGCTGGCACGGCTTAACTCAGGCACGAAAGGCGCATGGAGGTGAAACCTTAAGCCGGAGGACTCACTTTTTGCCGGGAAAAAAACTGCTACGCTCCCGGGGTCAGCTGCCCGAATCCTGAGTTGATTTTCAATGGGCTCCAGTTGATTAAACTGAGGAGAATCAGGCAAAAGTTCCAACTCAAACGCTACAGCAATGTGACGATTAGTAAAACCATCCACGTCAAACCTATCGGTAAATCTGAGAAAATGGGAATTTGACTTACACTTTCCATCAGCAAGCCTTACCAGCTCCACATGATTTGTATCGTGGGACTTTCGCTTAATCTCCTCTATGACTTCTCCCTCAATTTGCCAAGTAACCGATTTGATTCCTGTCAGAAATAAAAGGGTAATATCTGTTAACTGGTTAAGCCCATCTCGTATCTCGACAAAAGCATCCTCAGGATTCTTTTTAGGGTTATTGAAAGGGAATTCAAACCGTGTCTTATCTGAAAGACCGGCGGTTGCGTTTATTCCCTCGGGTAATACTAGGTTGGTTATTTTAAAACAGTAAGTTGAGGAATATACAAAAGGCGTTTCGGAAAAAGCAAAAACGGCTTTAAAGCCGATACCGAATCTTCCTATTTTATCCTCCTCCTCACCTTTTGTGCCTCGGCCTATGTTAGTGATCCCCTTAAGATCTTCCTCATTAAACGCCCTGCCATCGTGCTTAAAGATAAGCGTATCACGATTTAGTATGAATTCAGCGTGCGTTGCACCTGCATCCTCGGCATTTTGCAATAGTTCATAAATAAAGTGCGCCTTATCCGGATAAAGTTCCTCTACAATTTCCCGGATGCCAGAATATTCTTCATCCATCAAGACGTCCGCAAGCTTCTGGCGCTGTTTTCTCAGATCATCAATAAAGCTCATAGCTTGAACCCATCATCTTACCGTTAACACCCCAAGGATAACTCGCGAAGCAAGTATGTCGCTTCCCTTTTCATCAATCTTCAATTTTTCCATGCGGCGATCGAAATCGGCCTGTGCACGATCCAGCTCCCCTTGTTTCATGATCCTGATACGCTCATTGGTCGCACCGTTAACCTGTCCTTCAAGGACATGGCGGCGGCCCTCATGGCTAACTGATAAGCTTTGCCCTCTTTGCTCGACAATCGCCTTATTTGCCTCGGCATGATCCCCGCGCCGTGCTGCCCACTTCTGGTGGTGGCCCTGATCCAGCTCTTTAATTACAACATTATCGGGTAAGCTCGTATCAGCTGTCTTGGCACCTTGCAACAGGCTGAGCAGGCCTGACTCAACTTGCGGTTCCAGTGCAACTGTGACCAGTTCCTCATCATCCTTTACCCCGCGCTTTTTCCAGCGGTATACAGCAAATGGATATTCCCCGGGGGTTAAACCAGAGTCATCAACTGAAATCGACACACTAACCTCCTCGGAGGGTTCCCAATGCAAGGCTGCCTGCCGGACCAAGGGATGAGTTGCCGAGAGCAATACAGCTCCTGAATCATCTACAGCTGACTCCTGCAAGAAAGTCACCGGCAGGTTGGGCTCTCCACTCTTGAGCCATTTCTCCCATCTTCTCCCAGCCGGACCTATTGACCTTTTATGGGCGTCCTTATACTTCTCGTAATCCTTTAGGATCCTTTCGCGGGAGTCTTTTTCCAGACGCAGTTTCTTAATAGGCCCAGCACCTTGAAGGTGGTCAGCCTCCTCCTTCAGGCAATCCTTCAGGTAGGCTGAGACACAACGCTGCAATGACTCAGGCAACAACCAGTAATTTCTTGCAGACTCAACCTCCTCTTCCCAGCTATCCTTAGGCACGTTAAGCCCGAAAAGTGACGCTTCGCCTTCCTCAAACTTTTCCTTTTCCTGGATATTACGAATTTCATTATCGGCAAGCTGCTGCAGTTTTTTCCCTCGCTCCTCACCCGTGAGTTCAAAACTTTCCTCAATATCACGCAACTGTTTGGTTAAGGACCCGAGAATCTCCTCATTACCGCCGATCGCATGCTGGAAGATCCCAATGCGGAAAAGACACCGGTCGTATATATCTGCATCAACAGTTCCCGGCGTAACAAGGTTCAGGATAACCACGCTCTCGCTTTTCTGCCCGTAACGATCAATACGCCCTATACGTTGCTCGATACGCATGGGGTTCCAAGGAAGGTCATAATTGACGAGGAAATCACAGAACTGAAAATCAAGCCCTTCACTGCCAACCTCAGACGAGAGTAAAACATCAATTGCCTCGGGATCCTCCTTGGGCAAGGCAAAGCGTTGCCTCAATGATGACCGGTCCGCGTCCTTCACTTGCCCCGTGATAAGTCCAAGGCGAACACCAGCTTTCTTCAACTTATCCTCAAGGTAACTGAGCGTGTGGCGGAATGTACTGAACACAAGCACCTTGTTTCTTGGGAGCTCTATTTTATGCAGGACTGCATCGAGGAAGGCCTCAACCTTCGGGTCTTTATCGTCCAGTCCCTTAGCTTTCTGCAGCAGCAGGGAAATGTCCTCTCTGATTTCATCAATTGAACCCAGATCCAATTCATCATCTGAGCCGCTGGCAATCATGAACTCAAGCTCAAGCTGGTCCGCCCGACCCTCAAGAATATCCTGAAGAAAAGGGGCCAACCCGTAGAGGCAGCTCGCGGCCTGCCGCCTAATGGTTGTCATCATGAACTTGACGTTCTGCCGGCCATGGCAAGCGACGAGTATACGGGCCACAACATCTAGTAAGTCGTCATGGAGCTCACGCTGTGAATCGGTAAAATCTACCCTCAACGTCTCCGGCTTACGTGTCGTAAATTCTCCAATGTCCCGACGCCGCGTTCGGTTTATCATCCCGTTAAAAGTGTAAAGCTCTTCAATCTCGCGAACTAACCTAACTCTTTCTTCAGCACTTACTTCTTCTTCGGCTAGCTTATCGTAAATACCCTGAAAGGCTGGAGTCTCACAAATCGAAAGCTTACCCCAGTCAGTCTTCGCAACCTCCCCTAACAGGGACCTTGCTTGATCCTTCCAGTCCTCGCCAGCTGATCGAGCTGCCTCTACTGCGCCATTAATAAACCTGTTGGGGGCTGACATATGCTCAAAGGTATTTGTATCTATAGCAATGTCGGGCCTGAGGACGTTTAACAAAGTAAAGAGATCATTCTCGCCGAGCTGGACTGGGGTTGCGCTGAGAAATACGACCGCCTGAGCGTGATCACAGAAGAAGCGTACCCCATTATGGAGCATTGTGTCTGAATTTCGAATATTGTGAGCCTCATCAACGATCACGAGATCAAACCTTGGCGGTGGATCCAGCCCCAGAAGCCCCTCGTCTTTCACTGCCCCTCTTCGTCCCTCCTTGCCAAAAAGAGCATCGGATCCCAAAAGAGAAAAGGGTAATATTGCCTTGGAGGATTTAGCAGGCCATTCCCCATCAAGGGCAGTTTCTAGCATGCAATGCCGGAAGTCCTTGCCACTTAAATGCACAAACTCCTCATCAAAACGCTTCATCTCCTGAAGCCACTTTCGCTCTGTAACCAGTGGCTTTGGACAGATGATCAGAACTGAGGAGAGGTCCATTCGAGCCTTTAGCTCCTTGATGATCAATCCAGCCTCAATGGTTTTACCCACGCCAACTTCATCTGCAATCAAGAGTCTTGGCCTATCGGACCGAATCAGCTTCAAGACAGGCCGGTACTGGTATGGAACAAATTCAATCCTGCCTGAATTCATTGAGAATAAGTTGTCGGTTGAAGAGGACAAGATATGCAAGCTGCTTAAGATGGCATCCAATTCAGCCGCACCAAGAATTTTCTTTTCCTGGTCGGCAAGCAGAAGCTGACTTTCATAGTAATCTGCCTTGGAATTGTTCTCATAAACACGGTAACGCGTTTCTCCTCCGCCAGCTATTACCTCAATGACCGGAAACTTCGTTGCTGGATCAGAGCGTAACGCAACGATGTCGCCCGCCTTGAACAACCCACATGAAGCAGTTTCCTCCACGGCTGGAGATTGCTCTTCAACGGCCTCGACCTCCTCCTTAACTGACTCAACTTCCTCGACCGGAGTTGGATCACTATGCCCCGTCATGAGTGATAAAGCTTCGGACTTTTCCTTTTCCACTGCATCAATTGCATGCTGCGATGCCTTTATCATCCCGAGCAGAAGTCCAAGCGTATCCGCATCACGATATACCTCACTTGCCGGAACGGCCTGAAGCTCACTGGACGAACGATGAGCCCACTTATTCCGGACAGTCTGAAGCTCTTTCAGCCAGGATCGACCTTCATGCGGCAAGTCTGCTGAATAGGATATATCGTGCCAGTTCTGGTCCAGCACCCTGAGAAGGGCTGCCAAGTCGAGGTTCCCCAGCGTCTTGAATCCCCTTTGCTCAGCAATGCGTTGCTGCTGAAAGCTTAGTCGGCTGATGACATTGCGCTCCCACCAGTCTTCATTCAGCTCACTCAATTTCCCCGACAAAAATGAGCAAAGCTCGACTGTAGTCTGATTTAGAACATCATTCATATAGGTTAGCAGGGAAAGATAATGACAACATAAAAGAGCCAGGTCTACCTAGAATAACAAAAACTTAAGCCAACGCCTTGTTACCACACAAGATATCAGCCAAGTTCTGAACCCTGTAAGCTCCAGCACTTTTAAGAATAGATCGCAAGATATCTTCTCTAAGTTTCTTCCTTTTCCATAATCACGCTGATCAGCTTTTCCTTAAACGCGACGATGTCCTCACCATGATGCGCTTCTCGATGACAATTGGGGCATGAAGCTGCCCCATTCTCCTGTGGTCTGATTTAAGACATAATTCATTCGGGCTGGGGATGGCAAATAATACTCAGTGGATAGAGGTAAGCCGTTATAAAACGACCGGCAAGCGTGTTGCTCCTTTCCCAACGCACATTATAAAGACAAACTTCACACCCCAAACGTTTTGGAATATGGAAAGATCTTCTTGAAACTCATTTTCGAATTTCTTTGGATCCCAAGTGTCACAAAAAAACACAACCCTCTTTGTCTTAGGATGGCATTCTATCAAGTGAGTTCTTACCTGCTTAAGAATTCCCCAAATACCTCGCTTAGAAGTTCCCGCTCCGCTGGAAACTGCTACTAAAACAGGAGCGCAGCTCCCTTTGCCTATGCCTGGGATTACGTTGATCATGCCTCCAGAGGAATGATTATTATTAACTCCTCCTCCCTGAAGCAGGTCATCTATTAATGAATCTAAATCACCGCCTCTAATATTATTGAGGAATCCATCAATTATGTCGCGTAAGCGATCTCCGGAAAATTCCGAGCCATCAATCGGTTCGAAAAAAGGATCGTCGTAATTGTTAAAAACATTTTCCATATCCATATGTGTATCTTTTTCTATTTCTGAGATTAATGTTGATGTTAATGTGAAGTCATATGCCACCGTATATTCTGAGTCACAAAAGGCGTGATAATGGCCAAGAGATGAGTGTGAGTATGCTTTCATGCAACGAACAACATCATGACTATGTTGCCAACTCATTTCTCTTAAGGCTTCAAGGATCATTGACTCAAGGCCACCCTCGCCCTGTGGTTCGTAATCTTGTTGCCTAAAAGATGATCTATCTCGATTAAGGAATTCAAGCAAGCCCCTCGTCTCGACCTGTTCAAAAACGAAACAAAGCAAATCGTCTATACACTCACCTTCCGAATAACGATAAGAATCTCGCAGGCCGATAATGGAACTCTCCAGCTGTCTTTCACAATAACGGGTCACCATGGAAGAAATCGAGTTCTGCGGAGCGTGCAATTTCCTGAATGAGGAATGAATCCTCTCCATTTTACCCGATCTAGCACCAACTGACAGTGGATTCGGCGTGTTAAACGCATAATCCCAAGCGTCACTTATCGCATGTAGCTGCACATACTCACTGATAAAATAGGACGCCAGTACTTCAAGCGTGGCAGCCCCATCTTTATTACCTATAAGTGGCGCATAAACCTCAGCCTCAGGGTCCAATGATTCATTAAATTCTATCCTGTTTATATACTCGCGAAGCGCCTCAAGCTCGTTAAACTTTGAGATGATAGTTTGAGCAGCTGGATGCATTTATTTAATCCACCTTAAATTTTTGATCTTCTGAACCTGCTGCTTCCACCGGACACTTTTCCTAAAGCTCGAAACCTGAACCGAGGCATGTTGGTTTTGATTTACAGCATTGCATACGCTGCGATCATGCCAGTGGTAGCAAGTCCAGATGAATTTATCAGCCGCATCAGTAATGGTTAAAACAACTGAATCATTTGCATAGTAGTTTCCACGATCTCGATATTCCAAAGAATATGAGCATTCTTGCTGAGCTGAATAAGCGACACAGTGATTCTTAAATACATCGTGCGACAACTGCTCATAATCCCCTATTTGAGGAGAAGACTTTCCAATAAGCCCCGATATACAACCCCTATCGTTGGTCATGCGCTTCTTCCAGTGTCGTTTAAGGCTATTTTTTTTCCATTGAGGCATAGTTCACCCTTTTAAAGCTACACTTCCTTTTCCATAATCACTCTGATCAGCTTTTCTTTAAACGCGACGATGTCCTCACCATGATGCGCTTCTCGATGACAATTGGGGCATAAAGCGGCTACATTCTCCGGTGCATCTGGGCCGTCATCAGCCAGCCTCAGTATATGGTGAACCTCGAGAAAGAGCCGCCCTCGTTTAGTTGAAAATGGAGCAGGCTTTTCACAGCACTCGCACGTTCCCTCAGCGCGTAAAAGTGCATAATCCTTAACCTCTTTTCTCCTCAGATAATACTCCTTGGGAGAAGTGGTACCTTTTCTTTGCTTTTCTTGATATTCCTTGAGGCGCGCCCTTAACGTAGGCAAATCCTCTTGCTCTTTATCGGCAACAGGAGCGACCTCTATTTCTGGATGGAAATTTGTCTGCACGGGTATCAGGTGAAAACGCAAACGTTCCCCGTCTCCCTCGTCAACCAGCTCGTGGCTAGACGCCATGAACGGTCCTTGGTATCGATATATATTCCGCGAGTGACCGAGCTCGCGTTTCTCAGCACTGCTTGGAACACGAGCAGTAAATAACAAGGCCGTAAGTTCTCGTTGTTTTATTCGCCTGTTACCAGGGCTATCTAGATTCACCTGACCATAATACAACCAAGTGCCATCCTCATTTCTTTGATCCTTATGCCCGAGCGTTTTGGCCTTTCCGCCTCCTGATGTAATAATAAAAAAGCCTTGCCCGAGTGCGGATGGATCCTTGTCCGAGTTCCACAGTATTCCGACCGAGTTTTGATTGCTTCCCAACGCAGAAGTTAAGTCTTGGTACCCGTACTCTTCACCTAGCTGGAAGGGGATTTGCATTTCCAATATAGTTATATACTACATTTTACCGATCACCAAAAGACAAGACCTTATGGGGAACACATCTCTTATGGTGGGCATTCTTAATGTAGGCGTGGTGAGGAGGAAGTGCTCGGATTTTATCTGCCAATTCTTCGCGCTTGGAGGTTGATGTAAACATTTCTGCGACCTTCTTGGAGTCTCTGGTTTCATTTAGCTGGAAAGTGGTCAAGGTATGTGCATTGTTGAATATTGGTTCTCCTAGGTCATGCGCCTCCTGCGTTGAGAGGAATACGGCTCCGCCAAACATTCTTGCTTCCTTAAGCAAAGTTGTGACCGAGTCAAGATTGGCTATCCGGTGAGCTTCATCGACAAAAATGGCTAAACGAATCTCATTACAGCTTCCTGCCGAAACTAGAGCTTCATAAACCCCCCTTAATAGGAATTCTGCACAAACCACCTTCATTGTATCACTCAATCCTTCTCCGAGGCTTATGATGTTTGATGCCTCAATTAGGCCCTGAAGCGATTCTGCCCCTGACGAAAATAAGTCAAAGTCCCGAACGGGAGCCAGTCTGTTTAGCAGCTTCGCGTCTTCAATTTGTTGCTCAATAATATTAAAGATAGTCTCGAAACTAGGAGGAGCAAAATTCTCAGGAATTTCAGTGGACTGACGTGACAGGCCCCTGTCCTCATAAGCGCGAAACATTGCAAGTCGCAGGTTTGCCTTTTGCTGGTCACCAAGCGTGAATATTTTGTCTAGCGTATCTGCTATCTGGTAAATTTGAGTTGTGACCGCATTGCCCTTTGCCATTTTTTGCTGGCTAATACTGAGTGGGTTATAATTAAAACCATGGGTTCCATACATTACCTTCGCCCGAATCTTTTCTGGAAAGTCTTCATCAATGAAATCGTTTTTGAGGTCAAACACTAAGCAAGGTATTCCGATTTTTGAGAATTCCAGCATATAGGATTTTAATAAATATGTTTTACCTTGCCCCGAGGAACCCAAGATCACCTCATGGGCATTTGGAAGTCGGCCCGCAGGATGAAAAGGGTCCCACCAGATCTCATTACCTTGATCATCGTGACCACTTAACACCCTGATTCTTTTCTCAATTGGCGCAGGCTGTGGCGTGGGCTGTGGCGTGGGCTGTGGCGTGGGCTGTGGCGTGGGCTGATTGTAGATGCAATACTTTAAGACATCTTTCATTGCAGATGCCAGCGGCCCCGGCTCCCCTGCCCAAGGTTCTTCTCCTGTCTGCCCAAGGTTGAGGAACATGTAGCCCCGAGCTGCATCCCCACAGTCAGGTTCACAAACGATATTTGGTCTCCACACATGTGAAATCTCTTCATCTATTGAAGTCGACCAGTGCAACAAGCTTCGGCCAAGGGCATAGGTATATTCACCCTCAAGCACACCATTGATGATATTTGATACTTGGATGTGTGAACGAGGAATTTCTGGAGGACTAATGAGAAAGCCCGTTTCTACTAATGCCGCCATTGCAGTCTTAACCAATGAGAATTCCCCATCGCTCCCTCCACTGTTGAGTCGTTCCGCTATCACATTAATAACCTGTTCGGTTTGATATAGCTGATCCACCTTATCCACGACTTCCCGGTGATCTTCAGGAGGAAAGTATGAGTCCCGTTCCGCTCCCAGAAGCCCACGGCACGTAATCTCAACCGGAACAAACGTAATTACTCGATCTCCATTTGTAGAAATATTCAAAAGCAGAATATCTGCTTTCCTCTTGAGCTCTAACTTTTCACCCCTTTCACCTCCCATTGCCCTAATGATTGTCTCGACGGCATCAATTGGAATAATCAGCTGCACATCATCGTTAGCCAACTGTTTTACGCCCATGTCTAACGTCTTAAACCCCATATAAAATCCAAGTGCCCCCTCGGTGTGGTTTGATTCAGCAACAGCAAGCAGGGAGGCTAAGCCAATTCCGCGTGCTCCAAGCAAGTCGAGAATCATTCGGGCATGAGTTTCCTCAATGTGCCTGAGTCTGGTAATGCCCTCGACAAAAGTAGTTGGTAACTGAGCAACCGTCGTGTAGGGCCTTCTGGACAATCTAAGAGGTGCTGATTTTCTTAACTTGCCTGACAAAAATGGGGGCCTCCATTCCCAAAGAATACGATTGCCACCTGCCCCGCCAGCAATCCTCGAAGTAGAGGCAGGGTCAGCATATATATTTCCCGTAACCGTCCACTTTGCACCCGACTCAATCCCCATATTGGACCCAGCAAACCTTAGCGCTAATGAGTAAATATTCCCGCTAATTCCTTTTTCCACCGCCAAAAGAGCTTTCTCATAAGCCTTCCATCCAGTTTCAGATTCTTCGTTAACGGAGAGGTGCAAAACAAGACGCTCAGTCGAAGGAGCCCCACCAGACAATCTCTCTCGAACTGGAAATCTCCTCACGGGATAATGCCTGCATAATCCACCGAGAGCATCTCCGCTACCCCTGCTAACCTTGACTTGTGAATCTTGGACAAAACAGAGGTGAGCCGACGGGTTTCCGCTCCCTTCCTGATATTGGGACCATTCGAACCTAAGGTTTTCCAGTGCCTCGTTCTGCTCACATATTTGTATTACTCTATCACGCGTCGGTGGAGGGCCCTGCCTATTAGCTGAGTCATATATACGAACAGCCAGTGGCGGAGTAATACCAGCTTTCCTATCCTCCATTACTGTGGCTAATTCATCCAAAACTGCTTGGTCTAACTCAGTAGAACGGGGGCTAGGCTTACGAGAGGAAATATCCACTGTAAGGGCACTCACATGGGGATACACGCTTAGAAAATCTCTTAATGCGGCGGCTACACCTGATCCATTAAGCCCTCCACCACTTCCTCCGGGAAGATACGTGCTTACCGCACGATCGGGAAGCTGTAGCTCATCCCCTTCCGAGTTGTTAAATCTGACCAATGCAGACCATCCCGTGAACAGCTGCTCGGGCCCCGGGTCTAGGGGGATTGCCGCCATTATTGACTCATTACCAATAGGTATCTTTGCCGGGCCCATCCATGGAAAATTCCAACCCTCGATTAACTGTATAAGTCTGTGATCACACAAGGAGCCACCTTCACTGGGCTCAATAGTTTTTTCCGAACCATATAGCCAACCCAACCTAATGGGATGCAAGGGGGAAAGAAATACCGCTTGGACAGCTTTATCCTCATGATTCACAATGAAGAAAGACAAGGGATAGGAAGCCCAGAAAAAATCGCGATCCCCTAGACCACGTGCCAAGGCCAAAAGTTTTTCATAACTAGATAAATATCGCTCAACCCGGTCTTTAGTTAAGCCTCGCAAGCTGTACCTACATAGCCAAATAGGTTTTCCTTCTTCTCCATTAAAACTTAAATCTAGAAGCAAAGCCCCCAGCGCATCCCAAAATTCTTTTAACTCCGGGGACAATGACAAATCTTGAGATGGGCCGGCTGCCATGTCTTCTAGCTCCCTTTCCGCCCTAGGAATCTCTTCTTC
>JAOLZA010000047.1 GCA_028343615.1 Verrucomicrobiota bacterium
CGATGAAGGAATATTGGGGCATCGGCAAGGCGAGTCAGCCGATGTTGCCGTCAATAATGATTCCCACCACCGCTGGCACGGGCAGCGAATGCCAAAGTTTCGCGCTCATAGCCGATAACGCTACGCACCAAAAAATGGCCTGCGGTGACCCGAAGGCGATGGCGAAGGTGGCTATTCTTGACCCCGAGCTGACCCTCTCGCAGCCGCCTCGCGTGACTGCTTGTACGGGCATTGACGCCATAGCGCACGCGGTGGAAACCGCCGTCACTCGCAAGCGCAATGAGACCTCGCTGAAATATTCGCGCGCGGCATTTCAGATAATGCTGGAAAGTTTCAGCCGAGTGCTGGAGTCGCCGGACGATTTACACGCTCGCGGCCAAATGCTTCTCGGCGCTGCGTATGCCGGCACCGCTATTGAGCACAGTATGCTCGGCGCAGCACATTCTGCGGCCAATCCGCTTACCGCTCATTACAATGTTGTGCACGGCCAAGCGGTCGGAATGATGTTGCCGCACGTGGTGCGATTTAATGCCGAAGACGCTGCCATCGCCGAGGTGTACGCCGAGTTTGTGAAGGGCACCTCCGTGGGCACCACCGACGGCACGACTGCCCCGGAATCGTTGGCGCGATCGCTGGAAACGATACTGGACATTGCCCAACTTCCGCGCGACCTCACTACGTTTGGAGTGGATGCCGCGCGGCTGGACTTGCTCTCCGCTGAAGCTGCCGGCCAATGGACTGCGAGCTTTAATCCACGTGATATCACCGCTGGGGATTTCAAAGGGTTGTATCAAAAAGCCTTTGCCTCTTGAGCCTCCCGCGCGACACTGCCCTCGCCAATGGCTGATATTTTTCCAAATTTTTCCCAAGATGCACTGGTGCTCATTGCCCATGGTAGTACCGTGAACGCTCAGTCCAGCGTTCCCACGCGCCGTTTAGCTGATGAGCTGCGCGCGCGAAATCTGTTTGCCGAGGTCGCTTGCGCTTTTAATTTAGAGGAGCCCGAGATCGAGGCGGTTCCTCAGCTCGTTTCGGCCCAGCGTATTTTTGTCGTGCCTGTAACTATCAGCGAAGGGCATTTTACTGAGGAGACCATCCCTTTCCGACTCAAGCTTTGCACCAAGGGCCAATGCGATTGTCCTGTGGGCGAATGCCATTATCCACGCGTCAAGGCTGTGGCAGGGAAAAAGATTATTTACTGTCGGCCGATCGGTACGCACACAAGCATGACCGAGGTGCTGATCGCTCGCGCCGCGGAGACCATGGCGATGCATCCTTTCCCGCGTGCACCTAAGTTGGCGGAGAGTGCTCTTTTCATTGCCGGGCATGGTACTGGGAGAAACGCAAACTCCCGCAAGGCTATCGATAAGCAAGTGGATCTCATCCGCGCGCGTGGTGAATTTGCCGATGTGCAAGCAGCATTCATGGAGGAAGCCCCGTTGATCAGCGATTGCTACGGGGCGACGGAGGCTAAGTGCATCGTAATGGTGCCCTTCTTTATCGCGGATGGTCTGCACACGGTGGAGGATATTCCTGTGCTGCTCGGCGAGCATGAGGATCGGGTGAAGAAGCGTCTCGCGGCTGGGAAACCCACGTGGCGTAATCCGACCGAACGCAATGGAAAGCTCGTGTGGTACACCAAGGCCATTGGCAGTGAGGGCAACGAAGCGTTGCTGGCGGAAGTGATTCTCGCGCGGGCGAAAGAGGAGAATTCTTAATTTTCAAGGCTCATTTGAAAATTGAACCTTTTTCCGTTCCCCCCCATTATCACGCCGGTGCAATTTCAAAAATTAACGCTCATCGGTGTGGGCTTGCTTGGTGGTTCTATCGGGCTGGCGGCGAAGCAGCGCGGCGTTGCTCATCGTGTTTGTGGGTTGGTTCGGCGGGAGGAAAGTATTGTCGAATGTCTCACGGCAGGCGCGGTGGATGAGGCCACGCTGGACATCACCGAAGCGGTGACCGATGCGAACTTAGTGATTCTTTGCACGCCGGTGGGGCGGATGGGTGAATTGGTGGCGGCGATGAAACCGCATTTGTCGGCGGGTGCCGTTGTCACCGACGTGGGCAGCGTGAAGGCCAGCGTGATGGCGACGGTGGAGCCGGTGCTGGCGCGCTTTGTGGGCAGCCATCCGCTGTGCGGCTCGGAAAAGGTAGGCGTGGCCCACGCGCGTGGCGATTTATTTGATGGAGCGGTTTGCGCGGTGACGCCGACCGAGACCAGCGATGCGCCGATAGTTGATACTATTTCCAAATTCTGGACTGCGCTTGGCAGCCGTGTCGTGAATCTCACTGCGGCTGACCACGATGCGATTGTGGCGCGCACGAGTCATTTGCCGCACGTTCTGGCCAGCGCGTTGGTCAACGCTGTGGTGGCTTCACCGCGCGTGGGCGAATCGGAGTTTCTTGGCTCGGGCTTTCGCGACACCACGCGATTGGCTTCGGGCGATGCTGGAATGTGGCGAGACATTGCGATGGGCAATGCCGTCGCCATCGCTAACGCATTGGAGGATCTACAATCGGAAATTGGCCGGTTGAAAGCAGCGTTGTCGGAAAAGGACGCGGCGGCTTTAGAGAAATTTTTTATCGAGGGCCAATCCGCCCGTGACGATTGGCTGGCCGGAAAGGAGGATTTATAATGTCGTTGCCTGATTTCATCGAAATGGTGCCGATGACCGGCCCAGTTATGGCGGACGTGACGGTCCCAGGCTCCAAGAGTATCACCAATCGCGCATTGATTCTCGCGACGCTTGCCGATGGTGAGGTGCGACTTACGGGCGCGTTGTGGAGCGAGGACACGCAAATAATGGTGGATGCGCTGCGATTGCTGGGCTTCGAGATTGCGGTTGCCGAGGATACCGCCGAGCCGTGCAATCGCCATCTCACCGTGCAGGGCCTCGGCGGGCGAGTGCCCAATGCCGGCACGGCGGAGTCGCCGTTGGAAATACATGTGGGCAATGCCGGTACTGTGGCGCGGTTCTTGGGTGCGTTCGTTTGTCTCGCTGAGGGGGCAGTTCGTTTGAGTGGCGTGGACCGGATGCATGTACGACCGCAGGGCGAGCTTTTCCATTCACTGCGCCGGATGAATTATCGCATTGATTCGGATAATGATTTGTTACCGGCGGTTTTCCACGGCACTGGCCCATGCGAAATGGCCTGTTCGGTGAGCCTCCAACAAAGCTCACAGTTCGCAAGCGCGTTGCTGCTCTCCGCCCGTGCGGGCACGTGGATAGTCGACATCGTTGGCGACAATGCGGATGAAGCACCTTACTTGAACATGACGCGCGAACTCATCGAGGCATTCCCGCATGCGGGTGGCGAGTTTGCCATCGAGCCGGATGCTTCAAGCGGTAGTTATTTTTGGGGTATCAATTGCATCCACGAGGGCGTCGAGGTGACACACTGGCCGCTCACCGGATGGCAGATTGACGCGCAGTTTCCACGCTTCATCAACTTGCCACGAGAGGTGACGCACAACACCGACCTCGGTGATAGTATTATGACCGCGATCGTACTCGCGCCCTTGGCTGAACATCCCGTGAGCTTCCCCACGTTGCACCGCCTCCGCGTGCAGGAATGTGAACGCGTGCGTGCTCTTCGCACCGAGCTGAGCAAATGCGGCGCGCGCATCACCGAGGAAGGCGACACGCTACACGTCGAGCCCTCGCCCGAACTGCATGGCGCGGAAATCGATACTTACAACGACCATCGGATGACAATGTGTTTCGCGATGCTAGGCCTGAAAGTCAGCGGCATTCGCTTGCGTAATCCCTCGTGTGTGAAGAAAACCTTCCCTGGTTTTTTCCAAAAACTCGCCGCCGACCCGCCCGATGGTCTCGGTGCAGAAATCCGAGATGCCGATGGCAATACACTTTCAAGCGAGGATTTGTTTGCTGAATAATGAGTGACCCAATCGTCATCGCCATCGACGGCCCCAGCGCCAGTGGCAAAAGCACCAACGCCAAAATCATTGCCACCGCACTGGGCTACGCCTACGTGGACACCGGCGCGATGTATCGCACTCTCGCGTGGCACGCGCTGCAGCAATCCGTGGACGTGACCAATGCCGCCGCCGTGGCCGCGCTGTGTGCCGATTGGCCGGCGGCGTTGGTGAATCGCGAGGGCAGTATTTGGCTGGAGGTGGGCGGTTGTTTTCCGGAGGTGGAAATTCGCACGGAAGAAACCAGCGCTGCCGTGAGCCACGTGGCCTCTGTGCCATTTGTGCGCGATTGGATGAAGGAACGTCAGCGGTCGTGCGTGCAGTTCGGCAATCTTGTGATGGAGGGCCGCGATATTGGGTCCAACATTTTCCCAGAGACGCCGCACAAATTTTACATGGACGCCGCCGCCGACGTCCGCCAAGCCCGTCGCGATGCCGATGGCGTGCAGGACAACCTCGCCGCCCGTGACCAACGCGGTGGTCGGATTTTCCTTCGAGTGATCAAACACCGAAACCCCAATGCCCGCTGTCTCGAGATTATCGCGCACCCGCCCCGCGTGCCCGGCGGCTACGATGCCGGAATCAGTGACAAGCAGCGCCTTCGTCGCGCCCAATTCACGCGCCAGTTCACCTGTCTGCGCCACACAGCCATTGCCAAACACCAACCGCAGGTGCGGATGATTTTCCTGTAATGGATTTTCAGCGGGATGGCTCACGGGCATTGTATGACGTCGCGTGCGGGGAGCTTGTTCAGCCGCCGTTACAAAGGCGCTTCAAACGCTCGTCTGGAGTTTGATAAGCGCGCGCGCTGAACAGGAAATCGACGATGCTGCCTTCGTGGGGCTGGAGCCAATTGAGGGCGATTGTGGGCATCGCGCCGATGTTCAATCGATCAATGTTGGTGGCGTCGGTGAGTTTGGCGGCCCATGTTTCGTCGTTCGTGATGGCGGAGGCGACGAGGGTACCGCCAATTTTCTCGATCATCTGTTCCTGCGAGCATTTCACGACACTGGTAAAGGGGAACATATATTCGGTGTTGGCCATTTTGAGGTCAGGCGAATCGCAATGGAGAATGGTAGGGCGGATGTAATCGCACCGCTCCATTTGCTCGAGACGCGCACCGTGCTTTTCGGTGGCGTGGGTGGTGCCGCTCTCTTCGCAGCCTTCCTCAATCATTCCCCAAATAGCTTCAGCTTGGCCAGGGACGGTGAAGGCGGCGAGACCAGCTTCGGGGTCGGTGGGGTCTTTCACCTCGTACGGCCCCACGCGCTCGGCGAGGGCTTCGGCGATTTCTTCTGTGTGGCGTGAGGCCCAAACGCCGGAGCAGTTGATGCAGCCGCGGCCGCTGTTTTTGTAAATGCTGTCGGCCATCAAATCGAGGTAGTCCTCCCATTGATCGACGACGTCATCGCCCAGCAAAATTTTACTGTAGCCCGGGCCGTGCACCTGCACCTGTTCGTTGCCCGAGTAATTTTTGACCGTTTGTGTGCTGCCGAAAATCATCACGCGCCCGCAGCGCGAAACCGTCTCCGCGCCCATATCACCGCCGCCGGGGTAAATGCCGATGGCTTCCCTAGGCACGCCCGCCTCGGTGAAGGCGGCGAACATGCGGTACGGCGTCCACGGTTCCTGCGGGCCGGGCTTGAGAACGAGGCCGATTTGCATAGGGATAACCGGCATCCACAACGTATGCACACCGGGGGAATTGCTGGGCAGCACCATGCCAAGCACGGGCGACTGCGCCTGATAGCTGACCGGCACGCCGCGTTCTTCTACGCCGAAGCCGCGCTGAAGAATTTCCAGATCCAACCCGCGCGTGAGCGCATCAAAAATTTGGTCCATATGATTAAGCACAAAATGGTTTTTCTCCATATTGAACTTGCACATATGCTCTGGCAAACCGGTGGAAGCGGATTGTTGCCGCGCGAAATCATCAGGCGTTTGCTCGCCGTCGCCGAGCGGCAGCGTGGCGTTAAGGTACAGGTCGCCGGCCTTCTTCATCATCTCGATGAGGTCTTTGATGGGAATCTCGCGCAACGCCTCGCGGGCGCGGGCGGCCTTGCGCATATCGCGAGCGAGGAGACCGGGGTTGGCTTGGCTCACTTTGGCCAGCACTTCACCGGTACGGTGATGAATGACCTCGTCGGTTTCGAGGCTTTCGTAAGGTTCGCCCCAGCGTATAACGGGAATATTAATCATAGTAAATTTCGGTTTTAGATTTTAGTAAACACCCTCAACAATTTTTTTTGTCAATGCGCCGAAGGGACGCACTTCGGCTACCCCGTCCCACGGGTAAGGTTCGATGGGCTCGCGGCGGATCGCTTCGTCGCGTTCGAGGAAACGTGGCATAAAAAATTCCTTCGTCAGCGTGGTCAATTCCACGCGACCCCACTCGCCGTATCCCACCGGCGCGTTGGTGTCCGGATTTAAGACCCGCATCAGCGCGCGCGGTTGCGGCGCGTAATAGGTGATCGAATATTTGTCCTCGGGCGTGAGCGGCTTGTGTTTTGCCAAGCCCATCAGCGTGTTGCCGTACGTGGGCACGAAGCCTATTTTATTTTCCAACAACTCCTCACACAAGAAACGCGTGTACTGCGGATCCATCGTGGTGCCACCGCAGAATACGCCTCGAATGCCCGCGTCGTACAAACTGCTGCCTTCGTTTTCGTAACGCTCAGCGATGCTTTCGAGCAACTTCGGCGTGGTGAACAGCGCGCTCACCTGACGGTTTTTCATAATCGTCGTGGCTTGGTCGACGACGTGTTCCATGTACGCCTTGGCTTGGTCAAATTGCTTTTCGCTGATGAGGCGCTTGACCCAGCGCGGATCGAGATCCACAAAATAACACGAGCACCCACGCACATTGGCTAGATGCTCGATAGACAGCCGCAGCCGACGCGGCCCCGTGGGGCCGACCATCAGCCAATAGTGATCGCGCGGAAATGCGGCGTCATCCAGCGTGTCCGAAAATTCGCTGTAATCGATCTTGTAATCCTCCCAACCGATGCGTTGCTTGGGCATGCCGGTGGTGCCGCCGGTTTCAAAAATGTTGAACGGCTTGCCCTTAAATTTAGCAGGCACCCACACTTCCGGCTGTTTGTCGCGCAGCCATTCGTCCTCGAAATTCGGGAACTTCGCCAACAAATCGTCGAGGGATTTCACCTCCGTCGCCGGATCCCAACCCGCATCCTTAGCCCAATCCAGCCAAAACGGGCAACCCGTTTCCGGCGAGAAATGCCATTTCACAATCTCCGCCACGTGTGCATTCAGCGCGGCTTTTGCTTCCTCAATTTTTTGTTCTAATTCAGCCATAAAATTTTCGGACGCACTTTCGCTGCCCAAGATTCAGTTTACGTTAATTCCCCTGCCTCGATCGCCGGTCATTCGAGCGTCTTGACCCATTTGAATTGTTTGATCGCGGGAAAAACCGATTTACCAAACGCCCTTCCGGCGGCTTGCTGCAGAGCGAGCCAACCACCAACGCTGCTGCTGAAGCAAACGTGAGCGGCGCGATGGGCAACATTCCCATCACATAAAAATGCTTGTCCGCACCGTAGCCGGATTGGTGAAACCAATAAACCCAAAGGCCAGTCGTCACCAACATACACGCGTACACGCCCACAGCCGTCACACGCTTCCAATACAGCGCCGCGAAGACAATAGGGAACAGCGCGGTGAAGCCCGTGAAGCACCATATGCCGAGGCCGAACACGCTGGCTGTTTCCATCAGTGCCAGTGAAGCGAGGTACGCCACCGCCACCACGCCGACGACGAACCACCGTGCCAGCTTCAGCTTGTCCGAGTCACTATAATAATCCTTGCCGCGAATTGGGATAACGATGTCGTTGGTGAACATCGTACCGAGGCAGGCGAATTGGGAATCGAGGCTACTCATGATCGCCGCCAACACACCGGCCATCAATAGACCCAGCAACCACGGGTTGGCAATTAATTTTACCATCGTGCCCAGCACTTCGCTGGGATTGGAAACGGAAATATCTCCAGCTGCAGCCAAGCCCGCCGCCCATACCCCAATTAAAATGCACGGCAGCCAAACGATGGCGATGCAGATGGGATGCGCCACGATGGCGAGTCGAAAAGTCTTAGCATCCTTCGCCGTGAGCCAATGCTGAAAAACATGCGGGAACATTCCGATGCTGAGAGGGATGAATAGAAACGTAATGAATACCAAATGCGACATTGAAGGCTTAGGCTCGTCGAGTTTGGGCTGGCGGATGAATTGCAGCATCAATTCGTCGTTCGATTCGCGCGCCTTGGCCACGGCGGTTTTATGCAGCGTTTTGAGATTGGCTTCGGCGCCATCGTAATCCGGGAAACGCAACTTGGCATTCTCCGCGTGATCGTCGCCTTCGTCGACCATTTCCACGAGAATGACCGCCAGCGTTTGTTTGGCATCGGCCGGCATGGCGTCAAACTCCGCCTGTGACAAGTCCAGACTGCCGTCGGCATCGTGGATGCCGGCGAGGTTCTCAAGTTCTGTATTCCAACTTTCCACGAAGGGTTTGTCGGCGTGATATTTTGTGTTGGTGTCGAAGCGTCTCAGCACGTCGGGGTGCTTGCCGCGCACGAGGCGTTCGGGTTTGTGTTCCTGCACGTATTCGGTAGAACGTTTGATGTTTTCGAGCACGCTACCCGCGCCTTCGGGCGATCGCTCGGCCACCGCTTTGGAAATCATCAGGAACGCCACGATGCCGGTGAGCATGAATACCAACGTCTGAAATGTGTTCGCCCAAGCCGTACTGCGAACGCCGCCGAGAAAAACGTACGTGAGCACCACACCACAGATGACAAGACCTGTAATCCACGGGGCGATACCGCCCTCGATCATTCCCTGCGTGGTGCCCTGCACAAATTTGCCGGCGCTGATGATACCAATCAAAAGATAAGGGATGATGAGCAGCACTAGCAAAACGAACAGCACGGTTCCGAGAGTTTGAGAATTGAAACGGTCGCGGAAGAACTGCACTTGGGTGACGTAGCCGTGGCGTTTGCCGATAGCCCAGAGGCGGAGGCCGATGATGAAGAAAACCGCGGAGTGAATGATGCCGCTCCACGCCGCCACCGCACCATACGTGGCCACGCCAGTGTTGAAAGCTTTTCCGGAGGAACCCACCAGCGCGAAACCGGTCATCGTGGTTCCAAACACACTCATCAGCAGCATAAACGAGCCGATGGAACGGCTGGCAACAAAGTAATCCTTGCTGGTGCCGCGGAAAAATGTACTGCTGAAAATGCCAAGGCCGAGCAGCAAAACAAGATAGCCCAACACAATCCAAAGCGGGATGGTGGAAATGGAAGCAGCGAAAAGTATCATTCAGTTTTTTAAGAGGGGTTGTTGGAGGAATTGGGATTACCACCATTGCCTTGCCCACCACTTCGCCGACCGCGTCCACCACGGCGACTGCGGGAACGACCTTCGTTGCCGTCATTGCCGCTGCGCTCGGAGCGTTCGCCTGAAGGGCGGTAGTCGCCGCGTTGGGTTCGTCCGCGATTATCGCGGCCGCCTTGGCCTCTGCCACGATTGCGGTTACCGCCGCCTCGGCGGTGTCCGCCGGCACTGGCCCAGTTTTCCAGTTCGGTGGGCCACGCTTTCCAGACAGCCATAAACCATACGGCGGCAGCAGCGAACGAGAGCGCGACTTGGTAGCCCAATCCGGCGGGGATACCGAGGATGAGGTCGTGTTCTTTTTGTACTTCAGAAAGAAGAGGCCAAATCAACCAGTCCTGATGCAGCCACGCAAGGGACACCACGAGGGCGACGATCAAATATCTCATTTTGGTGGCCTACTTGGAGGCGGATTTCGCGGGCAAGGTCACGGCATACAGATGCGTTTGAGTACCGACGTACAGCGTGCCGTTTGCCACGATGGGCGAGGAATAAATCGGTACGAGCATATTGGTCTCAAATATGGGCTCGTCGTTTTTGGGATGAAAATCCGTCTTGAGAGGCAGGATGGTAAGATCGCCATCCTCGTCGCCAATAAAGATTTTCCCATCGGCAATCAGTGGACTACTCCACATATGGGCCTTGGTATCGTACACCCAATGTTCCTTGCCGGTCTTGGAATCAAGGCAGTAAACGTAACCGGTATAATCAGCGGCTACGAGCAAGCCGGTGGCGGGGTCGATAGCACAGGTGGAAATGGTGCGCTGGATTTTTCGGTAGTCCCAAACCTTCGCGCCGGTGTCGGCGTTGATACAAGTAAGATTACCGACACCCTCGCCGTGCTCAGGATCCTGTCCAAGGGCGATGTACACGTGACCGTTGTGATAAGTCGGTGTGGCAATGATTTCGCTGGGGCCATCGGCGGCGGGGTATTTGATGTCATTGCCTTCGGCGTCTTTTTTATGCACGTCCGGCACGCAATCGTATTTCCACAAAAGTTTGAAAACATCGTAGCCCTCGGCGTCCTTTTTGAATGTGGTATCGAAGGCATAAAGCACGCCATCACCCGCGCCGAAAAACACCGCGTCCTTACCGTTGACCTTGCCCTTGGACGGGCTGGACCAGTTGCAATGCTTGATGGCTTTGCCGATACCTTCGGTTTCTTCGCCGGCGAGCGTGCCGTCTTTTTTGTTAAGCGCCACAATGCAGGGCGCTTGCGGGGCGGGGATATTGAGGTGGCTCCAGTCCTGCCCGTTGGAGGTCGTGCAAAAAAGCAAATCCCCCACGATGAGCACCGATGAGCTGGCGATGTTATGCGGAAACACGCCGAGTTCCGTGCGCATATCATAAACCCAAATAATGTCCGCATCCAGCTCAGTGGGCGTCAACGGCGGCTTGCCTTTGCCCGCCATGAACTTGCCTTCATCCTGAAGGCCTTGGTTCCCATTCTTCATCCCCTCAGTATCAAGGCAAAGAATTTCGCAACGGTTGCTGACGATATAAACACGATTACCTTCCACCGACGGGCTAGAGCAAATGCCGAGGTATTCCCAATCGCTCACTTTTCCGGCGCCGAGCTTAGGTACAACCAACTGCCACAGCAGCTCGCCGGTTTTTTCATCGAGACAATACACATTGCCGCGATCGCCGATGTGCCGCTTGTCGCGTGGCGTCTCGTTGTTCGTGCCCACAAACACTTTGCCGCCTGAAACCGTGGTGTTACCGTACGTTTGGCTACCGAGTTTGGCGGCCCAACGCACGTTTTTGGTGGTGGCCATATCGATCTCCTCACTACCACGCACGAATTTGCCAGGATCAAAATTGGAGGCAATCCCTGTCTCGGACGAAAATAAATTTCCGCTGCCGTCGCGAGACCACACCGGCCAATCCTCACCCACCACCAAGGCAGCTATCGCACCGGGGGCAGGGGGCGTGGTGGTTTTGCCAGTCGCGCTGGGGTTAGGTGGCTCTTCACCGCCACCGGTTTTGCAATTCGTTTGTGTAACAATGATTGCAGTAGCCGCAAGCAGACTCACGCCACCCATTAGGAAAAATGATTTTTGGTTCATTATTTTAATAAATGTTTTCGTTTAGTTATTCGTAATCGAAATATTGTCCATATATACGCGAAAGAGGCTTTGCGGCGAAAAACCAATGATGCCGGGTGCGCCTTTTTTATGCGCGTTTTTGTGTTTCACTTCAATCGTCCAAGCCGTCGGCTCGGGCTCGCCTTTCGCCCACGCCTTCGCGCGAATGATGCCGTCGCCATTGGCAGCGATATCCACGCGGCTTTTGAGGCGATACCATTTCTTGGATGACCAACGGAATGGCACGCTTGCTTTTACGCGCTCGTGATTGCTGCTCACCTCAAGAATCTGTTGATTGCCGACAAGCGTGATAAAATAACGCTGATTGATTACGCCGATGTTACCTTTCACGCGGCGGCTGCCATCGGTCATCACGTCGGCTTCGATGGTGTAATTACTGGAATTAGGATCGCCAAAAATCGTAATGGCGCGCTGGAACAAAACGCGGTCGAGCGTTTTGGCGAACACTTTGCCACCATCCATTTCGCGCACTTCCCATTTGAGCCGCGCGCCCGTCCAAGCCAGCGGCGGGTAGGCGAATTTTACGCCATCGGCTTTGTGGTCGACCGCAAGGTTGAAGCTCTCGAAATCCTGCGTATATGGGATCTTTGGCAGGATGCGCCCCCGCAACAATCCGCTCAACCCGCCCGCAGTAGCTTTAAACGCGCCGGCGCTCCCAACATTGTCCAGGTCGGCCGTAATGGCGTTGTTTTTCACGCCGGCGTTCATACTGGTTTTCACTTTGGCGGTGGGCGGGATAAATTTTGCGAACTCCGCCGACACGCCGCGTTCCACCACATTGCCGTTGGCGTCGATGGTGTTGACGGTGAGCTCGATCGTTTGACCCGGTTTCAATAACACATCGCCTGGAATAACCTGCAACGCCACCGCTTTGCCGACCGCGCCTTGGGTAAGCGCTGCGGGCAACGTGACTTTAGATTTTTGGCCCGTGGCTTTGCCAAAGCAATACAGTTTAGTTTTGGTGTGAAGATAAATTTTGCCGTTCCATGCCACCGGCGAGCCGAGGATTCCGCCTTCGAGCTGTGCTTCGCTCACAATTTCCGCATCGTCATCACCGGGTTTGACAACCATAAAACGACCATTAGGAAAGGCGAGGTACAGATGGCCATCGGCATAAAGCGGCGAGGAATGAATCTGATCGTTGTTGATTTTTTTTGCGAAGAGTTCATTCCCGGTTTTCACGTCTACGCAAACAAGCACACCGGTTTTGCTTACTTGATAAACGCGGCCATTGGCCAACGTGGGGCTACTCGTGAACATCGAGTGTTGTAAACGCCACTTTTCCCACGCTTTGCCATCGGCGATTTTTGGATCTTTATCTTTTAGGATTAACTGTGGCTCGCCGGGCGCAGGAAGCTTGGCGGGGAGTTTGATACCGACCATTCGACCTTCTTCGGAGCCATCGATATTCTCCTTGCCGTGAATGGCAACGAGCGTGTCGCCGGAAACGACCACAGAGGCATTCACGCCGCCGTGCGAAAGTTGATAACGCCAGAGTGGTTGGCCGGTGCGGACATCCACGCAAACCACATTACCATCGCCCGTGCCCGCATAAAAAACGCGACGCGCGCCCACATTGGCGAGCACCGGCGTGGAAAATGAGCTGTCCTGCGGAGCCACACCCGGTGTGCTGGCCCAGACAGGCGCGCCGGTGTTTTTCTTGAAGGCATAAAAGCGATCGCGCGCGGGACCTTGTTTGCCCCAGTAACTCGTCACGCCGCGTACGATAACGAGGTCGCCATCAATCACCGCCGCTCCCGTGCGGCCATTGGGAAACGTAAGCCTGCCGAAGCGTTCCATCAACGAATATTCCCACTGGATCTTTCCATCGGCATTAAAACATTTCACGCCTCCGTTAGTGGTCATCAAATAAACCCAACCGGTGGCCGGATCAATGGTGGGCGCGCCAACGGTGTAGCGACTATAAACGGTGTCGCTCAAATAATCATTGTAGCCGTGTTCCCAAATTGTCTTTCCATTTGCCTCGTCGAGGCAAAACAGCACCTCCTGCAAATCCGCATCCTTGCCTCTATAGCCCCAAGTGAACACGCGCCCATTAGCAATCACCGCTTGGCCACGGCCGGCAATGTTATGCGTCCACAACGCATCGTCGGGCTTAATGGACTTCGGCAAATCCGTGGCATCCGAGTAGCCGGTCTGAAATGGCCCACGCCAATTAGTCCAGCCCGTGACCGCGGCGTGGGTGGTGAAGGTCAGGGAAACAAACGCCATCAGCACTATAAATTTGTTAAATTTCATTATCATTAGTCCGTTTGTGCGACCTCCGGACACACGCGCCAAGGGTGAAGCGCGCGCCGGCATCGCAGGTCCGGAGGACTTAATGGCTTTACTCGGTGGGAAAAGCAAGGCAGAAATCGTACCTGTACGTACGAATGTGCGTCCCAACCCCAAATGTCTACCGACGAATTCAACGACGATCTCCCCATCGATGCACCCGAACGTAAGCGCCTACCGCTGCTGCTACGCCGCGCGTGGTACGGGCTCAACCAAGCCTTCCGCCGCAGCATCAGCCACGCTGGTGCCACGCCGGATCAGTTTACCGTGCTACGCACCCTTAGCGAAGGCGACCCCGCCGGCCTCACGCAAAGCGAACTCACGCGGATGATGAGCAGCGACCCCAACACCGTCGCGTCGTTGCTTGAGCGCATCGAAAAATCTGGCTGGATCGAGCGCAAGCCTCACGAGACTGACCGCCGCGCCAACCGCATTTTGCTGCTGCCCGCTGGCGGGGAAAAACTCGAAGAACTCCGCATCATCGCCAAGAACCTGCAAGCCAACCTCCTCGGCGCATTACCCGAAGCCAAACGCGAACCCTTCCTCGAAGAGCTCGCCCAAGTTGCTGATGCCTGCCAACAAGCAGCCGAAGCTGCGGCACGGAAGAACCGCGACTAACCTAACTATAATAGACCTCCGACAGAACGCGCCTTCACGGCCTCGGAGAGGCCGTCCCATTGTTCGGCCCATCAAGCCACAAAAAAACCGCCCCGAAGGGCGGCCCTCTTCAGAGAGGTCAATTGGTTTAATTATTTTCCGGATCCGCCGGCGCCACCATCACCTCCACTTGATCCGGGGGTTTCGGTGTTGCTGGGATTCACTGGGCCGCCTACGGGTTTTTTTGGCGGGTTATCGGAATTGCCAGGTGCCTCATTATTCTCGCCGGACATTTCGTTAGGGTTATCGCCTATGCCCTGACCCACGGTTGGTTTACCGCTGGCTTTGCCGCCGTCGTCAGTAGCGGCATCAGCCACGAGCAACGGGGCGATCACCAATGCGATAACGGTCATAAGTTTCAATAGAATGTTCAGCGACGGGCCGGAGGTGTCCTTGAGCGGGTCGCCTACGGTATCGCCGACCACGCCGGCTTTGTGGGCATCGCTGCCTTTGGTGTGGTAAACGCCATCGACTTCCACGCCTTTGCCTTCTTCGAACATTTTCTTGGCGTTATCCCACGCGCCACCGGCATTGGCTTGGAAGAGCGCGAGCAATACGCCGCTCACGGTTACGCCTGCGAGCAAGCCGCCCAATGCCATCGCAGCGAGTTTGCCGGCGTCGCCTGCTACGTTGGGGTCTTCGCTCATTCCATAAACATATTTGAACCCGAACCCAATCACCACTGGTGTGAGCACAGCGAGCATGCCGGGCTTAATCATTTCGCGTATAGCGGCGGTGGTGGAAATTGAAACACAGTTAGCGTACTCAGCTTTGCCATCGGCCGCTTCGTAAACCTTACGGTCTTCCTCGGACCATTCTTCAACCGGTTTGTCGCCGTTATCCTTCATCTTACTCAACGCGGCCTTGAGTTCGGGGATATTCTTAAACTGGCGCTGCACCTCTTTGATCATATCACTGGCTGCGCGGCCCACGGCCTCGATAGCCATAGCGGAAAACAGAAAGGGCAACATTGCACCCACGAACAAACAAGCCATCACACTGGGGCTGGCAATGTTTATGGAAGTGATTTTTGCCACACCCATGTACGCGGCGAACAGCGCGAGCGCGGTCAGTGCTGCGGAGCCAATCGCGAAGCCTTTTCCGATAGCGGCGGTGGTGTTGCCCACGGCGTCGAGGCTGTCGGTGCGGGCACGGACTTCTTCGGGCAGCTCACTCATTTGGGCAATGCCACCGGCGTTATCGGCTACAGGCCCGTAAGCGTCCACAGCGAGCTGGATACCAGTATTGGCCAGCATACCCACGGCGGCAATTGCGATGCCGTACAAGCCAGCGCAGTAATACGCGCCGAGAATGGCTGCAGCAAGAAACAGGATGGGCGCCATCGTTGATCGCATACCGACGCCTAGGCCGGAGATGATGTTGGTGGCCGCGCCGCCCATGGCCGACTCTCGGGCGATTTCCCGCACCGGTTTTTTGTTAAAGCCGGTGTAATATTCAGTGACAAATCCAATCCCGAGCCCGCAAGCGAGGCCGATCAAGCTGGCACAAAAAACGCCGGTTGCGGTGTATGTCGTGCCGTTCAGTTTCCACGTCTCCGGCAACAGGCCGTTGATGAGAAAATAGCCGCCAACGAGCATGATGACCGCCGCCGTAAGCTCTCCACGTGTGAGACCGGCCTTCGGATCGCCGCCTTCTTCCACGGACACAAACATCGTGCCGATCATCGAAGCGACGATGCCGATGGCCGCGAGGCACAGCGGCAATATCACGGCTGACAATCCTTCCCAATTGTCGATGAAGCCGGGCTTCCACTCTCCGTTAATCAAAGTTTCAGAAACTAAGATGCCATCCGAATTCGCCAGCAGAAATGCGGCGCCGAGCACCATCGCACCGATCATTGAGCCGACGTAGCTTTCGAAAAGGTCTGCACCCATACCGGCCACGTCGCCAACATTGTCGCCCACGTTATCGGCGATTGTAGCGGGGTTGAGCGGATGGTCCTCAGGAATGCCCGCCTCAACTTTGCCGACCAAATCCGCGCCCACATCAGCTGCCTTGGTGTAAATGCCGCCGCCCACACGCGCGAAGAGCGCGATGGATGACGCGCCAAACGAGAAGCCCGTCAACACGGTGATCACCTTGTGAACGGACCAATCCTCTTGGCCATGATAAAAGAAAAACAAACCAGAAAGCCCCAACACACCGAGGCCCACAACGCCCATGCCCATTACTGAGCCACCTCGAAAAGCGACGTTCAGCGCGGAGGCGAGGCTAGTGCGGGCGGCGTGGGCGGTGCGGACATTGGCCTTGGTGGCCACTTTCATCCCGATGAAACCGGCCAACGCGGAGCACAAAGCGCCCACGGCAAAGGATAGCCCGATCAAGGCGCTGGTGCCCGTTCCACCACTGCCGCCTTGGTAAGCCAGCAACAACGCCACGGCGATGACGAACCACACCAGTTTGGAATATTCAGCGCGCAGAAACGCCATCGCGCCATCGGTGATATAGCCGGAGATGCGTTTCATACGATCGGTGCCCGGGTCCTGTCGAGCCACCCATTGGGCGCGCCAGTAAGTAAAGGTAAGGGCCAGTAATCCCACGAGCGGGATGAGGTATAGGTTATCGTTCATTTTTCAGTCGGTAAAAACAACAGCCGGTTTTTGTAATGGTTTTTTCGGAAACAGGAAGGAATTACTCCTTAAATTCGCGCGGGAATCTGCCGCGCGCAAGCAACAGGTTAAACCGGAAAACCTGTCAAAAGTCAAGGCTAGTGAAGGGAAAATACAGAAACAGCCGCCGTCGCACATCGCTTGACCTTGCCCCGCCTCCGACCTACCTTTACCGACAGATCAACACGCTATGAAAACCGACCTTAATTCCACCCGCCGCACTTTTCTGAAAAACACTTCTGCAACGGCCGCCACTGTCGGCACGGCTTTGGCATTCCCCACCGTTACCTTTGGCAAACCGAACAGCCGCAAGCTCAAGCTTGGTTGGATTGGCTGCGGCGGACGTGGCTCTGGCGCCATCAACCAAGCCCTGCGCGCGGACAGCAACGTCGAGCTGTGGTCCATCGGCGAGGCCTTTGCGGATAAAGCAGAGGCGGGACTCAAAGCCATTTCCAAAATTCATCCCGCCAAAGTGAATGTCGACAAAAGCCGCGTGCACGTCGGGCTCGATGCCTACCAAAAAGTCATCGAAAGCGATGTGGACGTCGTGCTGCTCACCACCCCGCCCGGGTTCCGCCCGCTACACATCAAGGCGGCCGTGGATGCCAAGAAACACATTTTTGCAGAGAAACCGATGGCCACAGATGGCCCCGGCGCACGCTCGGTCATGGCCTCCGTAGCCAAAGCCAAAAAGCAAGGCACCTCCATCGTGGATGGCTTTGTGTGGCGCTGGACCTATGCCCAACGCGACACTTACAAACGCATCCGTGACGGCGAGCTGGGCGATATTCAGGCCATCTTCAGCAGCTACAACAACAACGCCCGCAAACGCTACGTCGATTTTGGCCGCCATAATACCAAAACCGACGTTGAATATATGATTCGCCGCTGGTACTACTTCACGTGGCTGAGTGGTGATCACATCGTCGAGCAAGGCGTGCACAGCATCGATAAAATGCTCTGGGCCATGGGCGACCAGCCCCCCGCCTACGCCATCGCCAGTGGCGGCCGCCAAAACCGCGGGCCGGACGAAGGCAACATCTTCGATCACTTCGCTGTGGAATTTTCATGGGCCGACGGCACGCAAGGCTACCATTTCACCCGCCAAATGGATAACTGCGAAAACGGCGTGTGGGATCGCGTCTTCGGCAGCAAAGCCAAGTACACCGGAGAAAGCGGTCGCAAGCACCACGTGTTCTCCAATGCCGATGGATTGAAATGGCGCTGGACACCCGGCGACAAAAACGAGCGCAACAACAACGGCTACCAAACCGAGCACGACGAAATGTACGCTGCCATCCGCGACGGCAACCCGCTCAACACCGGCGACCGCATGATCAAGACCACCCTCATGGCCATGATGGCCCGCACTGCCGCTTACACCGGCAAGAAGGTCACGTGGGATATGATGCTCAATTCCAAGGAAGCCCTCGTGCCCGAAAAGATCGCCTTCGATATGAAGTTCCCACCTCGCGCCGTTCGCCATCCCGGCCGGGATGAGGTCATCAAGCCACACGGCTGGGCGTAGAAAATATTCCAACTTAACAGTGCCAGCGAGATGATCGTCTACGGCACGGCGGTGATTGGGAATGGGTAACCCGTCAACAGCTTGCGTCATTTAGCTGCCACGTCAACTCCTTGCCTCTAACTCTTTCAAGGCGGCTCTACTTACACCCATGAAACCTACTGTGCAGCCTTGCCCCTTAAGTATTTCCGTTGCTTTCTGACTGGTGAATCCCATAACAAATAGATTAACAAGTGGCACAAAGAGTAACAAACAACAGAAAAATGTTCCTACTTCACCCGCGTTAATTGCATTTCTTAATTGGATCAAGGTAACAAGTGAAAAAATAAAAATACCAATAGAACCCACCACCAATATTGAATAACTTACTCCAAGAGCCGATACAGCATCACCAAATCCTCCACCAGCTGATAAGGTCTCATTCCAGGACTTTATCGGACCCTGTAAAACAATGTTCGTGATAAAGCTGACAAGAAGTATCCACATTATTCGTTTTTGAAGCTTAGCT
>JAOLZA010000048.1 GCA_028343615.1 Verrucomicrobiota bacterium
AAACCCTAAGAACCAGATTCTAGGATCACCATTCTTTGCCCCAGGCCTGTATAGGGAGGTTTTTAGTTCAACTGAATTACCTGCCAAGATCAATAAGGAGGGTATTTGGACTTTACCCTTGGGGCCTTTCCCCTGCAAATGGAAGTCATGGATTTTGGCGGTTGATAAAAGGGTCCTTATTGGCTGAGTTGCATCAAGGATGCTCTTCCTTAACCCGGTCTCTGTGATAAACAACAGAGCATAACAGAGACCCTCTTTCTTAACCTGGCTTAAACTTGCCTCCTCGCGTGCACTTAATTTTCGGGTGTTCATGCCGTTTTGAAGTGTTGCTGCCTTAATAGCTAAAACTACGCCATTCCGTGCATATTTAGATCAAAGGACGACGGGTAATTTAATTTTTCCAGTCAGAATGTTAAACATATTCTCCCCGATCTTCTTCGCCAGCAAGACGGGTACCGCGTTCCCTATCTGCGTGTATCGGGGCAAATCACGATCCCATATCCCTGCATCAGGATCCCCAGCACGCCTTCGCCCACCCGTGGTTCGTGGCCCGCGGAAGTCGTACCAGTCAGGAAAAGTTTGTAGCCTTGCCCATTCCCTGACTGTCAGTATCCGTGGCTGCTTGTAGTGCACATAGTCATCCGGCAACGAGGTCGCGGTGATGTTGGGCCCGTCACTCCACTTAGGCGGGAGCACACGTTGTGCGAACTTTTTGGTACGCCACTTCGACGGCAGGTCCTGCATGCGTCCTGCTTTATTATCTATCATCCACTGAAACTTTTCCCGGATCTCGTCCTTATGGTTAGAATACTCTTGCTGAGTCAAAAGGTCCCCCTTCTTGAGTGTCAACTCGTCCTCCATACTGCGAAGGTCCATCGCCAAACCGGGACTTGGATCTTTGAGGTATTTCTCAGTTGCTTTTTTGTCGGCATATTTAGGGTCAACTAGATCGCCCAGAAGGTCCTTTAGGTCAGGAGCAACTGCCCCGTTTCCTGCCGGCAAGAAGCGAGCCGCCACGGCATCTTTCACACAGTTTTTCTTTGTGTATCCTGCCAGGTCTTCACGAATCCCAACGATCATCACACGTGGACGATTCTGGGGAACACCATAATGTTTTGCCTGTAACAATGCGTGCCTTGCCACATAACCCTTTATGCCCTTGAAAGCCTCGCTGACATCACTCCAAATCTCGCCCTTCCTTCCCCCCTTAGTCCACCGGCCGGACATTAGGCCCTTAACGTTCTCGAACAGGAAAGCTTTTGGCTTCACCTTCTTGATTACCCGAATCATCTGCAGATAAAGCCGATTGGATGGGATGTCCTCTTTCTGGATATCAAAGCTACGCCGATGCCCAATGCCTGAAAAACCCTGACAGGGTGGCCCGCCACAAACGAGGTCGATGTCCGGATTACCCCACTCATCTATGTAACGCCCTAGCTTGGCGTTCGTGAGCTTATGGATGTCGAACTCCTGCTTGATGCCTTTGCCCTGCCGGTTTGCCATATAGGTCTCCATGGCATGCTTGTTCACCTCGGAAACCAACAACGGATGGAACCCCGCTTGCTCGAGCCCGAGCGACAACCCCCCACACCCTGCGAACAGGTCAATAAAGGTAAAATTCTTGCCGGTTCTGTTACTCATCCTTCTTGTTCTTGTCGCCATTTCCACACTCCCTTACAAGGATTTAGAATCATCAACCTATTCACACATCGAACAATACCTTCGCATCCTAAACGAAGCGCTGGGACAACGGCAGTCTAAGCTGGTTAAAAAACTGGCAAACCCAAAATTGGATGCGGGGTGACCTTTATGCCAAAAGTTTCAGAGTAAGCCTTGCAGTTCTCAGGAGTTGCCTCCACGACCCCAGCAAGTTGCACACGCACCCTGCCCTGACTTAATTCCCTGCCGATACAAAGAACATCACCTGCCACCAAGCCATGCATGGTGAAGATGTCGCAACCGCTGCCATCCATTTCAAGTGCGTAAGGCATTGGCTTAAGGCCCCCGTAATGAGCCACGGACTCCCCTAAGGGCTTCCCAGCCATATCAACCACGTTGGGCCTGAGCGTTTTCTCAAGACGCTTCAAATCAAAGACAATCATCCCCCCGGCGTCTGCATATTTTATATGCACGGTTATGCTTTGCGGACATTGAATCTCCACGGCAACAGAGTTGGAGTCTTCCAGCACGGTTCGGGGCTGTTCGGGTAAGGGTTCCTTAATGATTATTTTCCTGATCATGTTTTTTTTCCTTCTTGGTGCTGATATCAATAGTCTCCGGGGCAGACTCAATCTTCTCGAAAAACTGGAGAACCGCCTCGCGGGTGATGTTTGGCGAGGTGGTGATGTTGATGTTGTTTTGGGTGAGGCTTGCGGGAACGTCCTGCCTAGAGTCTGCCTTCTCCAGCTTGTCCAGGACGATGCCCATGACGACACTTTTCTGGCTGGGACTGATCTGATCCATTTGTTCGAGCAAGTCCGTGCTGGCCTTGTGCGCCAAGAGGCGGAGGTTGTTCTCTGTTGTCCTGCGCATGCCGTCCCTGCCCAATTCACGCACGCAGATGGCTCCCACCGTGTCTTTCTTGACCTTGAACACGTCTGCACACTGGCGGAGGCTCAAGCCGTGCTTGAGGGCGCGCACGATTGCCTCATACTTCTCCGGGTCGCGCTTGCGGACGCCTTGGCCGGTACGTTCTCCGTAAAGTGCGGCGTCTTCTTTCGACAGCGCGGGTGTAAGTTCACCATGGTGGCGGTTGTCTTTCATCTTATCCATTCGCTTGGGGACATAAAACACCAACAAAGGGGGTTTCCAGCTTCCAATGTCCTAGGGGTCTTGGATCGTTGGAAAAACTTCCGATTGGAATACGTCGGAATGGAAACCGGAATTTCCTCCGTTCTTCCAACTTCCCTAGGGGGTTGGAAATCGGAAAATGCTGGTGTTAAGGGTTCCATACCATCAAACCGTCAATTTCCTCCAGGTGGCTGGTGAACTTCCCATCTGGTTTCGCCGCCTCGTAGGCCGTTGATTTGCTGCAACCAGTCACCTCAACCAGTTCATCGACCAGAAAAGCTTTAGTCATTCGCCGCGATCCGCTCTCGAACAAGCGCTCCATGACCTCCTTGGTGACCTTTTGTTGCTGCGATCCTTGATCGAATTCGCACCAGTCAAACCCTAGGCATTGAGTGAAACGGCCATTTTCACGCAGCCATGGAGTCCTTGAACCCTTCTCTCCGTCATTGTTCTTGCAGCAGGTCCACACCACGCGGTTGTCGGTAGTTTCGTTGGTGGCGGGCTGCATCACAAAGGCACTGCGTGCCATTGATGCCAACTTGGTGCTGCCCATGAGTTCAGTCAGCAGGGCTACTCCAGCAGGCTTCTCAGTCCCGGTCTTAGGTTTCCTGGTGTGTGCCACAATCACAATGGCGGGGGCATTCTCGCCCTTGGGCATGCACTCCCGGATGCGGTTAAGGGCATCACTGTAATCGCCTTGGGTGTTGTCGCGAGTGACATTGGTCCACGGGTCAATCACCACCACGGCGGGCTTGAAGTCATCCAGCTCTTCCGTGAGCGCCGCGCAGAATCCTGGCTCATCAAAACACAAACCAAAGTCAGGTGGTGGTGTGATCCGAAGAAATTCATCCAGCCCGCTGGGCGCATCATCAAAGTCAGCCTTCAGCCGGTGGGAACCGTTCTCGTTTTGCAGGATGTAAGTCTTGAACTGCGCATGGACAGGCAAGCCCAGCCAATCTTCTCCGGTGACTCCGCAGAAGGCCAACTGAAGGGCTGCGCGGCTCTTGCCGATACCGGGCGGACCCCCAATGACAGTATTGCCACCACGGGTTATGTGGTAGTCTCCGGCAAGCTTGAAGCCCTCTGGCATCTCCCACTCCCTGCACTGGCTTGGGGTGAGTGACTCAAGCCACCTGCGCGGCTTTCCGGAGGCATCACTCGAGGCGCCAAAAAGCTCTTCAAGTAAACGCTCTTTCATTGAGCCGCCCTTGGTTGAAAGGCCCATGCCTGCCTCTGAATTATCTATTGGGTGCGCATTCATTTGTGAGAGAAGGAAGGGCGGTTACTGTAGGGTTGGAGTAGCTCCACACATTATTTTTAGACCAATTGAGGTCTTCACTGTTTTCCCAATGGACCGTTTCGACTCGATAACGACTTTTGAGATGCTCTTCAACCGCCCGGACGGTGCGCAATGGGCCGTCTGAAGTTGGGGCAATCTGGCAGGCAAATAATGTCAGCACGCCACTTCCCCGGAGTGAATAATTCATTAGGTGATCATCCTCCTCGAGAAGGCACAGGAACCCGCCCAGCTTGTTGCGTCCCGGGTGAATATTAACCCAAGCCCAAGCCGTGTGAGGGATCGGGCTGCCGTTCATCCCAAACACGGATTGCTTCCATGGGCAGTAATTAAGGGCACCCTCTTCAGCGGCCTCTTTAACGCATGCCTGAACCCAAATATGGTCTATTTGAGGTGTTGATCCTACTGGGGCATAATCGATTCTCGCTTCGACATTCATCGGCGCACCTCCCCTCCCAGTACTGTGTTAACCTGCCCGCGCGCTTTCAACGTGGCCAGTACATCGGCCAAGCAAAATCTGACTGATTTTTTTCCGATTTTCACATAGGGAATCCATCCTCGACGCATGAAGTTTTCAATAGTTCGTTGACTCAGGTTCAGCTTCCTAGCCAATTGCCATTTCTTTAATAATTCATCTCTTTGAATTTCTAAACTCATTAGAGCAGTTCCTTCCTAGAATTTGGTTTATTTTCAGGCCACTTTTGCAAGCAACTCACAATGTGCGTCACCTAGCGGCTAGGGGTATGAAGAATTCGGAGTGCGCGAAAGGTTAGGAAACGAAATTTATTTTCGTTCCCTAACTAATGGCAAACTAACCAGACCAATTCTCGATAATCAACTCAGCTCTTTTCTTGGCATTGGTCCATTCCGTCTTTTGCATGAAAAGTGGCTTAGAGTCCTCAGTCTCCCCAGCCTTATTACGTTCAGAAGCCGTATATTCTATTGCCTTGAAGCAAGTGTACCCCGCCGCCAATAAGCGAAATACCCCCAATGCCTTCAAGTCTGCCTTATATTTTTCAGGAAGATTTTCCCCGCGTACACGATCTGGTTGTCGTGGTCGAATTTCTTCAATTAAATTTCTGAATGATTTCGCCAACTCTGAGTTGCTTTCATCCCAGTCAATCACTAGGGGAGTAACATCCTTCGGCGGCTCATCTAGGCTCAATCGAACAGAACTTGTATGAGAATATCGAGTTAGCCACTCAAGAACTCCCGGAGGGGGTTGGAGGTGTTCTGCAGTCTCAAGTTTTGGCCTCAAATCTATGGCGAGTAGGAACGAATGTTCTTCCAACCATTTAGCATCTTTCAGTAATTCTGCAAATTCACGCGGTAATATAACATGTGCCGACTGCGGAACAGAGTTCCCTTGCCGAACAAATTCCCGTGTGAACTCATAATACCAACATCTACGCAATTGATTGAGAGGGCATAATGAGACCATATCCCATTCCTCACGGGCGATACTTGGCATTATTTTATTACTTTTTCGTCGCATAGTCATTGGAGTTATCCTTCCTCGATAGCACATTTTCCCACGTCTTCCGGCACGATCCCGAACCACGCCTCAGCTTTACTCTTTGAAACCACACTCAGGTAGTTTCGCTTGAGAACATTGGGGCTATTACCCGCCTCGATGCTTGCCTGCTGGATGTTTTGCGTCAGGGCTAAGCGATAACTGCAGAAGCTATGGCGCAAGGCGTTGCGTCTCCAGCCGCCTTCAATCTGGCAAACCTCAGCCAACTCCTTGTAAGCACGGTTAAGTACTGAGGCAGCTTCTGGCCACACCCTTCCCGTCCGCTGCATGTATGGCCTGAGCCATTCCAGAGCATTCACGGAAAGCGGCGCTAAGCGATTGTCTCCGGTCTTCGCAATGCGCCCTCTGATGCCAACATAACGCTCCTGCCAATTGATTGCCCCCCAGTCAAGCCGCTGGATCTCAGCGGTTCTCAGGCCACATAAACCACCAAGCACAAGCACTGGCAGAAGTTTCTCGGGAGCTTTTTCAAGCATGAGGCTAAATTCCTCCGGCGAAAAAATTGCCACTTCACTTGCCTGCTCCTTGCGCGTCTCAATCTTCCGGAGCAGATCCACCTCCCAGGGTAGATACTCACGTCTTCGACAGTAATTCAGAAATGTGCAAACAACCCTACGGAAGTTGTTAAAGCTTCGGGGGCTCTTGCCACGCAATTGGTCAAAGAACAGCTCAACTTTTTTAGGTGTTAGCTGATTCAGGGAACAATGGAAGGTGTCGGCAAACCGGCTGAGGCGGTTCCTCATGTCCTTGATATAAACTTCAGAGCAACCCTCCATCTTGACCTCGAGATATTCCTCAATAACCTCGCTGACCTGTCGGGCTTCATTTTTTTCAGGGAAGAATTCCCGGTAGAAACGTGCTACCTCCAGTAGGGGAACCTGACCAAGGATCTGCTTTGCATTCGCGTATTCGGAAACAGCCTCATCGATATGAATCGAAAAGGGGGAAAGCAAATTGCGTGACCTTTCATATCTTAAAAGCTCCTCAGGATTTTGCTGTAAGGCAGGGGAGACTCCACGATTCCACTGGGCCAAGATCTCCCGTGCACGCTCCTCTGCGTCTTCCTCTGACTTACACCTCTCAAACACACGCTTCCCTGCCCTGTAATAAACTACCCTGCAGCCTGATTTAGCGGTGTTGATACGCACCTCAAACCCACCCTGCTTAACTGTCCTTCCCGTGTTTTTACTCCCGTGCATTTTCTTTAACCCTACCCGGTTATTTTAGTCGAACGAGGGATACTTTTGCCCTTTTGATGCACATTACTGTGTCACTTTGTGTCAGTGACGACTTCTTAATTGAATGTGACAAAGAAAAACCCCGCTATTTGTGTGTTAGCGGGGTTTTGAAATTGGTGGAGGCGGTGGGAATTGAACCCACGTCCCAAGCAAATTAACCAAAGACATCTACATGCTTAGTCAGGATACGTTATTCGGCGTATGGATAAAGACCTGACGCAAATCCGTCCGCCTAGTTCGCATGAAAAAATTTCGGATTCCAACGCGCGATCTCCGCGGGGCACCTAACCGGCTGTCGGCGCCCGTCATCCCCAGCCGGTGTCAGGAGACGGACGTCACGGCTTAATTAGGCCGCGAGAGCCAATTCTTCGTTGGCAGTTAGTTTTTTGGGTCGGTGTTTACGAGGTCAGAACCATCCTCGGCATGCAATCTCTGACGCGTCCCCTCAGTCGAATCCAGAACGCCCCCAGATAGATTGTTAGTATCACCCAAAAACCCGAATCGGTCAAGGACACGCACGATAATTGCGCCGTTTGTCTTGATTTTCAGGTGTTTTCCCGCGAAAACAACCGCCGCTTATGAGCAAACAATCCAACCTCCGCCCACACTCCGCTATCATGCTCGATGGCCCAAACCGTGCGCCCAGTCGCGCGATGCTTTATCCCACTGGGTTCAAAAGCAGTGATTTCCAAAAACCGGTGATCGGCATTGCCTCCACTTGGAGCAATGTCACCCCGTGCAATATGCACATCGATTTGCTCGCGCAAGAATCCGAGCGCGGCACCAATAGCGCCGGCGGCAAGGCGATTATTTTTAACACCATCACCATTTCCGACGGTATCTCGATGGGTACGGAAGGCATGAAGTATTCTCTCGTGAGCCGCGAGGTGATTGCCGATTCCATCGAGACAGTCGTCGGCTGCGAATGTATGGACGGCTTCGTCGCCATCGGCGGTTGCGATAAAAATATGCCCGCCTGCATAATGGCGATGGCACGCTTGAACCGTCCGAGCGTATTCGTATACGGCGGCACCATTTTACCTGGCTGTATCACGGGCGATACCCGTAAGCTGGATATCGTTTCTGTGTTTGAAGCCATCGGGGCACACGCCAATAACCGCCTCGACGATGAGGGCCTGGAAAAAGTTGAACGCTGCGCAATCCCCGGCCCGGGTTCCTGCGGCGGAATGTACACCGCCAACACAATGGCCAGCGCCATCGAGGCGATGGGAATGAGCCTGCCCGGCAGCAGCGCGCAGGCAGCGGTAAGTCCCGCCAAGAAAAAGGATAGCCGCCAAGCCGGAGCCGCCGTTTTGAATCAACTGAAGCTCGGCATTCGCCCTCGCGATATTATGACGAAAAAGGCATTCGAGAATGCCATCACCGTTGTTATCGCACTGGGCGGCTCCACTAACGCCGTCCTTCATCTGCTTGCCATGGCCAGTGCGGCGAAGGTGAAGCTCTCCATTGACGACTTCACGCGTATTGGAAAAAAAGTGCCGGTGCTTGGCGACCTTAAACCCAGCGGGAAACATTTAATGAGCGAACTGATCGCCATCGGCGGTATTCAGCCGATGATGAAGACCCTCCTGCGCGCCGGTCTACTGCACGGTGATTGCATAACGGTGACCGGAAAGACGGTCGCGCAAAATCTGCGCGTAGTGAAACCCTACCCTAAGGGGCAACAAATTATCCGTTCACTCAAGAAGCCCATCAAAAAAAACAGCCACCTCGTAGTGCTTTATGGAAACCTCGCCCCCGAAGGTGCCGTAGCCAAAATCACCGGCAAGGAGGGCCTCACCTTCACTGGCATCGCACGCCCATTTGATTCTGAGGAAAAAGCCCTTAAAGCCATTCTTGCCGGTCGCATTAAAAAAGGGGACGTTATCGTCATCCGCTACGAAGGCCCACGCGGCGGACCCGGTATGCGCGAGATGCTTGCCCCCACTAGCGCCATCATGGGGGCCGGTCTCGGCAATGACGTGGCGCTCATCACTGATGGCCGTTTCTCCGGCGGCACCCACGGTTTCGTCGTCGGCCACATCACTCCAGAAGCCTACAACGGCGGCCCGCTCGCCATCGTACGCGATGGTGATAAAATCACCATCGACGCCGACCAAAGCCAACTCAAACTTGCCATCTCCAAAGCCGAACTCAAGCGCCGCACCGCCGCCTGGCGCCAACCCAAACCTAACTACACCGCCGGCGTCCTAGCCAAATACGCCCACCTAACCACCAGCGCCTCGCTCGGCGCAGTTACGGATGCGAATTTGAATTTATAGTAATGAAGAGGTCCAGTCCTACCTCACAATGAAAAAGCGCCTCGTCATCCAAAAGATTATAGAAACGCTTCAATCCGAAATGGAAACGTATGTTCGTGCTGCCAAATTTTCGCACGCAGAAGCGACAGCGGAGGAAAACCGGGCCGAAAACAAATACGACACACGCGGACTGGAAGCATCTTATCTCGCGGCAGGTCAAGCCAACAAGATCGTCGAGATAGAAGAATCCATCGCAGCGTTTGACGCATTGCGAGGACGAAAATTAAACAAGGCCGAGGGAATTGATGTCGGCTCTTTGATTGAAATATCCCAGGACGGTGAACGCGCCCACTACTTCATCGGCCCATCTGCTGGTGGTATTGAAATTAAAACAAGTGGAACAGAAGTGCTGGTCATCACGCCCCAATCGCCATTGGGCTCGCAACTAAAAGGGGCAAAACAAGGAGCGAAAATAAAAATTAATCTCGCGGGCCGAAAACAGTTGGTGGAAATCCTGAACGCTTTCTAAATTAGGCAACCGCTTTCGCCTTGCTGCTGGTCTTCGTGCCGGAAGCAGATTTAATTTGAGCAGCAATGGCTGTTGGGGTTAGGCCGTATTTTTCTCTGAGTTCGCTCACGGATGAGGCGTGTTCAATAAACTGGTCGGGCCAACCAATACGTAGCAAAGGGGTGCTGATGCCTTTTTCGACGAGCAATTCGCTAACCACGCTACCGTAGCCGCCCGGAAGCACATGATCTTCGATGGTAACGATTAGGTCGGCAGTCTTAGAAAAGTATTCAGTGGTCGCTTCATCGATAGGTTTGGTGAACCGCGGATTGATCAAGGCGCAGTCGAAATCCTTGCCCAATTCTTCAGCAGCCTGTTGCGCCATGGTGAACATTGGCCCTAAGCCAAAGAAAGCAATCTTGCATTTGCCGGTGTCCTTAAAGTTCTCCACTACTTCGGCTTTACCAATTTCCAGTATCGCAGGTTCGTCTTTGATCTCAGCACCTTCGGCAGCACCTCGCGGGTAACGGATGAATGTGGGATGCGCGTGGCGCGTAGCGGTGAACATCATGTCGGCCAGCTCATCTTCATTGCGCGGAGCCATCGCCACGATATTGGGCACGCAGCGTAGGTATGAGATATCAAACAAACCGTGATGGGTCGGGCCGTCGTTGGCGGATAGACCGGCGCGATCCATGCAAAAGGTCACTGGCAAATCCTGCAACGCCACGTCGTGGATGATGCAATCATAGGCGCGTTGGAGGAAGGTGGAATAAATCGCCACCACCGGATGACACTCCATAGTAGCCATGCCGGCGGCGAAGATGACAGCATGTTCCTCTGCGATGCCAACGTCAAAATAGCGATCGGGCATTTCATCGCGCAGATATTTGAGGCCAGTGCCACTGGGCATTGCCGCGCCGACGCCTACGATCCGGCTATCGCGCTCGCAAAGATTCAGCATTTGTTTACCGAATACATCCTGCCAATTGGGTGCAGCGTCGGTTTTGGCTGATGGCGTCTGGCCGGTCTTGGCGTCGTACGGCCCGAGGCCATGAAATTTTTCCGGTTGCTTGAGGGCCGCGTTGTAACCTTTGCCTTTTTTGGTGAGCACATGCAGCACTACCGGATGGTCACAGCTTTTTGCATATTCGAGGGACTTAATCATCAAAGGCAAATTATGGCCATCCAGCGGACCAATGTAGCGAATGCCTAGTTCCTCAAAAACAATACTGCTCGCCGTGCCACCGCGGCCATCCTGGGGGCCGGGCGGTTGATGTTTGAGTGAGTTTTCTGATACCTCCGCCTTTAGTGCGCCCTCTGCACGATTGCCCAACCGCACGGCGAAATCGCCCTTCGGCAATTTTTTCACCAAACGCGACAAGTCATCGTGCAAGCGGTTGTAGCTGGGATTGGTAATGATTTTGTTGAGATACTTCGAAATTGCGCCGACGTTTTTATCGATGCTCCATTCGTTGTCATTAAGAACACCAATAAATTTGCCGGTGGTTTGGGCAATGTTATTGAGAGCCTCAAAGGAAATTCCGTTGGTGAGTGCGGCATCACCGAAGACACAAACGACATCCTCGTCAGTTTTCTTTTGGTCCCGGGCCGCGCACATTCCGAGTGCGGCGGAGAGGGCCGTGCCGGCGTGGCCCGCGCCGAAGCTGTCGTGCTCGCTCTCGGTACGTAGAGCAAATCCGTTGAGGCCACCGGTTTGTCGGATTTTGGAAAAGCCTTCACGTCGGCCAGTGAGCAGCTTGTGAACGTAGCTCTGGTGACTGACATCCCACACAAACTTATCATGCGGCGTGCTGAATACTTTGTGCATCGCAATGGTCAGCTCCACCACGCCAAGGTTGGGTCCGAGATGGCCGCCGGTTTTTGCCAGTTTGGTGATGAGTTCCTCGCGCACTTCGGTGGCGAGTTGTTCGAGTTGGTTTTCCGTCAATTTCTTGACGTGCGCCGGCTCGCTGATCATATCCAAAAATCCGCTCATAAATTATTCATCATCTTCGCGCAGCGTCACGGGCCGCGCGGCGAGTTCGCCTTCCAATGTTTCTTCCAATTGCGTGATGCGCGTCTCGGCGGATTGTAGTTTCTCCTCGCAAGCTTTGACCAGCTTCGCGCCTTCCTCGTAGCGCACGAGCAATTTACCCAACGGCAACTCGTCGGATTCCATTTCCTCAACGATGGATTCCAACTTCTTCACAGCGTCCTCAAAAGAAACGTCCGCCTGTTTTTTGCCCTTACTCGGCATCGGCAGAGCATACGCCAGTACGCGCGGTTAAGTCGAGCGCGAAGCGGTTAGATCTATTCAGCCGTGCTTTCCACGCTGCCATCAAAAAGCTGTGTGCTCAAGCGCGTGCCAGAAGGAGCGTCTTTAACAGAGCGGATTACTTTTTTGGATTTTAAATTTTGTGTGATGGAATAGCCTCGAGCAAGCACATTGGCGGGGCCCAGTAATCGCAGACGATCGACCAAACGCGTGAGACGTTGGGCTGCTCGATCGAGACGATGCCCCTTCCGCTCGTGCAACCGCGCCGCTAATTGAGCTACTTGTTGGCGGCGATGCCGAACAACTAACTCGGGATGGACACGCAGCAATCGCTCGGCCAAGCCGCGCCAATGGGTGGAGAATTTTTGCCGGTGACCTTGGGCGGCGCGCTGGAGATCGATGTGGAGTTCATCCACGCGCTGCATTCGCTCCTGTAAGCGCCGGCGCGGATGACACCGCCCGAGGCGATGGGTGATGGTGACGGTGTGTTCCTTGAATGATTCGCGCCGGCGACGCGCGAGCCACGTGAGGCGTTCGCCGGTGGCAGCCAATGAATCGCTCAAGGTGACGGCGGCGGCGGTGATGATTTCCGCGGCAGCGCTCGGAGTGGCGGCGCGCGCGTCGGCTACAAAATCGCTGATGGTGAAATCAACTTCGTGCCCCACTGCCGACACCACCGGCACGCTCGAGGCGTGGATGGCGCGCGCCACGGCTTCTTCATTGAACGCCCATAAATCTTCGAGACTGCCACCGCCACGAGTGACGAGAATCAAATCAAGCGTTTCCGACAACGCCCAACGATTGAGTTGGCCGATTGCGGTGGCAATTTCATTCTCAGCCCCCTGCCCTTGCACGCGGCTGGCAGCGAGAATGATTTGCAACGAAGGTTGGCGGCGGTGAATCACGTGCAACACATCGCGCAAGGCCGCCGCGGTCAGCGAGGTTACAATGCCGATCCGTTGGGGGAAGCGCGGGAGTTCCTGTTTGGTTTCCGCATCGAAGAGCCCTTCGGCCTGCAGTTTGGCTTTGAGTTTCTCCAACTTCACATGCAACGCGCCCACGCCCTGCAGTTCCACTGCGCGCACGATGAGTTGATATTGACCGCGCTGCTCGTACACCGTGAGGTCGCCCTGCAGCACCACCTTTTGGCCGTCCTCCATCAACTCACGCTGCCCCACGCGTGTGCCGCGAAAAAGTACGCACGTCAACTGCGCACGAGCGTCCTTGATGGAAAAATACATATGCCCCGAAGCCTGCGCGCGAAGGTTGGAGATTTCGCCCTCCACCCAAATCTGGCCAATTTGATTTTCCAAAGTGCGCTTCACGCGCGTGGTTAAATCGGAAACGGTAAATACATCACGCGTTTCCTCTTCGGCAAATAGCTCGCCGAAATCCCATTTGGATTGTGATGATTTAGACATTCAATAAAATGGGGTAAGGTGGAGATTGCCCCTTCCGGTCGGGATGAGTCCTGCCTCCTCCCTGATTTATAATTCAATTTTCTCCGCCACCTGCGCTACATCTTTGTCGCCGCGGCCAGAGAGGTTGCAGATGATGATTTGGTCGGAGGACATTTGCGGAGCGCACGCGATGACTTCGGCTATGGCGTGGGAGGATTCGAGTGCGGGGATGATGCCTTCGATTTTAGAGAGCTTAAAAAAGGCTTCGAGCGCTTTTTCGTCGGTTGCGTAAGTGTACTCAGCACGGGATTGGTCATGCAGCCAAGCGTGCTCTGGGCCGACGGCGGCGTAGTCGAGGCCAGCGGAGACGCTCTGGGTTGATTGGATTTGCCCGTGTTCGTCCTGCAACAAAAAGGAACGCGTGCCCTGCAGCACACCGACCGAGCCACCTTGAAAACGCGCAGCGTGTTTTTCCGGCTCAATACCCTCACCACCGGCTTCCACGCCTACCATCGCCACGCCTTTATCCTCGATGAAGGGATAAAACAAGCCGATGGCATTGGAGCCGCCGCCGACGCAGGCCACGAGCAGGTCCGGCAACACCTCCTCTTTCTCGAGGATTTGCCGGCGGGCTTCATCACCAATGACGCGCTGGAAATTTCGCACCATCACCGGATACGGATGCGCGCCGTACGCAGTGCCCAAAATATAATGTGTGTGACGGACATTAGTGACCCAATCGCGCATTGCCTCGTTGACGGCTTCCTTGAGCGTCTGTTGACCGGTTTCCACGGCGATGACTTCCGCGCCAAGCATTTGCATGCGGACGACGTTGAGGCGTTGGCGGTCGCAATCGTGCGCGCCCATATAAACCACGCACTCAAGGCCGAACATCGCCGCCACGGTGGCAGTAGCCACGCCGTGTTGGCCAGCACCGGTTTCGGCGATGATGCGGGTTTTGCCCATTCGCTTAGCGAGCAGGATTTGGCCCATCGCGTTGTTGATTTTGTGCGCACCGGTATGGAGAAGATCCTCGCGTTTAAGGTAAATTTTCGCGCCACCCAAATTTTCGGTAAGACGTTGGGCGTGGTAAAGCGGCGTGGGCCGCCCACAAAATTCGCGTAGGTAATAATCAAGTTCACGCTGGAATTCGGGATCCTTCTGAGCGCGGAAATATTCCTCCTCCAATTCACGCAGCGGATGCACAAGCGTCTCGGGGACGTACCGTCCACCGTACTGGCCAAACCGTCCGGCGGCGTCGGGAACAGATGCGGTATCAACCATTCGGTTTGGTTAACACGAAATGAGATGGGAATCAATCACCCCGCCGCGTCGGATCCGCGGAGGGTGCCCAATGGCGCGGAGAGTTTGTCCGGCAATCGTTGCAACAGCGGATCCATCAATTTCGCGGGAATGCGAACGCCGCGCCAATACAGAACCCCGCCCACGCCCGCGAGCAGTGCCACCGTCCCCAGCGCGTACAGCCAAAACCAACTGGTGGATTTTTCGCCAACGTACAGCGCATCCACATCTTCGGGAGGCAAATCACGCAGGTAGAAACGTACGTCATCAATGGATCCGTGAAAATAGCTATACTCAATTTCTTCAACCTCTTGCTCGCCTTTCTTTTTTTGGGTTTTCGGTTTTTTTGGCTTGGCCGTAAGCGGCGGACCGCCAAGGCGGAGGCTGGATTTAGCACCAGTGGTAGTGGTCACTTGATTAGTAAACGTTCCCAACAAATCGCCATCGAGGTACAATGAAATCAGTTTCATCGTTTCGTCATAGCTAAAAACGGCATGGTGCCATTTGCCGGCTTTGATGCTGCCGCCGCTGAGATAATTGGTGCCGCCGCCCCAATTACCAACCAGGCCTTCGTCAGCGTCGACCTGAATTTCCCAACCGGCATTGGCCGTGCCCGAGCCCAACGCGGCGACGGTTTGCCGACTGCCCTTGATTTCCTCGGGCTTAAACCACACGCTCAACGCGCGGGATTCATCCGATTTGTCGAGGAGATAAGTTCGCCCGCCACCCCGACCGGAAGCGAGACTGTTGGTTATACCATCAAATAAATACGCGGCGTTTGGTTCACCAAACCGGTCTTCCGTGAGCTTGGGCTTGAGTTCTAGATTTTTTGTGGGATCCGCTAAATCAAAGCCGCCGGTGAATCTTTTGCCAGGAAGGCTCTCTTTCACATTTTTTATATCACCGGCGTTGAAAGGATAATACACCAGCATCTCTTTCTCAAACGGCGCGGGCTGTTCAACCACGTACAACTCGTTGATCTCTTCCGTTTCCAGCGCACGATTGTAAATACGCACCTGATCCACTGCGCCATCTGCGTACCACCGATGGGTCTTGCCCATAGGGCTGGCCACGCCAATGCGCCAGAGTTCGCTGGAAACATAGCCGCGCGAGTTTGCGGGGAATTCCGCGCTGCCGGCTGCTTTTCCATCCACAAACAAATTCACCGTGCCTTCGGAACGATTCACCGTGCCCACAACGTGATGCCATTCGTTTTCACCAAATTTGGCCGACGAAAACGCCGCCACAAGATTGGTTTTGCCCCCGGCCACGAATTGATGACTCATGGCAAACCGCCGGTCGTGCCCGTAGCTGAGCCCCAAATGATGGCCAGGCTTCATAAGGATGGCGTATTGCTGCTCGTTTTCCTTTTTCCCGTCCGGCACGGAATACGGCATAAAATGTGCGCTTAATGTATATTTCGCGCCTTGAATAGATTGCAGATTTTTGCCGCTATAGTTGACAATGTCTACGTAGTTGGTGGAAGCCAGGTTCAGCCCGCGATCGCTTTTGCGATCTTCAAACTGCAATTGCCCACGCATCGTAGCGAGTTGTGTGTTTAGCGTGCTATCGAGACTCAAATAAACCTGTTGGCCGTTTTCCAATTTTTGACGCAACTGCGGCAAGTCATAAACCGACGGTGGCTTGAAAAATATCCAGCCGACCAACCCCACTGCCACGGCACCCAAAACGGAACAAGCAATTTGAAATTTTTTGCGATCAACATCCACCACCCTACCGCCCCAAAACGGGATGCGCATTGTCTTGAGCGTGGCAGCGCCACCCTCCGAGAGAATCCAGTTCTTGATCTCCTCCGCACTGGCCGGGCGATGGGTAGCGTCTTTGGCGAGGCACGCCAGTACCAATTGGTCAACGTAGTCAGGGATTTCATTCTCGATGCCAAATTCCGCCAACCTTTCTTGCATCGAAATAGGCGGCCGGTTCATTACCTGCGCGTTGACGTTGCCGGTATAAAATGGCGGCTTGCCTGTCATCAAATCGTAGAGCGTGGCACCGAGCGCATAAATGTCATCCGTAGCACGCGGCACTTCGCCATTCATTTGCTGCGGGCTCATAAAAAGCAGTGTGCCACTCACGGCGTGTTTCATTGATGAAAAGCTGATCGAATCGGCCATAGACGCCGCGATGCCAAAGTCGCACAGTTTGAGCCGCCCCTCATTGTTGATCATCATCTGCGTGGGCTTGAGATCGCGGTGGACGGTGTTTTCGTTATGTGCAGTTGTCAGCGCATCACAAAGCTGGATGATATATTGCTTGATGTCTTCCCAGGCGAAGACGCCGCTGGCTTGGTCACGCCGCATATCTGCCAGTTCCTGCCCCTCCACAAACTCCATCGTCACAAATGGATCCTCACCGGGTGGATTTACAAAGTCGTGCATCCGAATAATGTTTGGATGGCTGAGCTTGCGGCTCTTTTGTACCTCGCGCTTCATATCATCCAGCGCGCTTTCATCCACTGCCATCTCCGGTGGAAAACTCTTGAGGGCGACCTCCTCATTGAGCTGTTCGTCCAAAGCCAAATAAACCACGCCCATCCCGCCTCGACCGAGCTGCTTAAGGATACGATAACGCCCGCCACCACGATATTCTCCCGCTGCAGTTTCCTCTATTTGCGGCTCGGCGGGGACGGCTTGGTTGAGGTTAGTGGCAACCTGCGAAAGCTCCGCCCATGTTTCCATGGGGTCATACCACGCCAAGTCATTGGGCAGAAGAGATCCCTCGGTCAGAAGTTGGTTCACCTGCTCGAGCGTGTACGGACCGAACTCCCTACCATCGCGATTGATGCGAATCTCCATCACTCGTCGCTAGACTCAGGGGTTTCCGGTACTGGAGTGGGTGCCGGTGCCGGCTTGATGGGCAAATCCAATTTCGACCACTGGCCGTGCGTGAGTTTGGCCAACTGTGGAATTAATTCCGACACAAATACCCGCGTCGCATTTTTTATCCACGTGAATGTCAGCCTCGAGGTTTGCCCAATCACATGCCCTTTAAAAAGCACACCATTGCTTTGCACTTGCACCGTGGCAAGCAGACCTTTGTCTTCCTTGCTGCCCGCCAGTGACGTAAGTGCGGAGGCTAAACTGGACGGCACATCCTCCCATAATTTCAACTGCTTCCATTTAGCCAACTCCGTACTGAATCTAGGCGCGAGGAAAAAAATTAAATTCGCTTTGGGAACACTCATGCTTCCCGTGTTCTGCCCCAGCAATGCCGCCCAATCACTAGTGCCACCCATCATTCCCGCCTGTGTCGCAATATGACGATTTAGCGCGTTGGAAGCCGCCACATCACTGAAGGAGAGTGACATCACCAAATAGTTGGCCGACTGACAAATCGACGGCACACAATCCAGCCGGCTGATTTCCTCCGGAAGTTCCAGCTTTTCATACACGCGTAGCGGTACGTTTTTGCGGTTGATATCCGCTGTGCGTGCGGGTTCCTGCAAATCTTTGAGTTGCTCACCGAGTACTTTTTCCAATGCACCATCCTTCACGCCAAGCACTAACATGAGCGAGGGTTTGCCCAACTCGCTTCGTTCGGCATTATTCGCGCGAAATTGCGTGCTGTTGACAGAGAGAAACAACCCCATCTCACCCGTCCACGATTGCATCAAAGTGTCTATCGGCAGTTCCTGTTTCAGCGATTGCCACGCATCGGCCAACGGCTTGGATACACCCAACTCGGTGAACCACCGGCTCATTTCAGAAACATTCACCCGGCCATGCAGCGCCAGTACCGTGTCCCCCGGCATCAGCCGCAAGCCATTGAGGGCGGTGCCATTATTGTCCAGCACCCGCCACAAACGATTAGTAGAATTGTTAGGATGGTGCGCCATAGCGATGTGACGAAATTGGCCGGCCTTGATGAACATGCTGCTCATGCCAAACGCATCGATCTCACTCACGCCGCCCTTTTGCAACGCATCCCGCGCGAGAGCCACCATCCCCTTGGCTTCTGGCGTGGCGGCG
>JAOLZA010000049.1 GCA_028343615.1 Verrucomicrobiota bacterium
AAGTACCTACGGCGGAGAGCTTAGGCATTCCGCTCGAACAATTTGCTGATATTCCCAAGGATAAAATCGTGGCCGGTTCCATTGTGTTCACGCCGCCCGCGCAGGATATTCCTGTGAACATGCTCAAACAGCATAACATGTGGGGAAGGTGGTGGAAGTATGTGGGTGGTACGGATTGGCAGCATCCTGATGGGCCGGAATCTAATATTGCTAAACGCGGCAACCATCCTGTGGTGCATGTTAATTGGGACGACGCGCGGGCTTATTGCGCATGGCTTACCGATCGCACCGGAGTGAAGCATCGACTGCCTACCGAGGCGGAGTGGGAATACGCTGCCCGTGGAGGGCTCGATGGTGAAGAATTTGTGTGGGAAGGCGGCAAAGAAGAACCCGAAGGCGAACCGCTTGCGAACATTTGGCATGGTCGTTTCCCGCGTGAAAACACAGAAAAGGATGGGTTTTACGGTACTGCTCCGGTGGGTCAGTTCCCTGCCAATAACTATGGCTTGTACGATGTGGCGGGAAATGTGTGGGAGTGGTGCGCGGACTGGTACGCGCCGGGATATTATGGCGATAGTCCGGTAAAAAACCCAGAGGGCCCATTACAACAGGATAGCTTTGATCCCAACGACGGTCGCAATCGAATTCCTAAACGCGTTCAGCGTGGCGGATCATATTTGTGCACGGACCTTTATTGTGGTGCATTTCGGCCTTCGACCCGGATGAAAAACACGCCGGATTCTGGCTCGCAACATGCGGGCTTCCGCGTGGTAGCCGAGGGTGCTGCACCGAAGAAATAAAAAAGACGCCCAGCTTATTCAGCTGGGCGGTGTTGTCATATAGATCCTGTCTGGCGGCTATCGCTGGGCAGATTTTTTTGGCGCCGCACGCAGCGGCCAGAAAGTCGATTTCACCCGAGCCACGGCCAGATGTTCTTCGAACCGCTTAACCACATTCGGATACTGCGCAGCCACGTTACGCGTTTCACCTTTGTCGGTTTCTAAATTGTACAGCTCCAGCGGTTTGCCGGGCGCGATACGCACGGCTTTCCAGTCGCCTTGGCGCACGGCTTGTTGCGAACCGTTTTCGTGCACTTCCCAATACAAGAATTCATGCTGCTGTTTTTGTGGCAAGCCAATCAGCGTGGGCAGCAGCGAAATGCCATCGGTCTCGCGCGGCGTGGGTAGTTTAGCGACATGGAGCATGGTTGGCAGCATATCCCAAAATGCAAACGGCTGATCCGTCACGGTGCCAGTTTTCACTTTACCTTTCCATTTAACAATCATCGGCACTCGAATGCCACCTTCGTAAAGGCTTCGTTTAATGCCCCGGAATGGCCCGGTGCCCCGGAAGAATTTCGGGTCGTTGCCGCCCTCCATATGCGGGCCGTTGTCGCTTGTAAAAAACACCACCGTGTCCTCCTCGATATCGTACTCGCGCAGCTTGGCGAGAATTTGGCCAATCGCCTGATCCATGCGGGTAATCATTGCGGCCTTGTTGCGTTCCGGTCGCGGCCAGCGTTCACCGGCGTAGGGGAATGCGTTGTTGGGTACTTCCATTCCGTTGCGGGTTTTTTGCGCCAACGCGTTGTTCGCGTGCGGTGCGGTATAGGAGACGTAGAGGAAAAACGGTTTGTATTTGCTCTCTGGCGCGGGTTTGTAAATGCGGATCGCGTTCAGGGCCATTTTGGTAATGATGTCGGTGCTGTATTGAATGCGCCGCCCGCCGGCGTTGGCGTGGATGGGCACGTCGCCGTTAAATTGGTTGACGCCGCCAGTGCCCGGTGTGTATCGCCAAAGGAAGAGGGGGTAATAATTATTAGCATGCAGTTGGTTGGCAAAACCGGCCCAATGGCGGAAGCCCTTGCGGAAGGGCTCGCCGGTAGTGCCTTTTTCGCCAAGATTCCATTTACCAAGCGCGATGGTCTCGTAGTTGGCGGCCATCAGGATTTGCGGGATGGTGATGTCGATGGCGCGTAGTGGCACGCGGCGGTTGCCGCGGATGTAGGCGTGGCCGGTGTGTTTGCCGGTGAAGAGTGATCCGCGCGAGGCGTCTCCAATGGAGCTACCCGCGTAGGCTTGCGTGAAGCGCATACCTTCCGCCGCCATGCGGTCGAGGTGGGGCGTTTTGATAACCGGCTGGCCGTAGCTGCCCAGTTCCCCCCAACCAAGGTCGTCGGCCATGATGAGAATAATATTCGGCGAGCTGGGCCCCTTGCGTTTTTGCGACTGCACTCCCAATGGAATCTTCGGCACATTGGATTGGGGCGTGCCCAAGCCTGGTCGCGTCACGGGGATGCGTATGGGCTGAGGTGCGGGCTGGGCCCAAGCGGGTTCACTCACGGCAAACAAGCAAGCGAACGCAATGCTATTGCGAATCAATTTCTGCATAAGATCTTTATCCTCCTTAAGTTGCTAGAATCAGCAACAGAAACAAATATGGGTAAATCAGCTCTTTTGTGAACAAAAATTTATTCACAAAAGAGATCATCACTCGGTCAAATACGGAATCGTCAACGGTCCCTGCGGCAGTACCGCCACGCGGGCATTCGGCCCGTGGCGTTCCAACTCGGCGGCGACCATCGCGCTGATGTCTTCACAGGGTGTGAGGTGTGCGGCGCGCAGGGCTTCGGCATCAAGCGAGCTATACACGCGCACATCAGCTCGTTGCTGGATTAGGGCCTGAATCTGTGCTTGCCATTGCTCGGGTTTTTCGAAGCCCGGCGTGGCGAGCAGGCTCAGCACTTCTTCCGGGCTACGTGCGGTGCGCAGCAGTTGATCCATCGGGCTGTGCTCCGGCACGCCTTCGCGGCATTCGCAGGCGAGGATGAGCGTGCCGTCTTCCTTTAAGATCCGCGCCCCGGCGCTCATTCCTTTGACTCCCTGATACAAATTCAGGTCCAATGGATAACCGCTGTTGGTTGTTACCACCACGTCGAAGGGCTTTTCAACCGGCTGCATCGCCGTCCGTTCCACAAACTCGCAGCCTTTTTTGTGCGCTTCAATGAGGTTGCCTGCAAACACATTGGTGATTTGGCGCTGGTCGTTCAGCGTGACATTCAGCAAGAAACACGGTCCCGGTCGTTGGGCAATGGCGAGCATTTCCTCCCAAATCGGGTTGCCGTACGTGACGCCAAAAGTGCTCTTGGGATTACTGATGTGGCTTGCGCCGTGATTGCTCATCACCGTTTCCAGCGCCGCCACGCCGGGCATGATGCCCTTGGGGCCGCCACTGTAGCCGGCAAAAAAATGAGGCTCAATAAAGCCTGTGACGATGCGCAAATCCGCTTCCACGGCGTGACGATGGATGAGCGCGGGCGTGCCGTCGTGGGTGGTGCCCAGCTCCACGTGCGCCTCGCGGTTGAAGGGTTCGGCGTTGACTACGCGATATTTGTTGACGACTTCGCGAGTGAGCATTTGCTCCATCTCCACTCGCGAATTGGGTCGATGTGTGCCGAGTTGGTTGAGTAACAAAATGTTTTTGGGCGGCACGTGAGCCAAGTGCTCGAGCAACCATGGGATGATACGGTCGTTGGGCGTGGCACGGGTGAGGTCAGTAAACAGAATGCAGATTTTGGTGTCCGCCTTGATCAACTGCTTGAGGGGTTTCTCGCCGATTGGGTTTTCCAGCGCCGCCACCAGCGAGGCACGTTCATCGGCCAACCCTTCGCGCGGGGTGGGGTTGATAACCGTGGTGCGGTCGTCGGGGCATTCAATGGGCAGCTGCCCCTCGCCGTATGCCAGTTGGATTTCCATCCGGCCGCTAGTATGTCGCCTGCACGTGGTGGGGCCAAGGCAAATGCGGGGCTTGAAAAACACAGAAAATTTCTTATTCTTAGCCAATGAATTTTGGGCGTTTCATTCAGTGTTTTGTGATGGTTGGGCTGTTGGCCGGGTCGATCGCGTGCTCCACTGTGCCGGAGACAGGCCGCTCGCAGCTCAATCTGATTTCCCCCTCGATGGAACGCGGGATGGGGCGCGATGCGTTTACTAATCTCAAAGCCCGAACGTCGCTGAGTAGTGATCAAAACGCCACCGCCGTTTTGCAACGCGTGGGCAGTCGCATCGCCGCCGTGGCCGATCTGCCCAAGGCGCAATGGGAGTTTGTACTGTTTGATAACAGTCAAGCCAACGCCTTCTGTTTGCCCGGTGGCAAGGTGGGTGTGTACACCGGTATTTTGCAAATCACCCAAACCGAGGCTGGCCTCGCCACGGTATTAGCGCACGAGGTGGCGCACGCGGTGGCGCATCACGGTGCCGAACGCATCAGCCGCGTGCTAGTGGTGCAGGGCATCGGGTTGATGGCGATTTCTCAATTCACCAAAATGAACGCCACTTCAAAAAACGCGTTGATGATCGCTTATGGCCTCGGCACCACGCTCGGCACCGAGCTACCGCATAGTCGGTTACAGGAAAGTGAGGCCGACCGTATCGGACTCATTTATATGGCGCGCGCAGGATATGATCCGGCGGAGGCGGTTAAGTTTTGGGAACGCTTCGCCGAATACAATCGCGCCCAAGGCGGCAGTCGCACGCCGTGGTTTTTGCGCACCCATCCGCTCGACGAACAGCGTATTGAAGATCTCAAACGTCTGCTCCCCGAAGCCCAACTCCAATACCGTCCGCGGGGAAAAGAAGATCCGCCTGATACCATGCCAATCGCCCCCACGCTGCCAAAGCAAATTTCCAAGACCGTCACCCTCATCGTACCCCAAACCGGCGCGCGCAAAGTCATTCCGTGGAAACCCGGCACAACCATTTACACCGCCCGACGCAAAGCCGGTATTCGTCCTAATGGACTGCCCCAACTGACTCGCGCTGGAAAACTCCGCCCCGCCAAACCTGCCACCACCCTCAAAGCAGGTGATGTGGTGCAATGGAAATAGTGTGAGGCTTGTTTTCGCAATGCCTTTCGCCTAGGTTTGAGGGATGTCTACTACTGGCCCTCAGGATGCGCCGACTCATTGGCGCGGTATTCTTCGGCATCTTGGGCCGGGGTTGATTATCACCGCTTGTATTGTTGGCTCGGGGGAGTTGATTGCCACGCCTTTGGTGGGGGCGGAGTATGGGTTTAGCCTGCTGTGGTTTATCATCGGCGGGTGTATGATCAAGGTGCTGGTGCAGGTGGAGCTGGGGCGTTTCGCGATTTCCAAGGGGATGACGACGTTGGAGGCGATGAACACGATTCCGGGACCGCGACTGGTAGTGTCTTGGTTGGTGTGGTGTTGGCTGTTTATGTTTGTTGGGATTTTATTTCAGCTCGGCGGCATTGTGGGTGGAGTGGGGAAGGTGGTGGCGGAGTTGGGCTGGTTTGCGGGGTTTGGTGGCACGGGAATTTTCACGATTGATCGGCTGATCGCACTGGCGGTGTCGGCGGCGACGGTGGCGATTTTGGCCTCCGGCAAGTACAAGCCGGTGGAGTTGTTTTCCGTAATCATGGTGGTGCTGTTTGTGGTGGCGACGTTGTTTGCTTTGGGCAGTTTGCAATGGTCGCCCGCGATGGAGGCGCATTCAATTTCGTGGGCTGATATTCGAGAAGGATTTCAGTTCCGATTGCCCGGTGATTTTTCCAAGGCGTTTGCGGCGTTCGGGATTATTGGGGTGGGGGCTTCAGAATTGATTTATTACCCGTACTGGTGTTTAGAAAAAGGCTACGCGCGCAACGTGGGCACGCCTAATCCGACTAATGTGTGGTACCTGCGCACGCAGGGGTGGCTGCGGGTAATGCGGATCGATGCGTGTGTGTCAATGGTTGTTTACACGGGTGCTACGGTGGCGTTTTTCCTGCTGGGCGCGGCTTTGTTGCATGGCACAACGGGGGTGAGCAATGACACGATGATCGCGGATCTTTCCAAAATGTACGCACCGCTCGGCAAGGCGGGGTTAACAATTTTCCTCATGGGGGCCTTCGTAGTATTGTTTTCCACAATGGTGACGGCTTCGGCTTCGAACGCGCGACTGTTGGCGGATGGGTTGGTGCTGTTCCAATTGAAGAAGCCGCGTAACGAAAAGGAGCGGGCGAAGTTGCTCAGCCAATGTTGTATCATTGTGCCATTGGTGTGTGCGGGAATGTATTTCTTTGTGGGCGCGCCGGTGTCGTTGGTTTTGGTGGGCGGCGTGGCGCAGGCGTTGATGCTGCCACCCCTCGCGGGCGCGGCGCTGTATTTCCGGTACAAACAAACGGATAAACCGCTGCAACCAAGCAAAGTGTGGACGGCGTTGCTGTGGGTTTCGGCGATCGCGATGGCGTCTGTGGGGTTGTTCATGGGCAAAGAGCAAATTGAAAAGTATCTGGATAAACGAAATTCATCAGCGCAACCGGCGCAAGAATCTCGTACAAAATAATTTCCTTTGCCAAACGGCAGGAGATTGAACAGGCTCCCGTCTTACCGGAATTTATGACTTTGCCGACTGTGAAAATGACCGAGGGCATCCACGTGATGCATTTGTTTTATCGTGTAGATCGCATGGCGTGGGATGAACTGTCACCGCGTGAAAGCGAGGCCGCGCGCGAACGCCTCGAAGCCCTCTGTGAAGCCAACAACAATGCGTCCCACCCGTCATTAAGGTGCTTCGCCAATGTGAGCGGCAAGTCGGATTTTGCGTTTTGGCTTTTCCACGAGGATCTCGCGCAGCTCGCGCAAATGCATCGCGACCTCGAGGCATGTTTTCCAGCAGGCAGTATCGATTTGGTTTACAGCTATTTCAGCGTCACGGAGTTGACCGAATATCAACCGACCGAAGGCGACCTCAAGGCGCGCGCGCAGCGGGAGTTCAAGCTCGAAGAAGGCACGCCGGAGTTCGATGCCAAAATGGAAGAGCTGATGGCGTGGAAAGTTGATTATGAAAAATTCAGGCTCTATCCCGAATTGCCCAATTGGGATGTGATGTGTTTTTATCCAATGCTCAAAAAACGGCAAGGAGAGGATAATTGGTATAGTCTCGATTTCGACACGCGCAAAAAGCTGATGCGCACCCATGCCATCACCGGCCGCAAATACGCCGGTCGCATCAGCCAGCTCATCACCGGCAGCACTGGCCTCGATGACTGGGAATGGGGCGTCACCCTCATGGCGAAGGAAGTCGCCTCGGTAAAAGACATTGTCCACGAAATGCGTAAAGATGAAGTCACCGCCCGCTATGGAGATTTCGGCCCATTTTACATCAACCTCCGCCTCGACCCACCGGCATTGTGGGAGCATTTGGGGTTGTAGCAAGCTTCCGCGCTTGACCATCGCCTCTGCCGGTTGTTTTCTCCCCGCGTGGAACGACTTCCCGGATTTCGTGATTTTTATCCCGAGCCCTTGCCCGATGGCGAAGCTTGGAGTGCCAACGTGCGCAAACACATTTTTGACGTGTGGCATGAAATTGCTGAATCATATGCTTTTCAACCATATGACGGACCGCCGCTGGAGCCTCTGAGCCTGTTCACTGCCAAGAGTGGCCAGGAAATCGTCGGCCAACTTTATAACTTTGAAGACAAAGGCGAACGCGCCGTTTCGCTCCGTCCAGAAATGACTCCAACCGTGGCTCGGATGGTGGCCGCCCGCGAGCGGCATTACAAGAAGCCCATCAAATGGTATTCCATCCCGCAACTCTTCCGCTACGAGCGCCAACAAAAAGGCCGGCTGCGCGAGCACTTTCAGTTTAACGCCGACATCTTTGGCGAATCCGACCCCGCCGCCGATGCTGAACTGATAGCTATGCTCATCGATTTGCTTCGAGCTTTCTCCCTCACCGCAGAGGATTTTGTCATCCGTCTTAGCAGCCGCAACGCGTGGCAGGATTTTTTCAATCAAAACGGCGGTGACGAATCGAAGGCATATGATTTTTATCAGGCCATAGACAAACTTGAACGCACCGCGCCGGAAGAAAGCGAAAAGAAATTCCAAGCACTCGGTTTCACGCTGGAACAAGTCCGCAACTTCATTGCCGCTGGTGAACCGACTGACGAACTCCAAGCCGTGCTCGACAATCTCACTGCGCGCGGGATGAGCGAATTTGTGAAGATCGATTACAACGTCATCCGCGGCCTCGCCTACTACACCGGCGTCGTCTACGAAGCCTTCGATCGCCACGGAAAATTCCGCGCCATTGCCGGCGGCGGTCGGTATGACCAATTGGTGAGTCTTGTCTCCGGTGGCAAAAAAAACATCCCGGCCGCTGGCTTTGCGATGGGTGATGTCGTTTTGTTAGAGTTGTTAAAAGATCGGAAATTGCTCCCTAGAATTGAGGGCAATATTGAAATTTATGCTCTACTTGAGGATGAATCCAAACGTCCTGCCACGCTGTCGATGATCCAGATGTTGCGTGAGGGAGGTTGGAATGTGGAATATCCGTTGGCTCCGATAAAGCCAGACAAACAATTCAGACGTGCTCTGGAACTCGGAGCTGAATTTACTGTGCGAATTGAGGATGATGAGTCTGCCGTGTTGAAAAATCTTAATACCAAAATGGAAAAGAAGATGCCCATTGAGGAGTTGGCCGAACATTTGTTGGAAACCATTTGTAAAAATAATTTGGAGTAGGCGCTAATGCGTGAATTGTACATCGGTATCGACAGCGGCACACAATCCACCAAGACGTTGGTGGTGGATTCCAAGAATGGCAAAGTGCTCGGCGTTGCCCAACGCGCGTATGGACTTATCAGTGGTTTGCCCGCGGGCGCGAAGGAGCAGCATCCGGAGACTTGGAAACGCGCCATGGCGGCCACTATCAAAGCCGTGCTAAAACAAGCTAAGGCCAGCGCGGCGGAGGTGAAGGGCATTGGCGTTAGTGGCCAACAACACGGGTTTGTACCGCTCGATAAAAAGAATGAGGTCATTCGGCCCGCCAAACTTTGGTGTGACACCACCACCACCGCCGAGTGCGAAGTCATCACTCGAAAACTCGGTGGCCACAAAAAAATCATCAGCCACGTTGGTAACGCGATGTTGCCAGGATTCACCGCGCCGAAGATTGCGTGGCTCAAAAAGCACGAACCGAAAAATTACAAGCGCCTCACTACGGTTTTACTGCCGCACGACTACTTAAACTTTTGGCTCACCGGTAATGCCATCATGGAATACGGCGACGCCAGCGGCACGGCGTTGCTTGATGTCAAAAATCGTAAGTGGTCTGCCGCCGCAATCAAATCCATCGACCCCGCGTTGGCGGACAAACTTCCGCCGCTGATTTCCAGCGACCAACCCGCCGGCCATCTATCCACCGCCACCGCCAAGGCTCTGGGGCTGTCTGCCGACACATTGGTGAGCGCCGGTGGCGGCGATAACATGATGGGTGCCATCGGCACAGGCAACACGCGGCCAGGAATCGTGACCGCCAGCTTTGGAACCAGTGGAACTATTTACGCGTGCGCGGCCAAACCCGTCATTGATCCCGAAGGCGAGATTGCTGCTTTCTGCGATTCCACCAATCGCTGGCTGCCGCTGCTTTGCACGATGAATGTCACCGTGGCAACTGAGATGGTGCGTAACCACCACGGACTCTCGCACGCGCAATTCGAAAAAGTCGCCGCCAAAGTTCGCCCCGGAAGTGATGGCCTAATTCTGTTGCCTTATCTCGAAGGCGAACGTACGCCGAATGTGCCCGATGGAACGGGCGTATGGTTTGGCGCGAACACAAAAACGCAAAGCGCGGGCCACTTTGCGCGTGCCGCTATGGAGGGCGTGACGCTCGGGATGAATTACGGCTTGCGCCGCCTTGCCACCCTTGGCGTGAAAGCAAAACAAATCCGCGCCACCGGCGGCGGCTCGCAATCGAAACTCTGGAGGCAAATTATGGCGGACGTCTTCGATGCCGAAGTGGTGACCCTCGCCGTCAACGAAGGCGCGGCGTACGGCGCAGCTCTCCACGCGATGTGGTGTGTTGCTAAAAATCGTTGCGAAAAACTCTCGATAAATGATCTTTCCGACCAATTTGTGAAGCTGAATTCGCGCCAAATCGCCCATCCGAATAAGAAAAATAATGCCGTTTATCGCGAATTGCAGGTGATTCAAGGTCAGTTATCAACCGACCTTCGCGGCGCATTTTCCCGTCACCGCAAGTTTATAAATTATGATTAGCTTGTGAACAGGAGCTCTTCGTGTGTGAATAAGTTGATCAAGTTTTCACCCTTGCCACTGGCGAAATCCTGAAAATGTGGTATACTTAGTTTCTATGAAGTTGGTCCTGTCTACCCACAAAGTTACCCTTACCGATGGTCTCAAGGATCACGTTCGTTTATGCATCGAGAAGCTCGATCATCAGGAAACCCGCGCCCTCGCGGCGTTTGTGAACCTGGAACGCGATCACATCGGCCATCCCGACAAGCGATTCACCTGCACGATGAAGGTGGCTTTACCCGGCCAAAGTCTCATCGCGCGGGATGCGGAAGATGACCTTTACGCTGCCATCGATCTCGTCACCAAAAAAGTTCAGGCGCAATTGCGTAAACGGCACAGCAAGTTCAAGGCTCGCAATCATAAACAAGCGGCCCAGTTGAAGAGCGGACTCCAAGCGGTGGCGGCTTGACATAGGTTGACCGCGATGCGGGTTCCCCGTTAGCGTGGCGCGTGCTTTTGCGTGCCCGCATTGTTGTTCCTATCTCCCAACCGCCTATCGCGGATGGTTTCGTGCGTGTGGATGGAAACTGCATCATCGAGGTGGGTGCGTGGGCCGATGTTAAAAATGAAAGTGAGGCGGTGGATCTCGGTGAGGTGATTCTGTTGCCGGGCCTTGTCAACGCACACTGTCATCTAGACTATACTGATTTCGTCGGTGCTATTCCCACGCCGCGTTCCTTTACCGATTGGATCAACTCTATCGTCGATCTCAAGAAGGACGTGGGTGACGCCGCCCATCGCGAATCGTGGCTGCACGGCGCGGCCCAATGTTTGCGCCACGGCACCACCACGCTCGGCAACATTGAGACACGACCGGATTTGCTGCCCGAGCTGTGGGCCGCCACGCCCTTGCGGGTGGCATCTTTTTTGGAATTGATTGTCATTCGCGGCCAAAGCAATACCGACCAAGCCGTGGCCGATGCAACGAACTGGATTGCCAGCTACAAGCCGCCGAGTGGGTACGCGGGCTTGTCACCCCACTCGCCCTATACGACCAATCCGGATTTACTCGAAGCGTGTGCCGCCACGGATTTGCCGATGACGATGCACTTGGCAGAATCGGCGGAGGAGGACGAAATGTTTCGCCAAGGAAGCGGGCCACTCTACGAACGGCTTGCCGCCGCGGGCCGTGAGATGGCCGATTGTGGCAGAGGCTCGCCTATTACCCACGCGAATCGTAGCGGTTTGTTGAGCGAAAACCTTGTTGCCATTCACGGGAATTATTTGGATGACGATGATATTCATTTGCTGGCGGAAAATCATGTGAGCCTCGTTCATTGTCCGCGCAGCCACGCGTACTTTGGCCACGCGCCATTTCGCGCCGAAGCATTGCGCACGGCGGGCGTGAATCTCTGCCTCGGCACGGATAGCCTCGCCACGATGCGCGCGGGTGATGCGGAGTTGAGCCTATTCGAAGAACTACGCGCCTATTGCGAAGCCTCTCCTGATTTGGCGGATTTGGAAACCCTGTTGCAGTGCGTCACCGTAAACCCCGCCCGTGCGCTGGGGATGGCGGGTCAAGTAGGCGAGTTGGCCGTGGATGCGTTCGCGGATTTGATGACCCTTCCATTCGACGGTCCGATTGAGTTCGCAATGAAAGCGATTGTGAATCACGCCGGCCCAGCGCAGAGGGTGATGCTCGATGGGAAATGGGAAGTGAGTTGTGAAAATGATTGATTCATTTCAGGAAAAATTGGCGGGTGAATTGGCCGGGATTGAATCGGCTGACTTACGGCGCACCGTGCGCGAAGTGGCTTCAGCGCAGGGCGCGCGGGTTCGGTTGGAAGGTCGTGAGGTGTTGAATTTTTCTTCCAATGATTATTTGGGGCTCGCCAATCATCCGGCGCTGAAAGAGTCCGCCGTGCAGGCGATTGAAAATTTTGGCACGGGCGCGGGCGCAGCGCGGCTCATTAGCGGCTCGCAATCGCCGCATCACGAATTGGAAAACGTGCTGGCGAATTTCAAAGGCACCGAATCCGCGCTGGCATTTTCCTCGGGATACGCTGCGGCGCTTGGGACTATTCCGGCGTTAGTGGGCACTGGCGATGTGGTGGTGCTTGATAAATTGGTTCACGCAAGCTTGGTTGATGCCGCGAAGCTTTCGGGGGCAAAACTCCGTGTGTCTAAACACAACGATCTTGCCGACCTCGCGCGCATTCTCGAATGGGCGGCGGAGCAGGGCGGGCGGACATTGATGGTGGCGGAAAGTGTGTACTCGATGGACGGCGACCTCGCGCCTTTGCTGAATTTGGTGGAGTTGAAGGAGCAACACGGCGCATGGTTGATGCTCGATGAGGCGCACGCGACTGGTTTGTATGGCAAAGGGCGGCGCGGTGTAGCAGAGGAATTTGATGTGGCCGCGCGAGTCGAAGTGCAAATGGGCACGCTCGGAAAAGCGCTTGGCGCGGCGGGCGGTTATATTTGCGGCTCAAACGAATTGGTGGATTTGCTCCGGCACCGCGCGCGGAGTTTTGTGTTTTCCACCGCGCCAATGCCTGCTCAGGCGGCGGCGGCGCGGGCGGGGATTAAAGTGCTGGAATCAGCGGAAGGCGAAGAACGCCGGACGCGTTTGTGGAGTTTGGTGGATGAATTAAAAAACGGCCTCATCGGACTTGGCTGGCAACTCCCCGTGGTGCAAAGCGCGATCTTACCTTTGATGGTGGGTGCCGAGGCCGAGGCGATCGTATTGTCGGAGCAGTTGCTGGAAGCGGGCGTGTTTGTGCCGCCTATTCGGTGTCCCACCGTGGCGCGTGGCCACGCGCGGTTACGGATTACGGTGAGCGCGGCGCATTCGTCCGATGATATTAAAAAATTATTGGAAGTTTTGGGAGAAAGGCAAAGGTGATGCATAAACTGGCGCGGCTTGACAAAAAATATGTGTGGCATCCCTTCACGCAAATGCGTGATTGGGCCAAGCGGGAGTCGATTGTGCTGGCGCGCGGTAAGGGGGCGGTGCTGGAGGATGTTCATGAAAAAAAATTTCTAGATGCTAATGCGAGCATTTGGACGAATCTGCACGGGCACAATCATCCCAAGCTGAATGCGGCGTTACAGCGGCAATTGAAAAAAGTGGCGCATACTTCGGCACTGGGGTTTGCCAATGAACCGGCAGCGTTGTTAGCGGAGCGATTAGTGAAATCAGCAAAGGGTTCACTCAAAAAAGTTTTTTTCTCGGACGATGGCTCCACGGCATTGGAGGTGGCTTTGAAAATGTCGTACGAATTTACGCGGCGCACAGGCCGCTCGCGTGCGCCGAAGTTTCTTTCATTGGCGGGCGCATATCATGGCGACACGGTGGGGGCGGTGAGCGTGGGGCACATTGATTTGTTTCATAAGGCGTACGGCGGCCTGTTGTTTAAAAGCGATAAAGTGATGGCGCCCTATTGTTATCGTTGCCCGTTTAACCGAGCCAAACCGGAACGGGCAGATGCGCGAGTGACTCGAAAATGCAATTGGGAATGCGTGGGTAAAGTGGAGGCGAAATTAAAACCGCGGAAATACGCGGCCTTTGTGGTGGAGCCGCGGGTACAGGGCGCGGCGGGGATGATCGCGCATCCGGAAGGTTGGCTGAAGCGTGTGGGTGAAGCGGTGCGTGCGAGTGGGGCGCAGTTGATTGCCGATGAGGTAATGACGGGGTTTGGGCGCACGGGAACGAAGTTTGCCTGCCAAAAGGAAAAGGTGTCGCCGGATTTTTTGTGTGTCGCGAAGGGGTTGACTGGGGGGTATTTGCCGATGGCGGCAACGTTGACGACGCAAGCTGTTTTTGATGAGTTCCTCGGCGAGTACGATGAGTTCAAAACTTTTTTTCACGGGCACAGTTACACGGGCAATCAATTAGGCTCGGCGGCGGCATTGGCGAGTTTGGATATTTTGCAGAGTGCTGATTCCAAAAAGAAACGGCGCACGCTGGAGAAATTGTTGCGCGATGAATTGCAAGCGCTGTGGTCGTTGGCGTCGGTGGGGGATGTCCGGCAGGAGGGTTTGGTGGCAGGCGTGGAATTGGTGGCCGATTGGCGAACGCGCAAGGCGTTTCCACTGAAGGCGCAAGTGGGTATTCGCGTGTGCGAGGCGATGGCGCGACGTGGAGTGTTGACGCGGCCAATCGGGAATGTGATTCCGCTGTTGCCGCCGTATTGCACCACGTCGGCGCAGTTGCGCAAAATGGTGCGGGTGCTGCGGGAAGCGATTACGGAAGAGTTGGGTGGGGCGCCGGTTTAATCCCCGGGCGTGCGGATGCGTTCAACTAATTCCTGAACTTCAGTCGGCGGTTGTCCGAATTTTTTTGAAACGGCAAATGCGACAGCGAAATTCACTGCTGCACCTACCGCGCCAAAGGCGTTGGGGGTGATTCCAAAGAACCAATTTTCTTTCATGTCGCCCAAGAAGGTGGTCCCGGGGATGAACATAATTCCTTTGTGTTGAAACACGTACAGTAACGTGACGCCGATGCCGGCGATCATTCCGGCGATTGCGCCTTGTCGGTTCATACGTTTGGAAAAAATACCCATCATCAGCACGGGAAAGATCGATGAGGCGGCGAGACCGAAGGCGATGGCCACTGTGCCGGCGGCGAAGTCAGGCGGGTTGAGGCCGAAATAGCCGGCCATCAAAATCGCGCCGATCATGGCGATGCGACTGGCTTTGAGTTCTTCTTTTTCGGTGATGTTTGGGCGCATGATTCCTTTCAAGAGGTCATGCGAAATGGCGGAGGAAATCGCGAGCAACAATCCGGCGGCGGTTGAAAGCGCAGCCGCCAATCCGCCAGCGACCACCAGCGCGATGACCCACTCGGGTAGCTTGGCGATTTCAGGGTTGGCGAGCACGATTATGTCCTTGTCGACGAATAATTCGTTGGCATTGGAGGTCGGCTTGTTATGTAGCAAGCGATGTCCAACCACGGGATCCCGCACTGGTTCAAATGTTCCATTAACTTTCTTTTTCTTGAAATCTGGTTTTCCCTTAAATGCATCCCCGGCGGAATACTGAATTTTTCGGTCGTTATTCTTATCCACCCAGGCCAATAGCCCTGTGTTTTCCCATTGTCGAATCCATTCGTATTTCTTGTTCTCTCTGTTTTTTTCCTTATTTAGAATTTCTGAATAAGGTCTGTCTCGGACGGTTTCTGTGAGGTTCAGGCGCGCCATTGCGGCGACCGCGGGGGCAGTGGTGTAAAGGATGGCGATGAATACGAGGGCGTAGCCGGCAGATAAGCGGGCGTCCTTGACTTTGGGCACGGTGAAAAACCGGATGATGACGTGTGGCAATCCCGCGGTGCCGATCATGAGGGAGAGGGTGTACATAAACATGTTCAGTTTACTGCCCATAACGTCGCTGGTGTATTGATTGAAACCGAGGTCTTGGATGACGGTGTCGAGCTTGGCCAGCATCGGCGTGCCGTCGGCAACATCCCCGCCGAGGCCGAGTTGGGGGATGGGGTTGCCGGTAAGTTCGAGTGAGATGAAAATGGCGGGGACGGTGTACGCGAAAATCAAAACGACGTACTGGACGATTTGGGTGTACGTGATGCCTTTCATTCCACCGAGCACGGCGTAGAAAAAGACGATGCCCATGCCGATGAAGAGGCCGGTGTTGTAATCGGTCTCGAGAAAGCGCGAGAAGACAACGCCGACGCCTTTCATTTGGCCGATGACGTACGTGACGGAAACTAGAATGAGGCACACCACGGCAACCACACGGGCGGTTTTGGAGTAGAAGCGTTCGCCGATGAATTCGGGCACGGTGAATTTACCGTACTTGCGGAGGTACGGCGCGAGCAGCAGTGCGAGCAAAACGTAGCCTCCGGTCCAGCCCATGAGAAATACGGAGCCGCCGTAGCCGGAATAGGCGATGAGGCCGGCCATCGAGATGAAGGATGCGGCGCTCATCCAATCGGCCGCGGTGGCCATGCCGTTGGCGAGGGGGCTCACGCCGCCGCCGGCCACGTAAAATTCACTGGTAGATTTCGCGCGGCTCCAGATCGCGATGCCGATGTACAGCGCGAAGGTGATGCCGACAATGAGATATGTCCACGTTTTGACGTCCATTTAGGCGTCCTTCTTTTCTTCGGTCTCCGACGCATCCTCTTTGTCGAAGCCGTACTTTTGGTCGAGCTTGTTCATCAAGCGGACGTATACAAAAACCAGCACGACGAAGACATAAATGGAGCCTTGCTGAGCCATCCAGAAGCCGAGTTGAAAGCCGCCGAGTGAAATCTTGTTGAGCTCATCGACAAAGAGGATGCCGCAGCCGTAGGAGACGAGGAACCACACGGCCAGTAGCCAAGCCATGATGCGGAGATTTTCCCGCCAGTAATCGCGGCGGCGTTGTTGAGAGGATTCGGGATCGGCCATGGCGCATCGACTGAACGTTGCGGGGTTGTAGCAGAGCTTTGCGGCGGAGGCAACGGGAAACAGGGTGGGGTTTTAATACAGATGTTCAGGATGGGTCTTTTCTGAATATCGCGGGCATCTGTGTTTGCTCTTTCCATTCTTGTGCGACTGGCGTACCGTCCGCCGTTTCGGAATGCCGAGTGTTTTCATCAAAACTTACGGGTGCCAAATGAACGAGCGCGACAGCGAGGCCGTCGCCGCACAGCTTGTGGCGAAGGGCTATGCCGTCGCGCCTGAAGAGGCGTCGGCAGATGTCATTTTGCTGAATACCTGCAGCGTGCGCGATGCTGCTGAGCAAAAAGCACTCAACAAAATGGAGACGCTCATCGGCCAATCCCGAAAGCACAATCCGAACGCCGTGCTTGGCTTCATGGGCTGCATGGCACAGAGCCGCGGGCGGGAGTTGGTTGATCAATTGCCGGATGTGGATCTCGTGCTGGGGACGCAAAAGTTTCATCGCGCCGGCGAATACCTCGATGATCTCCTTGCCGGGCGCCGCGACAAAGTGGTGGACACTGACGAAGAAACCGGTAGCGAGGCCACCATTCGCGAACATCTCTCCTTGGGAGTCAGCAATGCAAAGGCGGTCACCGCATTTGTGAGTATCATGCAGGGCTGTAACCAGTTTTGCACCTTTTGTATTGTGCCGTACACACGAGGGCGGGAACGATGTCGGAGCATCGAAGATATCGTAGCTGAATGCAGCGAGTTGGTGGTCAGCGGCGTTCGGGAAATTACGTTGCTCGGCCAAATCGTCAATAGCTACGGTAAACGCGAAATCGGCGTGAAAGATGGCAAGAGTGCGTTCGTACAGCTCATCGAGGCCGTGCACGAAATCGAAGGTCTCAAGCGCATTCGGTTTACTTCGCCGCATCCCAAAGGCTACGGCGATGATTTGGTGGAGGCGTACGCGCGATTACCTAAGCTCGCTGAGAATGCGCATCTCCCTGTGCAAAGCGGCAGCAATCGGATGCTCAAGCTCATGCACCGCGGCTATACCCGCGAGCGATTTGTAGAATTAGTTGGTAAACTTCGCGCCACGCGGCCAGAAATTGGAATTGGTACGGACATCATCGTCGGTTTCCCCGGTGAAACGGAGGCGGACTTCGATGAAACGTTGAGCCTTTGCCGTGAAGTGGAATTCGACAACGCGTTTCTTTTCAAGTACAGCCAACGCCGCGACACACCGGCGGCTGAGATGCCGGATCGATTGCCCGAGTCGCTCATCGAGGAACGCCACGCGCGTTTGCTCGAAGCGGTGGACGTCATTCGCGTGCGTAAGCTGAAAGAATATATCGACCAACAAATGGAAATTCTGGTGGAAGGGCCCAGTCGCCGTAATGCCGCGCGCCTCGAAGGCCGCACGCGGTGCAACAAAATTGTGGTGTTCGAGGGCGGCGAGCGTTTCATCGGCCAAGTGATGGATGTGCAAATTACCGATGCTACCAAAACAACTTTGTATGGTGACCCCGCCATTTTGAATTTGAACTGATATGCCTGATATTTCCCTTGCCAACTTGTCACTCGCGCTTGGCGCGATCATGGTGCTGACTGCCACTGTTGGCTTGGCAAAGCCGGAAGGTGCGATAGATTGGACCAAAAAATTCCCACGAAACGAAACTGCTGGCTGGATGCTAACGCTCGTGG
>JAOLZA010000005.1 GCA_028343615.1 Verrucomicrobiota bacterium
CCCAAGCTGAAAACGTGGAGTCACACCTCGCTGCTGCAGCCCACACGGGTGCAGGTGATGGTGAATCTCGCCGGGCGTGTGTTTAGCGTAGTGCGTTTGGGCGGCTCGGGCCATGCACCGGCGGATGCAATGGCGCTGGCATTGGCGCGACGCGCGATTCAATTTACGAAAACCACCAACGCGCCCGCTGCACCGCTGGATGCTTCCCACTTCACTACGGGCGATTTAATTTTCCATTGGCATACGAATCCATTGACGGTCACCAATCTCGAGGAGAAATCGCGGCGCGAATGAGTGTATCCGATTCTATTTTTCTGTTCCTGTTGGTGTTGCTGGGCGGTTGGACGGCGGTTGCGTTTTATGCCCGCCAGCGGGGATTGGATTTCGAGCCCGACCCGAATCGGGACAATGTGTTCAGCTGCGAGGAATGCGAGTATGTTTACACCGATGACGATGACGTTGAACGCTCGCGGTGCCCGGAATGCGGCGTGATGAATCGGCCGGTTCTGTTTTAATTCCCGGCCTTCACCTCAATCACGTCGTGTGGTTTGGATTCGTGCTGGCTCGCGGCGCTGATGCGGAGGTATCGGGCTTTGTCGTGTAGCTCGGCGAGGTTGGACGCGCCGAGGTAGCCTAGACCGCTTTGGATTCCGCCGGTGAGTTGGGTAAGCACGGAATCGACTGAACCGGAAACTTCCTTTAACGCTTCCACTCCTTCGGCTGCGATTTTGCGGGTGGCGTCCTTGGCGCTGTGGCCGTAGCGGGCGGCACTACCGGCTTTCATTGCGGCGAGGCTGCCCATGCCGCGATATTGTTTATAGCGTTTACCACTGATTTCCACGATGTCGCCGGGCGATTCCTGACAACCAGCGAGCAACCCGCCACAAATCACCGCGTTCGAAAGCGTGAGTGCCTTTACAATGTCACCACTCTTGGTCACCCCACCATCGGCAATGATGGTGACGCCTTTGGCCGCCGCGCCCTTGGCCGCCACGTACAACGCCGTAAGTTGCGGGATGCCCACGCCGGCGACAATGCGCGTGGTGCAAATGGATCCGGGCCCTTGGCCGACTTTGATCGAATTGGCACCGCATTCGGCGAGGTACTCCACGCCCGCCGCGCTGGTGACATTGCCAGCGATTATGGGTAAAGCTGGGAAAGCATCGCGAATGAGTTTCACTGTATCACCCACGCCCTGTGTGTGGCCGTGCGCGGTGGATACGGCCACGGCGTCTACGCCGCGTTCGAGCAATGCGCCCACATGGCCGGTGATGCGATCGCGGGCCAGCTCGCCGGACTGCGTGCGCGTGGCGGAAACCGCCGCGCCGCAGAGCAGCCGGAATTCCCCATCTCGCGCGGGTTTGAATTGGGCGCTTTTTTCTAGGGCAATCCGTTCCACATCGCTAAGGGTGAAAAGTCCCTTCAAGTGATCGGCGTCATCCACCACCAGTAATTTATTGATACCCGGATGGTCGGTAAAAAACTGGTCGGCCACGCGGATGGGATCGGGCTCGAGTTCTTTTTCGGTGATGGCGTGGACGCTCGTGCGCGGAATGGCGGCATTGCCTACGCGGCGGTCGGCGTAGCGTGACTTCACCACACTGCCGGAAAGGAGGCCGGTGAGGGTGCCCGCCTCATCCACCACCGGAAACGTGCTGAATGTGTAGCGCTGTTCCTCGATCAGCTCGAGCACATCGCTCACGGAAAGATCGGCCGTCACGGTAATCGGTTCCTGAATCAACCCGTGCACGTGATTCTTAACTCGGCTCACTTCCTTGAGCTGCTGTTTTTCGGTCATATTATAATGTATGAGCCCCAGTCCACCCTTGAGCGCCATTGCGATGGCCATCGCATGTTCGGTGACGGTATCCATATCGGCGGAAATAATCGGTAAATGCAGCTCCAGATTTTCCGCCAACCGCGTGTCCAGTACCGTTTCGCGCGGGAGAATTTGTGAAAATTGCGTGGCCAACGTGACGTCGTCAAACGTAAGACCGGTGTTGGCGTGGCGTGGGAAGAAGGTGTCCGCGGTCAAATAAAACTGCGAATCTGTGTCGTCTGAATTGGTCTTGGCTGCCATAGGTCACCTTGCCTGAAGCAGGCGGCATGTGGCAAGCGGGAAAATCAACCTTCCATAATGCGCCGGGCGATTTCGGTTGAGGATTTCCCGGGGAGGTGGCCGAGGACGGTGATGCGGCCACCTTGGGCCTCGATGATGGCGCGCTCTTCGGCGGGGAGTTGATCCACGGTGTAATCGCCACCTTTGACGTAGATGTTGGGTTGGGCGATTTGCAGGAAATTTGTGGCGCGTAGGTCGTCGAAGATGAAGACGGCGTTTACGGATTCTAGTGCGGCGAGCACGGCGGCGCGGTCGGCTTCGGTGTGGATGGGGCGATCGGGGCCTTTTAGTTCGGCGGTGGAGCGGTCGCTGTTGAGGCCCACGACGAGGGCGTCGGCTTTGTTTCGGGCAGCTTGGAGGTAGTTGACGTGACCGGCGTGCAAAATATCGAAGCAGCCGTTGGTGGCGGCGAGGGTGCGGCCTTCGGCGCGGAGTGCTTCGCGCCACGCGGGCAATGATTCGGCGTCCAGTATTTTTTCGCGAAAATCCAAGAGCCGAATCCTGCCGCAGGCGGCAAGGGCTTGTCAATCTGCGGAAGGGGGCGTAGATTTGGCCAGTGAACGCGGATGTTATTCTAGTACAGATTCGTGGGATTCTTCCCGCTAATAGCGGTGCGGCGATTTTTTTGGGGAATGACGAGAAGGTTTTCATTATTCAGGTGGAAACTAATATGGCGGCGGTGATTGGCAATTTTTTGCGTGATACGCCGAAGGAACGGCCATTGACGCACGATTTGCTGAGCAATGTTTTTCAGGGGTTCGGCATTGCGGTGGAGCGGGTGGTGATTACGGAGCTGAAGCATTCAACGTATTTTGCGCGGGCGATCTTGAAGATGGAAAACGAGCTGGGCTCCAAGATTGTGGAGCTGGACGCGCGACCCAGCGATTGCCTCGCGATTGCGACGGCACAAAAAATTCCGGTTTATGTTTCGGCCAGTCTGTTTGAAGAGGTGGAGGATATGAGTGAATTCCTTGAGCAAATCAACGAAGGTGCCAGCGAAGAATCAGAAGACGAATAAGGCACCCTCGCTTCCGGAGGAGCCGTTAGTGTTGGTGCACGGCGATGATGATTTCGCGGTGAGCCAGCGCGCGCGGCAGATTTTCCAAGGCTGGTGCGAGGCGGTCGGCGGCGAGGATCATGAAACCGTCGAGGCCCACGCAGCCAATGGGGGCGAGGCCTCCAAAATTCTTGGGCGGCTGCGGATGGCTCTGGATACGCTCCCGTTTTTTGGCGGCGAAAAAGTGGTGTGGTTTAAGGACTGCAACTTTCTGGGCGACGATCGCACGTCCAAAACCAAAGACGTCACCAGCGGCATTGCCGATCTCACGGCGTGGTTGAAGGCATTCGATTGGCAAGGTGTGCGCCTCCTCATTAGCGCCGCCAAATGCGACAAGCGAAAGGTGTTCTACAAAGCTATCGCCAAGCAGGGGCACGATGAGGAATTTAAGGCGCTTTCCATCGACGACCGTGAGTGGCAGGCCAAGGCTGAGCAGCTCGTCACCGCCAAGCTTCGCAAGCTCGGTGTGAAGGCCGACTACGGCGCGGCCACGGAGTTGGTGCAAATGGTCGGCCCGCACACGCGTGTCTTGATGAGCGAATGCGAAAAAGTGGCGCTTTATGTAGGCGACCGCGCGGAGGTCACCCGCGACGACGTGCGCGCCATCGTCACTCCCGGCAAACATGCGAAGGCTTTTGCTCTGGGCGACGCGTTGGGCGATCGTAACTTGCCGCGTTTGTTGCGGCGGTTGGATGAGGATTTGTGGGCGGCAAAAACCGATCGGAAAAAATCCACCATTGGACTGTGCTCCGGGCTCATTAGCAAAGTGCGTGCGCTGCTCTTCGCGCGCGAGTTGCTTGATGCGGATATGATTCGCCCCGCCAATGCGTATCCGCAATTCAAGTCACAGCTAGATGCCTTGCCCGCTGGTGAGTTTCCCGATGACCGGCGCATCAGTCCGCTTGGGCTGCATCCATATGTATTATTTAACGCTACGCGACAGGCGAACAATTACACTAGTGTCGAACTCGTACGCGCGCTCGATCTTTTAATGCAAGCCAACCTAAAACTCGTTTCCAGTTCGCTGGACGACTCATTTATTTTGCAATCCACCCTCACCCAAATCGCTGCGCGCCCAGCGGTTGCTGCCTGATGAGCGCCCGCCTCCAAGTCGCCGTCACCGAAGGCATCGCCTGCATCAAAGTCAGTGGCCCTGCCAACTTCGCCGCGGGCGTGGATTTCAAAACCGTGGTCAATCAATCCTGTGAAAAAGGCGGCCGCGTGTTACTGCTCGACCTTACCGATTGCGTGAATATGGACAGCACCTTTCTCGGCATCCTGATGAGTATGACCAACCGGCTCGACCGCATCGAACTGCTCAACCCCAGCGATCGCATCATCGATCTTCTCGACAGCCTCGGCGTGATGGAACTCCTCACCGTTGGCACCGGTGAAAACCCATTTGACGCCAAGCTGCAGGAAGCCGAATCCACCAACGCCAACAAACGCGCCCTCACCGAAGCCAGCCTCGAGGCGCACAAGATGTTAATGGAAATCAATCCCGACAATGTGCCGAAGTTTAAGGAAGTGGCACAATTTTTGGAGGAAGACCTGAGTAAATAATCAATTTTCAATTATCAAGTGTCGAACAGTCGTGGTTTTGATGCTTGAAAATTGAAACTTTCCTCAATGTCAGACCTCTCCGGCCTCAATCTTGAACAACGCAAAGCTGCCGCCACTCTTCGCGGGCCGGTCTTGATTTTGGCGGGAGCAGGTACGGGAAAGACGCGCACGCTGACTCATCGTGTGGCGCATATGGTGAGCGAAGGCATTTCGCCGGGGCGCATTTTGGCCGTGACGTTTACTAATAAAGCGGCGCGCGAGATGCAGCAGAGGGTGACCAAGCAACTTAAGCGGTTGCCTAAGTCGCTCACGCGCGAGGATGGTAAATCGTTGAAGCCGACGATTTGCACATTTCATTCGTTGTGCGTGCGGATTTTGCGGCGGCATATTGAAAAGCTTGGGTATAAGCGGAACTTCGTGATTTACAGCGACAGCGAGCAGCTCGGCGTGGTGAAAAAAGTGCTGAGTGCCATCGCCGGCAAGGATGTGAAGGCCGACGCGCGTGAGTTGCAGGGGTTGCTGAGTCGACTGAAAAACGCGGGGCCGAATGGAAATGTGCCGGGTAATGAAGACAGTCTAGCGATGGCGGGGCATATTCGACGGCGTTACGATAGCGCCTTGCGGGCGGCGAATGCGGTTGATTTTGATGATTTGTTGGTGCTCACGCTGCGGGTTTTTAATGAATTCCCCGAGGCGTTGGAGGAATGCCGCGCGCGGTATCAGTACGTGATGGTGGATGAGTATCAAGATACCAACGCGGCGCAGTTTGAGCTGATGCATTTGCTGTCTGCTGAGCATCGCAATGTGTGTGTGGTGGGTGACGACGATCAAAGCATCTACGGCTGGCGCGGTGCGGAAATTTCGAACATCCTCGACATGGAAAAACATTTCCCCGAGGTGAAGATTATCAAGCTCGAACAGAATTATCGCTCCACGCGCGTGATTCTCGATGCGGCCAATGCGGTTATCAAAAACAATCCGCGCCGCCGGCCCAAGCAATTATGGAGCGCCAAGGGCGCGGGCGAGTTGCTGCGACTCGAATCCTTTGCCAACGAGGAAGAGGAAGCCCGCACAATTGTGGACGAGATTGAATTCAACCGGATGGCCAAGCGCATTCCGTGGAAGGATCACGCGATTTTGTTTCGCACCAACGTACAGGCGCGTCCGCTCGAAACTGCCCTGCGCAAAGCCGAGGTACGCTATCATTTGATCGGCGGCCAAAGCTTTTTTGACCGGCGCGAGATTCGGGATTTTCTCGCGTTTATGAAAACCTTCATCAACCCCAACGATGATGCCAGCCTGCTGCGCATCGCGAACATTCCCGCGCGCGGGCTCAGCGATGTGACGATGGAACGCCTGCTCGGCGCCAGCCAAGAGCGGGATTGTTCGGTTTGGAAAGCAATGAAAAACGATCTCGTCATTCACGAGTTCCAACCGCGCACCCGCAAGTCCATCGAGGCCTTTGTGGGATTGATCGAGGACTTCCGCGCGCCACTTGGTGAAACTAAGCTTTCGCTGGCGAGTTGGGCGGACAAATTTCTGGATGAAATCGATTACGTAGCCGAGCTGCGCAAGGGCGAAAAGGATCCGGAAAACGCCGAAAACCGAATGCGCAATTTGCGCGATTTAATTTCAACAATGGATGGCCGAGGTGAAGCTCTTTTACCCGCCACTCGCCTCGGAAAATTTCTTGACGACATCACGCTGGACGCCGATCGCGAGGCGGACAAAGAAGACGCCGGCGACGCCGTCACCCTCATCACCACGCACAGTTGCAAAGGCTTGGAGTTTCCGCACGTGTTTCTTGTGGGTGTGGAGGAAGGGCTGCTGCCGCACTCTCGCTCCGCTGTGGAAGGCACGCTCGACGAAGAGCGCCGCCTTTTTTACGTCGCCATCACCCGCGCAATGAAAACGCTGACCATTTCCCATTGCCTCAACCGCAAAAAATACGGCCAGAATTTTCTCTGTCACCCGAGCAGTTTCCTAAAAGAACTTCCTGAAGAACTCTGCGAAGACCTTGATTCAAAAAAAGAACCTGTAACGGTCGAAGCCGGAAAGAACTTGTTCGCAGCGATGCGGGAAGGACTGGGGTAATTCCAGCCTTATTCGCTGATGTCGTAAACAAACATCGAATCCTGATCCCGCAGGTAAAGTTTTCCATCGAGCACCACCGGATGCGCCCAGGCTTTGGCTCGGGTGCGTTCGGGTTGGTCGAAGCGGCTGACCTCCTCGTAAGCTTTAGGGCTGAGCTTCACAAGTGACACCGGCCCACGTTCGGTACGGAGGATTATTTTGTTGTCGGCCACCACGATCGCGCCTTTGCCGGCGCTGCGTTCGTTCCACATCACCTTGCCATCGGCGAGTCGTAGGCAGGAGAGGGCGTTGCCGTTGGAGCCGTATACATAATCGTCCACCCGAATGACGCCGCCGTGATGGTTGGCCATGCCCACACTACCAACGTGTTTGTAAATTTCTTTCGTGCTAAACTTGCTGTCCTTATAATCCACCTTGAATCCGTTGCAGCCCACACCGTAGGCACTGGTGACGAAGAGATTGCCTTCATGGAAAATGGGAGTGGAGACAACCGCTGTTTTGCCAGGCCGATCGGCGCGCCAGAGCAGCTTACCGTTGCTTGCGTCGATGCCCGCGACGCTCTTGCCAGTGAGCTGGAGGTATTGTTTGATGCTGCCAATCTCGCGAATGATGAGTGAGGAATAACCGGCGGAGTCCTGCCAGTCCTCGCAGCGCCAAGCGGTTTTTCCGGTTTTGGCGTTGAGGGCAATCACGGCACCGTTGCTGCCGCCAGGGGTGACGATCACGTTGCCGTCATCGACCAGCGGAGATTCGCTCCACCGCCAGCCGCTCATCATTTTGCCGCCAAAATCATTTTGCAAATTCGTGCGCCAGACTTCTTTGCCGGCGGTGGTGATACAAACGAGATCACTGTGTTGGCCGAGGCAATAGACATGGCCACCGGCCACCGTGGGCGTAGAACGCGGGCCGGGATAACCGCGATGACCTTTGGGTTCACCCACGCGGGTTTTCCATTTTTGTTTACCTTTGAGATCCAGCGCGAAGAGGTAGCAGGCATCGCCCAAATCACCGAGCGTGTACAACGTACCGTCGGCGATGACCACGCTGGAAAATCCAACGCCCACACCGGTGGCTTTGTACAGCAACTTGGGGCCGCCCTCGGGCCATTGATTGGCGAGGCCTTTTTCGGGGTTCACCCCACTGCGGTCGGGTCCGCGCCATTGTGGCCAGTCAGAGGCAAAGGTGTTGAGCGCGAGGCTCAGGAGGATGAATGATGTGAGGGTTCGCATAAGTTTTTTTGGGTTGCTGAATTATTTATCAAAACGCACTTGTTTGACGGTGCCGCCGGCAAGGTTGAACCAAACGGTTCCGTATTTCTTGCCTTCGCGATCCGTGATGTTTAAGCCGGAATATGACCTCCACGTGCCTTGCGTTTTGGTCGGTTGACCAAACACAGTGGTGACCACCGCCTGTGTTTTGCCTTCATAAATAACATCAATGGATTTGGTGTCCACGCTGGCCGTCCACGCGAGAGTTTTGCCTATAGGCCCGGTGGGTGTGACGGACGCACCACTATTGCCAGTGGCACTGATGTCGTGGCAGTAAATATGCTCTTGATCGCGGAGATATAGTTTGCCGTTGGCCACTACCGGATGAGTCCAGATTTTACCGCGGCTACTGCGGATGCGCGATTGTGGTGTGAGCCTGAAGCGTCCGTGCTCTTTCCAGCCATTAGGGTTGGCTGATGCCAGTGCCACGTCACCACGACTTTCGTCTACACAATACATCATGCCCTCGGCGATGGTAAGGCAGCCTTTGCCCAGCGCGCGTTTTTCGCCCCACACCTCGCGTCCGCTGGTGAAATCTTGGCACACCCAGCCGCCGCCATCGCTGTAGCCGTATAAATGTTTGCCCAGCAATATCACACCGCCGTGATGGTTTTTCATAACCTTGTTCACCCAAACATCACTGGCCCGATTGTCCGCGCCCACGTTCACCAGTTTGCAGCCCACGCTGTAGCCGCTGGCGATATACACTTTGCCATCGCTGAAAATGGGCGTGGGGATCACCGCTACTTTGCCTGGCCACGCTGATTTCCACAGCACGTTACCGTTGCTCCCATCGAGGCCCACTAGATTTTTCTGGGTTAGCTGGACGTACTGGCGCCCGCCGTTGTGCGTCACCGGAACCACGGACGAGTATTCTGCGCCATCGGTGAATTGCCGGCTTTGCCAAACAATTTTTCCGGAAAGTTTATTGAACGCTACAACTGCGCCTTGCCTTCCACCCGGCGTGGCCAGCGCGAGGTTGCCGTCCACCGTAATGCTTTCAGTGTAGCCCCATTTGGGTACGCCGCCGCCTAGGCGCGTCATATTGGCTTGCCACTGGATTTTACCCGCGAGATCGGTGCACACCAAATCACCCTTGCCGCTCATTGCGTACACACGATTGCCATCTATCGTGGGAGTGCCGCGCGGGCCGCCTCCCCAGTTATTTTTTAATTCCTGCCCGAGGTTGGTGGCCCATTGCTCGCGGCCGGTATTGGCATCGAGGCAGATCAACTGCTCTGTGCCGCGCCGCGAGCTCATGGTGTAAAGTTTGCCTTTAACGATTGCGAAGCTTGAATAGCCGTTGCCCATTTGGCTGTTAATCCACAGGCGCTTGGGCCCGCCTTGCGGCCATTGTTTAAGTAGATCTTTCTCGGCACTTATGCCGGTGCGGTTGGGTCCGCGCCATTGCGGCCAATCGAGGGCGTGGGAGGATTGCCAACCAATGGCTAGCAAAAGGAAAGCGAGGGTCGTGCGCATGGCTATTGGATACGGCGAAAGGGCAGTAGATTCAACTTATTTGATACAAGTTTCCTTTTCTGTGAATCAATCGAGTTTTTTCAAATACACATTCCGGTACCACACGTTTTGCCCGTGATCCTGGAAACCGATATGGCCAGTGCGGGGGAGATCTTTGAGAGCAGTCTTGAATTTATTGCGGGAGCCGTCGGGGTTTTTGTTGCCGGTAGTCCAGTCATCGAGGTTAGCGTTGACAACTTGTTTGCCATTGATGCTCACAGTAATTTTGGGGCCTTTGCAGGTGACGATGAAGCGGTCCCATTGGCCGACCGGCTTGGCGGGATTGGCGCTGGGCGCGAGGGCATCGTAGAACGCGCCGTGATCATGCTTGCCGAGTTTTGTTTTGCCTGTGGTGTCCATCACTTGAATTTCAAACCCACCCTGCACCGCATTTTTAGGGTCCGTGCGGAAAAATATGCCGCTGTTGCACCGGCTCGACACCTTTACCTCCAAATCTAAAACAAAATTTCCGAAGCTCTTTTTCGTCCAAATGTAGCCACTGCCCGGTTTGCGTACGAGTACGCCATCCTCCACCGCCCATCCATTCTTCTTGGCCTGCCAACCATCTAGATTTTCACCATTAAACAACGCTACAAACCCTTTAGGCGGCCCCGCCTGCAAAGTGGTGACAGTGGAAAATGCAAACAACGTGATGAGAAAAACAAAGGTGTGCTTCATGGGCAAAAGAGTACGCGCTGAGGCATGGGTGTAAACTCAAAATCCCAACCGCATCGCACGGTCATTCAACTGTTCCTGCCATTTTTGGAGGTAGCTGTATTGGTGGAATAGGGGTTCGAGGGTTTCGGGTGTCCAGTTTTCGTTGAGGGACTGGAGTTGGGTGTCGAGGTGTTGGAGGGTTTGGGTGAGAGTTTGTTGGAGGGAGTTTACCTTTTCAAGCCAGTCGAGGGCTTCAGGATAGGTTTGGGCTTTGAGGATGGGGGAGGTTTCGGCTTCGCGTTGGACGAGGAAAGGGTCGATGTCGCGCAAGAGTTGGCCGACTTGCTGGAAGAGGTCGGCGGTGGCGGAGAGGATATCGTGGACTTCGTCGGGCTTGTGGCCGCGTACGAGGGTGAGGAGGTGCTGGAGGCGGCGCTTGGGGTCGCGCAGAATTTCGTGCGCGGAGTTTAGATCGGCGAAGCGGGTTTGGGCGGTTTCTTTTTCAGCGGGATCAGTGAATTTATCGGGGTGCGTGGCGGCGGAGCGAGTGAGGAATTTTGTTTTTAGTGCCTCCACCTCCAGCCACGGTTGTCGCGGTTCATCGAGCAGCGCAAAGGCGTCAGTCATTTTTGTTTTCCCGTTGCCACAGCCAAACGCCAAAGCCAATGGCGCTGGCAATGACGCCAAGAGCGAGCACGCCGAGCGCAATGAGGATTGAAAAGCTCATGCGCTGAAACTTTCGCCGCAGGAACAGGTAGTAGCGGCGTTGGGGTTGTTGACTTTGAAACCGGAATCTTCGAAGCCGGTTTTGTAGTCCAGCTCGCTGCCGGTGACGTAGAGAGCGCTTTTTGGGTCCACCACGACGCGGATGCCGCAGCTTTCGACGAGGATGTCGCGATGGGCGGGGGTGTCCTGCAAATCCATTTTGTACTGCAAGCCGCTGCAGCCACCGCCGGTGACGGCCACGCGCAACACGCCCTCGGGTCGACCTTGACGTTGGAGTAATCCGGAGACTTTGGTTGCTGCAGCATCGGTAAGCTTCACAAGGCGTTCGTCGCCGGTGCGATAGGTTACTTCGGTTGAGATTTCAGTTTTGCGTTTGCCTGCGAGCATGGTCAGGAACTATATGACAAGGAGGCGCGCGAATAAAGCATTTCAAAAGGGCGTCTTTTTTGAGAGGCTATTTTCCAGCATGAGGCGGCTGTTTACCATTTTATTGATGCTAAGCGCGGGCATTGTGTCGGCGCAGGATTTTGATTTTGGGGCCAAAACAAAGATTTCCCTGCTCGTAAACCCCGCTCTGGCCAAGTCGGGCAGCACCGTGGAGGTGGGGATACGGCTGGAAATGCCCGACGGTTGGCACACGTACTGGCGCAACGCTGGGGAAAACGGCACTCCTACTACTATAAAGTGGACACTGCCCGAAGGCATCACCGCCGGCGAAATTCAGTGGCCTGTGCCGGAGAAGGTGGAGTGGTTGGAAATGTTCACTTACGCCTACCACGGCGAAGTGCTATTGATCGTGCCTCTCACGCTTTCGGCGGATTTGCCCGTGGGCGAGCACACGCTGGCCGCCAAAGTCGATTGGCTTGAGTGCGAAGAAACTTGCATCCCCGGCGAAACGGGAGTGAGCGCGAAGCTGTTCGTCGGTGCGGAAACCAAGCCCGGCCCGCACGCGGAATTGTTCGCCAAATCCCGTGCCCAATGGCCTGCTGAAAATAAGATTCCCAAACTCCGCGCCCAATGGGCTGACTCGCCCAATGCCGTTGGCGAGCGCACATTGGAACTTATCGTGCCGGTGGACAGCAAAGAAAACAACGTGCATTTTCTGCCCTTTGGGACCACGGCCAAGAAATGGGAAATCGCCCACGCCACCACGCTCACAAAAGGCGAAAATGAATTCACCCTTTCGAAAATTATCACCAGCAAAGGCGGCAACTGGCCCACCGAAGTGCGCGGCGTGGTGCGTTTCGAAACAGAAGGCAAAGTAACCAGCTACGAAACGGCGTTTCAAATTGGGGCAACGGAACCGGAAGGAAAATCGAGCGGTGGTGCTGAGGGCGATTCGCCCAAATCTATTGGGTACATTTTGAGCTTCGCTTTTTTGGGTGGGTTAATTCTTAACATCATGCCGTGTGTGCTGCCGGTGATTTCGATGAAAATTCTGGGCTTCGTTCAGCAAAGCAATGAAGCCCCAGGGCGCTTGCGAAATCTTGGGATTACTTATGGGCTGGGCGTGTTTTTTTCGTTCATGGTGTTGGCGGGGATGATGATTGCTGCCAAGAAAGCAACGGGCATGGCATCGTGGGGAATGCAAATGCAGAGCCCCGTTTTTAATTTGGTTTTGATGGTCGTGGTCACGCTGGTGGCTTTGAATTTATTTGGCCTGTTCGAGGTTACGCTGGGCGGCGGCAGCGCGATGACGAAGGCCAACGCGTTGGCCAGCCGAGAGGGGTATCTCGGCGCGTTCTTTAATGGCATCCTCGCCACAGCGTTGGCCACGCCCTGCACGGCACCGTTTTTGGCCGGCGGCATGGGCGCGGCGCTCACGCAATCCAATGGTGTGATCATTGCGGCCATGACCGCGGTGGCAGCGGGGTTGGCGTTCCCGTATGTGCTGCTCAGTTTCAAGCCCGGTTGGCTGAAGATACTTCCCAAGCCAGGAGATTGGATGGTGCAGTTCAAACAAATCATGGGCTTTCCGATGTTGGCGGCGGCGGTTTGGATTCTGTCTTTCACTGGCCCGATGTTTGGCAAGGGCGGTGTCATGTGGCTGGGTGTGTTGCTAGTGTTTGTGGGTTTGACGGCGTGGGTGTTTGGGGAATTTATGCAACGCACAGTGGCAAAAAGTTCCAAGCCAATCATCGTGTGCGCGCTCATATTGATCAGCGGTTATAGTGTGGCTTTGGAATGGGGGCTGGACTGGCAACAGAGGTGGACTCAAGAGATGAAATGGGAGCGATGGAGCCCCGAAGCCGTCGCAAAAGCCCGTGCGGCAGGACATCCGGTGTTGGTGGATTTCACCGCCGACTGGTGCCTGACTTGCAAATTCACCAAAGCGGCTGCGATTGACGTGGATTCTGTTATCAAAAAAATGGCCGATGTGGATGGGGTGGCATTCATTGCGGATTGGACCAACAAGGATCAAACGATCACGAAAGTTTTGCAAAAATACCAGCGTGCTGGCGTGCCGTTGGTGTTGGTTTATCCGTCGGAAGGGGAGGCTATTGTTTTGCCGCCGGTGATGAGTGGGCCCGAAAAGGTCTTGGAAGCATTGGGCAAAGCTGGTAAAGTTTCCCCCTGAATTCGTCAGGGAGGGCGAACTTGTTTTACCAATGAAAAATCTGAAACCCGTTTTCGCGGCGGTATTTTTGTGTGTTGCTGTGGGCTGCCAAACGATTGGGCCGCGTTCGTTGCGGTCGACGCATCCACAATATAACCACGCCATCTCGCGCACCCTGGATGAGCAGTTTCTGCTGAACCTCGTGCGATTGAAGTATCGCGATAATCCTTTTTTTCTTGAGGTGAGCAGCGTGACCACGCAGCAATCGGTGGAAACCGAAATGAGCGCGAGCGTGAAATTTCTGCGGGGCGGTGACACGCTCACGCCGTCGGCGGGGATGACTTACAAAGAAACTCCCACCATTTCTTATGCACCTTTGCGCGGTGACCAGTTTTTGAAACAAATTCTTTCGCCGGTGCCTTTGGAGGCGGTGCTGATTCTCACACAAAGCGGGTGGAGCGTGGAACGGGTAGTCAGTATTTGTGTGGAGCGTGTGAATAGCTTGGACAACGCGAGCAATGCCTCAGGCCCCACGCCGGCACGCGCGCCGCGGTTTGAGAAATTTCAGGAAATGGTTGGCATTCTGCGCGAGTTGCAACTGGCGGATGCGCTGGAGCTGGGTGCAGCGCAGTGTTTGCCGGATGCAAACGGAAAGACGCGACCGGGCCATGATTTGGTGCTGCGCGTGCGACCGGTGGCGACGCTGGCCCCGCGCATTGTGCGGCTCAAGGAATTGCTGGGCGTGCCGAACGCGGGGAATGAGATGCGGTTGGTGAATGATTTTTTGAATCGCCCGGAAAATGGATTGGCTGTGCGCACTCGTTCGATGATGGGAATTTTGTTTTATTTGTCGCACAACGCTGAAGTACCCGTAGCGCATCGCGAGGCAGAGCTAGTGACGCGCACGTTGGCAGCTGACAACACAGCGTTTGATTGGAATAAAGTGACGGGCGGACTCTTCCGTGTGAAATCAGCCGACACGCGCCCCGCCAACGCCTTCGTGAGCGTGGCCTATCGCGGTAAATGGTTTTACCTCGCGGACAATGATTTGGAGAGCAAGAGCACGTTTATGTTGCTGACGCAGTTATTCAATTTACAGGCGGGGCAGATTAAGACCGTGGCACCGGCTTTAACAATTGGGGTTGGCGGTTGAGTACTGAGGGGGTAAGGTGCCGATCTTTATGAGCGACACTAGTACGAAACCATTGGTAGGAGTCATCATGGGCAGTCATTCAGACTGGGCCGTGATGGAGAATTGTGCGAAGCAACTCAAGGATCTTGGGGTACCTTTTGAGGCGAAGGTGATTTCGGCGCATCGCACGCCAGAGTTGTTGCACCGATGGGTGAGCAGTTCGACGGAGAACGGAATGGAGGTTATCATAGCGGCTGCCGGTGGTGCAGCGCATTTGGCGGGGGTGACCGCGGCGATTACTTCGGTGCCGGTACTGGGGGTGCCTATGAAGGCTTGGAGTACGGAGGGGCTCGATTCATTACTTTCAATTGTGCAAATGCCCGGTGGGGTGCCAGTGGGTACTTTGGCGGTCGGTAAACCGGGTGCGAAAAACGCGGCATTACTGGCCACAGCCATCCTCGGAAACAAATATTCGGAGTACAAAAAGGCGTACGAAGATTTCCGCACGCAACAAACTGCCGATGGTGAGGCGAAGCAGGATTTGCCGGAAGTTTAAGTTCAGGGCGTTTTTTTCTGTCATATTGTTTTTTTGCTCGCCGCGCGCGAGTGGGGTGGGTAGATACGGGCCCAGTAACTTGTCACAAGTGCTGTTTCTTTTAATAATTAGATATTATAGTGAAAATCTTTTCCGGCAGATCCAATCGACCCCTCGCTAAGTCCATTGCGGAAAGCATCAATATGCCCCTTGGCAAGGCCCTTATCCGCGATTTCCCCAATGGTGAAACCTTTGTGAAGATTGATGAAAACGTGCGCGGTGAGGACACGTATGTGATCCAAAGCACTTGCCCACCGGCAAACCAAAATTTGATGGAGCTGTTTATTATGATTGATGCTCTCCGTCGCGCGAGTGCCAATCGGATTACCGCTGTGCTACCTTTTTATGGCTATGCGCGGCAGGATCGCAAAGACCAGCCGCGGGTGCCCATCAGTGCAAAGCTGGTGGCCAACTTATTGGTGGCTTCGGGGGTGAATCGCGTGCTCACTTGCGATTTACACGCTCAACAGATTCAGGGGTTTTTCGATATTCCGGTGGATCATTTGTATGCAGCGCCGGTGATTTTTGAATACCTTAAAACACTCGATTTGGGCGATGAACTGGCGGTGGTGAGCCCTGATGTGGGCGGCATCAAAATGGCGCATGCCTACTCGCAAATGCTGCACGCAAGCCTCGCGATCGTGGCCAAGCGGCGGGTTTCGGATACGGAAACTGAGACCGTTTCGGTCATCGGCAAGGTACGCGGGAAGACAGTATTATTAGTAGATGATCTCACGGAAACGGCGGGTACGTTGGTTTCCGCGGCGCGATTGCTGCGGCGGCGTGGGGCTAAAAAGATAATTGCGGCAGTTTCCCACTGTGTTTTGAATGATTTGGGCGCAAAAAGAATCCGAAAATCAAACATTGACGAACTTATCTCGACTGATACTGTTCCCCGCCCCGAAATCAAGGGCTTAAAGCTGACCACTTTGTCGGTGGCTGCACTGCTTGGAGAGGCGATTAAACGGATTCACACGAATTCATCGATCACATCGCTTTTTGAATTTGATGGAGTGAGGATAGGATAAATAGGACGATGAAAGCAATTGAACTAGCTGCCAACGCGCGCACCGCAAAAAAACGCAACCAAGTCAGAGCCCTCCGGCACACCGGCAGTATGCCCGCTGTAATATACGGGAGCGGCGAAGGTGCTGAGCAACTAGAATTGGACAAGAAAAGTTTCCAAAGGGTGATGGCCTCCACCTCCGCCACGGCGGTTTTGGTGAACCTCAACCTCGCCGGCAACAGCCGTTTGGCATTGATTCAGGAAGTGCAGCATCACCCGCTGAGCCGCCAACCGTTGCACGTGGATTTCCGCGAAGTACATAAGGATCAGCAAGTGCAGGTTACAGTGCCCGTGGTTGCGGTGGGCGAAGCGGTGGGAGTGAAAGTCGGCGGCGGTAACCTCGAACACGTGATGCGTCAGGTTCACGTGATTGGCTCCCCGGCCGAGTTGCCGGAAATGATCGAGGTGGATATTAGCGAGCTGGCAATTGGCAGCACTCTGCACGTCAGCGACATTGTCAGGCCCGCAGGTGTTGAAATTTTGGATAATTCTAGTAATCCGGTCTTCTCTGTATCCCGTCCGCGTGTTGAGGTGGTGGAAACTCCTGCCGAAGGCGAAGAAGGCGAAGAAGGAGCCGAGGTCGAAGGTGCCGAAGGTGATGCTAAACCCGAGGAAGGCGGGGGCGACAAAAAGTAACCCGCCGCGAGCGGTGCGCCTATGGAGGCTGCACATCTCATCGTGGGGCTTGGCAATCCGGGCGCGAATTACGAACGCACGCGCCACAACGCTGGGTTCCAAGCGGTGGAACATTTAGCCGCAAAATGGGGTGCCAAATGGGTCGACGAAAAGAAGAAGTTTTCCGCGCGGCTTGCCCGGACGGAAGTATCTGGGCACACAGTGCTGCTTTGCGAGCCGCTGACGTTTATGAATCTCAGCGGCGAAGCGGTGAGCTCGATTTGCGATTTTTATAAAATCGACGAAGCCATCCGCGTGCTGGCGATTGTGGATGATGCAAATATTGATTTTGGCGAAATCCGGCTCCGAAAAGGCGGTAGCGCCGGAGGTCATAACGGACTGCGGTCGATTGAGCAGCACTTGGCTACGCCGGAGTATCCGCGCCTGCGCATTGGAGTGGGTCGACCGAATGATAACCGTCAGGAATTGGCCGCCCACGTGTTGGGCAAGTTTGACGAAAACGAAGAGGCAGCACTGAAATTGGTGCTGGAAAAATTGGCAGCGCAGGTGAACAGTTGGCTAAGCCACGGTCCGGAACGGGCGATGAATGAATTTAACGGGAAGGTTTTTCCTCCCGATACAGACGAACCAGTCAATATAGAAGAGAAAGAAGAAACAGAAACGTGAAGCGCTACGACGGATTATTCATCATCGACACTACCGGCCAGTCCGATAGTGTGGACGAGCACATCACCAAACTCACCGGTCTCATCAGCGAAGCCGGCGGGAAGGTGACCAACGAACAAAAAATTGGCCGCCGCGGCTTTGTTCGCATTGCCAACAAACGTCATAAAGGCGGCTTCTACGTGAACCTCCAGTTCGAATTGGATGGCGGCGCACTCGAAGGACTGCGCAAGGAACTGGGCAAACGCCCGGAATTTTTTCGCGCCCAAATCACTCACTCCACTGGCACTCCACTCGAGCTGGCTGCCAGTTAACCCAACTCCGAACTCCACCCGCTATGCCGAATTACAACAAGGTCATCCTTATGGGCAACCTCACTCGCGATCCCGAGGTGAAATATACTTCCGGCGGCACCGCTATCGCTAAGATCGGTATGGCCATCAACCGCACGTGGACAAATAAAGAAGGCCAGAAGCAGGAGGAAACTACATTCGTCGATGTGGATGCTTTTGGCCGACAAGCGGAAGTCATTGGGCAGTATTTAAAAAAAGGCCGACCCGTGATGGTCGAAGGCCGCTTGAAGCTCGATCAGTGGGATGACAAGCAAACTGGACAAAAACGCAGCAAGCTCGGTGTGACGCTGGAAGGATTTCAATTTCTTGATTCTGGTGGTGCAGCCGGCGGCGGCGATGGTGGTAACTATCAAGCCCAAGGCAACGCACCGGCGGCTTCCGGTAATTCCAGTGCCCCTGCGGCGAGTCTTCCAGAAGATGACGACGTGCCATTTTAATTTTTAATCCATTATGCTTATATCCAAAAAAGAAACCGAAGTCATCCTCACCGAAAACATGAGGGACCTCCGTGCCGCTGAAGGCGATACCGTGAAGGTGAAGCCCGGCTTCGCGCGCAATTTCCTTTTTCCTCAAGGCAAAGCCATCCCCGCTTCCGCGGGCAATCAGCGATACATCGAATCGTTGCAATCCCGCCGTGCAGAGCGTGAGGCTAGCGAGCGACAGCACATGGAGGAACTCCGCGATAGTCTCAAGAGTCTACGCTTACACATTAAGGTGAAGACCGGCGAAGCCGGAAAAATGTTCGGTTCTGTCACGGCTGGCACCATTTGTGATGAATTGCACAACCAATTTGACCTCGATCTGGATCGCAAAAAAGTGGCACTCCTCAAACCCCTGCGCGAGCTAGGTGAGTTTGACGTGAAGCTCAAGCTGCACACCGATTTGGAAGGCGAACTGAAGGTCTTTGTGGAAAGCGAGAACCCGCTGCCCACTCCGCAATCCGTGGCTGACGAGGAAGCCGCCAAAAAAGCTGCAGCGGAAAAAGCCACCGAATAACAGGATATTTTCCAATGGCCGTCCCGTATCAAAGCGGGGCGGCCTTTTTTATACCCCGCCCGCTGTGAACAAGCGGGGGTGCAAAGCTAGCAACTTCGCGTTGCCATCGAGGCGCACCTTCGTGTTTTCTTGCGGCGCATGATTGACACACCTGAGGTGCCCATTCCGGAACGGCAGATGGAGGATTTGGTGAACGCGCCGCGCCGCGCGCCCAGTTCCCATGAGCCCGCCACCGCGCCCGCGGGCCGAACGCCGCCGCACTCTATCGAGGCGGAGCAGGGGATTCTCGGTTGCCTGATGCTCGATGCCGCATCCGGATTGGATTTTTGCCTCGAACGCATTCGCGAGCCCCGCCAGCTCAGCGATGCCCCTTCCGATAAAGATCAGCGCGGCAAACGCCGTCCGTCGGGTGACACGTTTTTTTATGAACTGAAACATCAACTGCTCTTCGAGGCGATGATCGATATCGTGGGTGCGGGGCAAGCGGTGGACATCATCACTGTGAAGCAATTCCTCGCCGATCGCAAACAGCTCGAGTCCGTGGGCGGCGTGGCTTATCTAAACACATTGATGGATAGTGTGCCTTCGGCGGCTAACCTCGAATACTATTTCAACATTGTTTGGGACAAATATTTGCTGCGCAAAACCGTACGCACCTGCACCGAGATTGTTACCCAAGCGTTTGAGCACGAGGGCGAGGTGAATCGCCTTCTCGACGAGGTGGAAACGCGCATCCACACCATCAACGATGAACGTGCGGGCGACATCAGCACAGATATGAAGAAACTCGTGCACGCTGCCATTGATCGCATTGAGGAATACCACAAACGCAAGGGTCAGATTTCGGGTGTTGCTAGCGGCTATCCGGTGCTCGACAAGATGACTGATGGAATGCACGCGGGTGAAATGATTGTCATTGCTGCGCGGCCCTCGATGGGCAAAACCAGTCTGGCGATGAACATTGTGGAAAACGTGACGCTGGGAGGCAATGTTCCCGTGGGCGTGTTTAGCTTGGAAATGACCGCAGAGGCACTGGTTACCCGTATGATTTTCTCCAATGCTCGTCTCAACTTCAGCAAACTCCGCGACGGAGTTATGGGCGACCACGACTTCCCGCGCATCAACGCCGCCGCCGGTAAGCTTCACAAGGCCCCCCTTTATATCGATGACACCCCCGGGCTCTCCATCCTGCAACTCCGAGCCAAGGCTCGCCGAATGCATACCCAGTATGGCATAAAACTCATTGTCATTGACTATCTCCAGCTGCTTCACTCTACTTCGCGGCGGGCGATGGACAATCGGCAGCAGGAGGTTTCAGAAATCTCCAGCGGTATCAAGGCCTTGGCTAAGGAATTGAAGGTGCCAGTGATTGTGCTTTGTCAGTTAAACCGCGAAATGGAGAGGGAGAAGAACCGCAAGCCACGCTTGTCGGATCTCCGCGAATCCGGCGCGATTGAGCAGGACGCCGACTTAGTGGGCCTGCTTTACAAAGTCGCGCAGGATGAGGATGTGGAAGGTACGGGCGAGAGCGAAGGATTGCCGGTCAACCTGTTGATTGCGAAGCAACGCAACGGCCCCACCGGCGACATTCCGCTCACTTTCCTCAAAGCCTACACGCGGTTTGAGCCTGCCGCCCGAATAAGCGATGAAGATGTGCCGCATGAAAACTAACATTTTGAAACTCCTCACACTGTTCCTGCTGCTGGTCGCGCCGGGAATGGCGAATGCCCAACCGGTTGCCGCTGCCCCCAAGGTGGGCGTAGTCAAAGTCACCCTTAAGAGCCTTGGCAGCGGCGAGCCGGATATCACCGAGGCTTACGTGCGCAATCATATCCGCATCCGCCCGGGTGATCAATTTCGTGCCGGCGTAACTAATCCTGATGTACATGCGCTGATGAGAACCGGCCGGTTTTATGACGTGCGCGTGGAGGTGTCTGAGAAAGATGGGAAACTTACGTTGGAATTCATCACTGTGGTCTATCCCAAAGTAACCTCGGTGAATTTGCTGTTGCGCAGGCCCGATGGCACCACACTCACCGCAGCGTCATTACAGATAAAAGAAAAAGATTTACTAAAAAAAATTACACTCCGCCGCGGCATCCGCTACAGCGACTCCCAAAGGCAAGCTGATGCCGAAGCCTTGCGTGAACATTATGAGGATAAAGGCTATTACCCAGTCAGCGTAACCAGTGATGATGGTGGCAAGTTGACTGGGGAAGTCGAATACTTGATCACCGAAGGCGAGCAGTTTCAAATCGAAAACATGACCATCGAGGGTAATGACGGTTTTGATACCGATGACTTGATGGACTTCGTGAAAGTTCGTGAAAGGCGGCGTTGGTATAATCCTGTCAGTTGGTTCATGAATGACGGGCGCATTCGACCGCTCGAATTGCAGGCGGACATTGAGCGTCTCGAAACCTTTTATCGCAATCGTGGCTATCTCGATGCCAAAGCGGAAGTAGTTCATACCGCCGATGCCGTACTGACCAGCGACGTGTATCAGCAACGCGTAAATACCCTCAACAAAGCGCGCGCGGATTTGGAAATATTGGAATCATCCTTGGCTGATGAAGAAGATAAAGGGGATGCCATCGATGAAGATCGTTTGGATTTGCTGGAAGACCAAGTGGATGATCAGGAAGATGTAGTGGAAGATGCGGAGGATAATCTGGAAGATTATCTCGATGACGCCTCGTACGTGGATCTTACCTTCAAGATTACCGAGGGTCGCTTGTATCATGTGGGCACGGTGAATTTTGAGTACTACTGGCAAAATGCGCGCGATGGCGAAACCACGCGGCTTGATGCTGGGCCCGAAGGCAAGGTCAATCCAGATTTCAAGCCTGTGATCCCCAAGCTCACCCTCATGTCCCTCATCCGCATGCGCGAAGGTGAAATTTACGCACCCGAACGACTGCTCCGCAGCGGCCCAGAATCTGATTTGCGTGCTATCCAAAATCATTACGGCCGCAAATCTCATATCAATGCCCGCGTGCTGAGGGTGGTTCGCAAACCGGTGACTGGTACTGACAAAATTAACCTCGTCTTCAAAATCTTCGAAGGTAATCCGTTCAACCTCGACTTGGTGCAAATTGAAGGCAACGAAAAAACCAAAGACTTTGTTATCCGCCGCGAGCTCGCCATTGCGTCCGGTGAACGGTTTGACATGGGTCGTGTGGAACGCAGCCGCAGTCGAATCGAAGGTATGCGCATATTTGAAAGTGTACGCACCTTTGCGCGGCGTGGTCCCGATGCTCGTCAGGGTGCCAATCCAGGTGAAACCCTCACGGACGATCTCGTGGTGGCCGTGCGCGAAAAAAAACACGGGGAACTTTATGATCGGCGGCGGGTTCAGCACTGATTCCGGCGCGTTTGCTAATGTGGTAATGGGGCAGGAAAATTTTGACATCAAACGCTGGCGTCGCCCCCATTTACTGCAAGGCGCAGGTCAGAAAGTTCGCCTTAAGACCGTGGCCGGAGGCAAGTACAAAAATTACCGACTGGACTTTGAGGAGCCGTGGCTGCTTGATCGGAAGCTGAAGCTGACCACCTCGCTTTACGCTGAGGAGATGTCCTATTACAGCACTAAGTTTGACGTGGATCAAACCGGATTTGACATCGGTCTGGAACGAACTCTTTTAGGTAACGATTTTTTGCGAGGAAAAATCTATTTCACGTTGGAAGAGGTTGGCCTCACTGAAATGAAATCCAATGCCTCCACCGAGTTAAAGAACGAGGCTGGACACGACTTTGTAGGTCTGTTGGGCGGTCGCCTCGCCTATGACACTCGCGGTGGCGGCGATCTTCCTACGCACGGTCAGATTACTTCCTTCGACCTCCAGGTTGCACCCAGTGTGATTGGTAGCGACAAGCCGTTTTACGGGTACCACCTCAAGAGCACGTGGTATTTCAAGGGCTTACGCGAAGGGCACGTCCTTGAGTTACGTGGTCAAAACGCGGTGGTGGATAGCTTTGAAAGCTCGAAAAATGTTCCATATTTATATCGCCATCATCTCGGTGGCTCACGCAATCTACGGGGCTTTGACTTTAACGAAGTGGGCCCACGTGGTGACCAAAATGACTATCTCCGTGGCCAAACCATGGCCCACGCCTCACTCGAATACAGCGTGCCCACTCCGTGGGACATCCTTCGAGTTGCAACCTTTTACGATATCGGTTCGGTGAACAAAGGCGCTTACGATTTTGACTTTGGCAATTACAACGATGACTGGGGTATTGGCCTCCGTTTACAAATTCCATTCCTCGGCCCGCTGCGTCTTGACTATGCGTTTCCGATTTCCAGCGATGGCTACAACGACAGCGGCGGCAATATCAATGTGAATTTTGGCTACACAACCCGATTCTAACCTAATATAAAATTGAGCATTATGAAAACCATACTCACCACACTTTTTCTTTCTATTGCATGTCTATTGCCCTGTCGCGCTCCCGCTGCGGCAGAGCATAATCTGGCAATCGTCAACACGGAAATTGTCTTTAAAGGCTACTGGCGTACCGCAGTGGAGGATAAACGCTTAAAAAATGCCATGGAGGATATGCAAAAACGTGTGGCCATGGAGGATAAAAGCCAGACGGATCGGTTGGCTGAATTGAAAAAAATGCAACAAATTTTGCAGAAGCCCAATCAGAATCAAGCAGCTTTGGCACGCCATCGGCAGGAGTTTGAAACCAAAAGAAGGGCATATGAGCAGAACGGAACGACCTTAAATAATTGGAAGGCTGCACAACAAAAAGATTTATCGGAAAAAAGTCGCAAGGCTATTGAAGGAATTAAGGACGAGATTAAGGCGGTCATTTCAGCGCAAGCCAAGAAAAATGGCTATACTCTGGTGATCGAATCGAAGGCACTGTTGTATTCCTCCCCCGATTTGGATATCACCACCCAAGTTTTGGCTCAGCTGAATATCAACGACCCTGATAAGGTTGCTCCCAAGAAGCCAACGCCAAAGAAATAGCTAGCGAGAGTTGTCAGTGCCTCTAAGGTAGTGGGCGATAATTAGGGTAGCACTTCCACGGCGGCCACTTTGCCGTTATTCACAGTGAATCGCGCCGTGCGTTTGATTTGGCCTGTCTTGATGTCGCGAATGGTCAGTCCCGAATACATCCACACGTTGCCTTGTCGTTGATTTGGATTACCAAAGGCTGTCGTTAGGATGGAGGATGGTCTGCCCTTATAATATGACAATTCCTTCGTTGCATCTGTTCCGTTCACTTGCCATTGGAACTTTCGGCCAGCAGGCGTCTTGCCGGTTAGGGGCCGGCCAGTTAGATCAAAAGCGGCCATTCGCAGTACCTTGCCTGGGATTTTGGTTGATAACACCTTTACCTTGTTGGTCTTGCCATTGGGGTGAAAAGTAGTCCACGGGCCCACGCGGAAACCGTTGGTGTAGAAGGATTTGCTGCGTGCTGTGCCGTCGGCGTACCAAGTGTACGCCGTGCCGTTCTTTAGGCCTTGAATATAACTTACTCGGTACTTGGTCTGTTTGCCGCCCGGATACTTAATACGAAACGTTCCATGCCATAGGCCTTTTTGCATGGAGATGAGGGATTGCGTACCGTCCTTGTCGTTTTTAATCGCATTCCCAGTGAATTGTTTTTTGTCATGAAAATAAACCCTCACAATATTGGTGATGACAGCGGTCGCGTTAGTACGCCGGATATATTTCATCGTGCTAATATCAACCGGAGCAACTGTATTGTTGGCTACTTGTGTAGTGTTAGTGGAGGCAGAACCTTGGTTTATCTTGGTGGTGCTGATATCCGAACCACTGCCATCTTCATTGTCGCCGCAACCAACCAGCAATAACGAGGATATGCAGAGTAAAAACCCAGAAATTTTCATTGCTGCGAATCTACTCAAAACACCATTAAACTCAACCATTTTCAGCCCTTTCTGGACGCGTTTATTCAGATTCACTTTGTCGTTTTTGCTGGGTATCCAGCAGCAATCTGTGGGTTTCGGTCAGAATTTCAGGAATGCGATCGGCAAACGGGCTCTTTCGAAGGGCCTCGGTTAGTCCTGTTTTATCCGATTTCCCCATGTGTTCGCCGGGGAACCAGTGGTCGCCTTGGCCGAGTAGATTGTAACGCATTTTTCCCCAGTCCACCAAATCGAGGCCTTTGGCATAGGTCCACAGGCGTAGAATTTCCGTGAGGTTCAGCTCGCCGGGTACGTCCACGTAATGTGGCAATCCTTCGGCCCAACGGGCGCACCAGTCCGCACCGTGGACTTCAGCCAAGGCATCGCGCAGTCGTTTTTCGATGGGGGCGATGGTGGTCCCAATAGTGTCATAATATTCCAAAGCGTCGAGATGGCAATCGAAATCAGATGGCTCGGCCGCGCCGCAGCTGAGGGTGTGAACTTGCTGGCGGTTCAAACAATAGAGTTCATTGAACTGCATCGGATGAAGCGGCTCGCATAGCTCGGCGAGCTTTGGGGGTGGGGCGTAAAGCTTGCCGCCTTTGTCGTTGGGGCTGATGATGAAAACGCCCATATCTCGCGCGGCGGAGGCTTCGATGGCTGGCCAGTTGAGGTCGTTTACAAAATACCAGTGGAGATTGACGTAATCGAAGGCATCACTCTCGATGGCTTTCAAAATTAAATCGGTGGTGGCGTGGGTGGAAAAGCCGACATGGCGTACGCGGCCCTCTTTTTGTAGCCAACGCGCAGCGGCGATGCAGCCGGTGGGGCCGAGCGACCAATCGAGAATTTCCTGATTGTTGATGCCATGCAGCGAAAGCAAATCCACGTGATCGAGCTGGAGATAGTCCAATGATTTTTGGAAAGTTTCGAGAAACTCGCGTGGATTGGCAAATGGGGCCACTTTGGTTTGCACGATGAGTTTTTTGCGCGGTAGTTTTTTGAGTGCTGGTCCGAGCTGCATTTCCGATGAGCCATACCCGCGTGCGGTTTCGATATGGTTGATACCCACTTCAACGGCACGATGAATGGTGGCTTCAAGATTCTTCTGGCCGTCGTTGGGCACCTCGCTCCACTCGATGTCGTTCCACTTGTGCTGATACCGCATTCCTCCACAGGAGAACACGGGCATCTCCAAATCTGTTTTTCCAAAGCGACGGTATTTCATTACTCCACAAATTCCAATTCCTGTCGGTGGTCAATCAGCTCCGCCTCGTGGGCTTGGCCGAGGAAGCGCGTGATGGTGTCGCGGCCTTTTTCGCCGTAGTCGAGGGTCCAGTGGTTTACGTACATCCCCACGAATTGATCGGCTAATTCCATCCCCATATCGCGCGCGTATTGTAGTGCATGCGCAACGGCTTCGGCGCGATGGTCGAGGCTGTACTGGATGCTTGCGGTGAGTAGATCACTGATGACTTTGCGTTCGTCAGCGGGAATGCGTTTGTGGATCACGTTGCCGCCGAGAGGCAGTGGGAGACCGTTGTTTTCTTCGCCCCACCACACACCGAAATCCTGACAGCATACGAGCCCTTCGTTTTCGTATGTGAGCTGGCCTTCGTGAATTATGAGGCCAACGTCCGCCGTGCCGGCATTGACGGTTTGAAAAATTTCGTCGAAGGGCACGACGAGGTAATCAATCTCAGACTTCGATTTCTCCAGCCAAAGCTGCAACGCGAGGAAGGCGCTGGTCATCTCGCCCGGGATGGCGATTTTTTTGCCGGGAATGTCCGCACGCATGATTTTTTCCTTGGCCACCAACATTGGCCCGTAGCCATCGCCCATACTCGCGCCGCTGGGTAGCAGTGCGTAATCGGCACACACCGAGGGATATGCATGAATGCTGATGGCGGTGATATCCAGCTCGCCGCGCGTGGCGCGTTCATTGAGTGTTTGGATGTCTTGTAAAATGTGCTCGAACGCGTAACCGCGAGTATCAATGAGCCCTTCCGCGAGGGCATAAAACATAAAGGCATCGTCCGGATCGGGCGAATGGCCAAGCGTCAACTTCGTCATCGCGGGGAGATTGGGCCAAGAGACGTGCTCTGTCGATGCGATTTGGCTGGCAATTCGGCACGGCTCTGGCAGTATTGTCCCCTGTAAAATCCGGCTATGCGCGATTATTTCCTCAGGCGTTTCCTTTTGATTCCACCTACTTTGCTGGGGATTTCGTTTGTGGTGTTTTTGGTCACACGCGCGGCACCGGGCGGGCCAATTGAGCAGGCGATGATGCAGATGCAGCAAATGAGCGAGGAGGGAAATAGCGGCGGTCAGACGGGAACGGGTTTGCTGGATGAAGAGCAGCGGAAGGATTTAGAGCGCTATTACGGTTTGGATAAGCCGGTGGTGGAGTCATATTTCATTTGGTTGGGCTTGCGCTCGCGCGAGTTATCGCACAAGGAAGTTCAATTTGATGCTGGCGAAACCAAAGGAAGCGTGCGGGTGCGCTTGGTGGAAGGGGAGGCGAAAAAGAAGCGGATGCGGCTTGAGCGTGATGCGGCGGACAACGTGAAGTTTGTAAATGTGGGGGATTTTCCTGGCAACTGGACCTGGCGCAAACTGGATACCAAACCCGATGACGAGGAAGGCTTGTTACGGGTTGAAGTGTTTCGCGAGGAATACTCGGGATTGGTGCAGGGCGACTTGGGGCGTTCCTTTCGCTACGGCAAGCCGGTAGGGCAGGTGATTTGGGAACGGCTACCGGTATCCACTTATTTTGGATTCATGACGATGTTCATCGTGTACGCAGTGTGTCTGCCGCTGGGTTTTTACAAGGCAATCAATCATAATAGTTGGTTTGATAACACTACCTCGGTGCTCATTTTCATGGGTTACGCAATCCCAGGCTATGTGCTGGGGTTCCTGCTAATTTTATTTTGCGCGGTGAACAATCAATGGTTTCCCACCACGGGCTTTACTAGCATCGGGTTTGATGAAATGTCCACGGGCGAAAAAGTAAAAGATGTGTTACATCACTCCGTGCTTCCGCTGTGCGCGTATCTTGTAGGCGGGTTTGCGTTTGTGACGATGCTGATGAAGAATCATTTGATGGATAATCTCTCCGCCGATTATATGCGCACTGCACTATCCAAGGGTGTGGCTTATCGCGACGCGGTGCGGCGGCATGCGCTACGCAATTCAATGATTCCGATAGCCACCAATCTCGGCCATCAAGTGATGTTGTTTGTCACAGGCTCATTTCTCATCGAAAAAATATTCGATATCAACGGTTTCGGGCTTCTGGGCTTCAACGCGATAATTGACCGTGATTTTCCGGTGGTGATGGGCGTATTGATGCTCTCAGCATTCCTTATGTTGCTGGGCAATGTAATCTCGGATTTCCTAATGGCTATGGTCGATCCACGCGTGCGTTTCAAATAATCATGCACTGGAAGCTCAATCCTATCACCGCCCGAAAGCTCAAGCGCTTCCGTTCCATCCGGCGTGGTTATTGGTCATTCCTTTTGCTGGGCGGGGCTCTGTTGGTTTCTCTTTTTGGTGAATTACTGATGAACGATCAGGCGTTGGTTGTGCGGCATAATAACCAATGGTACTTCCCGGCTGTGGCTGATTCGTATCCAATCAAATGGATATACACGCCCAAGGAGCCGCGCACGGGGGAGTTTTTTGGCGAGGCCAAGGATGAGACCGGCCAGCCTTACTCTGGGCTGGTGAATTATCGGTTGCTAAAAAAAACGTGGGAAGCTGCCGAAACGGAAAGTTGGCTCATAATGCCCATCATCCCTCACGGGCCGGATGGTAATACGTTTAGCGAGGGAGTGGGAAAACTTTCGGCCCCAAGCCGTGAGCACAAGCATTATCTCGGTACCGATGGAGCTGGACGCGATATTGCTGCGCGTATGTTTTATGGCTTTCGCATCGTCATGCTGTTTGCATTGGGATTCACCTTGATGGTGTTTTTTATCGGCTCAACGGTCGGTTGCTTGATGGGCTACTTTGGCGGCAAGGTGGATTTGTTAGGCCTCCGTTTGGTGGAGGTTTGGGCTAATATTCCATTTCTGTATATGGTGATGATTATGGTAAGCGTTGTGCCCAGCAAAGTCGGCATGTCGACCCGGGTGTTGTTGTTGCTGTTCATTATGGTTGTTTTTAGTTGGACGAGTATGACTTATTATATGCGTGCCTCCACCTATAAGGAAAAGGCGCGTGACTACGTAGCGGCCGCGCAACTCCTGGGTGCGGGGCCATTGCGGATTGTATTCACGCATCTGCTTCCAAATACAGTGTCTACGCTGGTGACCTTTCTACCTTTCACCGTGGCGGTAGCGATTTCATCGGTGACTGCGCTTGATTTCCTAAATTTCGGGTTACCCGAGGGTACGCCCAGTTGGGGACATCAATTGCGATTGGGTCAGGAATATATCCGCGAAAAACCGTGGATTATCGGTTCGGCATTGACGGCGATTTTTCTGGTGCTGACAATGGTCACGTTTATCGGCGAGGCAGTTCGCGAAGCATTTGACCCCAAGAAATTTTCAACTTACGAATAATAAAATTATGAAAACACACATAAAACTATTCTCAACCGTGCTTGTGGCGATGGCCCTATTGGCTGGCTGCGGCAAGAAAAAGGCACCCGATGGCTCCAAGGCTGGCAGTTCCCTAGGCGGCACGCCGGCCAAGCTGACCAAGGTGGAGCTGGATTCAGTCGAAGAGGTGGAGGCTTTTTACGAGGCCGACCCAGAATTTTTCCGTATCAAAACCACCGCTGATATTCCAGTAGATTTGAAATGGGAAGACGGGAGCAGCGAAAAAGTGTTTGCCTCGCCCAAAGCAAAGCGCGGCGGAACCTTAAATACGTCCACCGGAGACTGGCCGCGCACCTTGCGGTTTGTTGGGCCCGACGCGAGCGGTTCATTTCGGCAGTATATACTTGATTCCAATGCGTTGATTCTTGTGGAATCTCACCCGCAATCCGATGGCTATTATCCTTCCATTGCCAAGCGCTGGGCGGTGGGTTCAGATAAGAGAACGGTCTATTTTGAGTTGGATCCCGATGCGCGGTATTCAGATGGTAAGCCAATTCGGGTGACGGATTTTTTCTTTCACTTTTATTTCATGCGCAGCAAGCACATCAGGGCACCGTGGTACAATGATTATTACGACAACAAGAAGTTCAAGAATATCACGCTCTATGATTCGCGCACATTGTCTATCACCTATTATAAGGCCAAGCCGGATGTGGTGGAGAAGGTGAGCATTCGCCCGGTTCCGGAGCACCATTATGAGGAAATTGATGAAGATTTCCTGAAGGATTACCAATGGGAGTTTGAGCCCACCGCCGGACCCTACGAGGTGCTTCAGGAAAATGTAAACGATGGCGTGGCTATTACGCTTACACGGGTGCCCAATTGGTGGGCAGATAAAAAGCGCTTTCACAAAAACCGGTATAATCCGGATAAAATTCGCGTCACCGTGGTGCGCGAACCGGCCAAGGTGTTTGAGCTGTTCCGCAAGGGTGAGCTGGATTGGCACGGGCTGAGCCTGCCGGAGTATTGGCACGAGAAGCTGCCCAATGATTCGCCTGAGGTGAAGAAGGGGTACATTCACAAAGTGAAATTTTTCAACGAAATCCCCGTGCCCACTTGGGGGATGCGCATCAATTGCTCGATGCCGCTTTTGGACAATCAGAACATTCGCCAGGGATTGCATCACGCGATGAATTGGGCATTGGTGAACAAGGAAATTTTCTACGGCGACTTTGATCGCCAGCAAACCATGGCGGATGGTTACGGGAAACGTAGTCATCCTACTGTGAGAGTGCGGGAATTTTCTGTGGAAAAAGCGGAGGCCGCGTTCGCCAAAGGCGGTTTCACCCAGCGAGGTGCCGACGGGATTCTCCGCAACGCGGCTGGCAAGCGGTTGTCCTTCACGATTTCAACCGGCTACAAGCGCTTCACGGATGTGTTGACGGTGCTAAAACAACAAGCCGCTAAGGCTGGCCTAGAGCTGAACCTCGAGATTCTTGAGCTGACCGCCGGTTGGAAAAAAACAAACGAAAAGAAACATGAAATTTCATTTGGCGGCCTGAATAATTCCGTGGAATTATACCCGCGGTTTTTTGAGCCTTATCATTCCTACAATGCTTATGAAGAGGAAGGTGATAAGCTGTATAATGCCGATGGTTCGCTCCGGGCAGGCATCACTCCTAAGCCGGATACCAATAACGCCACCCTTACCGCCGATCGCGACTTGGACAAACTGATCAAGCAATACCGCGAGGCCGAAGATTTGGACGAAATCACACGCCTTGGGCACGAGCTCATCCAGCGCCTTCATGATCACGCCGGCTACCTTCCTGCGTGGTCCAAGCCATGGTATCGCGTCGGCTACTGGCGTTGGGTGAAATGGCCCGACGACTTCAACGTGAAACAAAGTCGCGATTGGGATGAGTATCATGTGCATTGGGTTGACACCGCCGCAAAAAAAGAAACACAAGCGGCCAAGAAGAGTGGCAAGAAGTTTCCGCCGGTCATCAAAACCTTCGACCAATATAAGTTGGAAAGATAATCGTGGGGGAGGTTGAGCCAGAAATATTGCTCGAGGTGCGTGACCTCGTCACGGCTTTTGACACCGATGCTGGTCAGCTCACCGCCGTGGATGGCGTGAGCTTTGCGGTTCGACGTGGGCGCACGCTCGGCATTGTAGGCGAAAGTGGCTGTGGGAAAAGTGTGACGGCGATGAGCATTATGCGACTGTTGCCGCAGCCAATGGGGAAAATTCTTGCGGGTGAGGTGCTTTTTGATGGCCGCAATCTTGCCACGGTTCCGGCGGAGGATATGCGTTCCATTCGTGGTAATCGCATTTCGATGATTTTTCAGGAACCGATGACGGCGCTTAATCCGGTGCATCGCATTGGTAAACAAATTTGCGAAGTGCTCACACAGCACAACGATTTGTCACCGGATGATGCGTGGCAACAGGCAGTGGAGATGCTCGACAAAGTGGGGATCCCTTCGCCGGAAATTCGCGCCACAGAATATCCGCATCAACTTTCGGGCGGGATGCGGCAACGGGTGGTGATCGCCATTGCGCTCGCGTGCGGGCCGGAATTGGTGATCGCCGATGAACCGACCACGGCACTGGATGTGACGATCCAAGCGCAGATTCTGCAGCTTATCAATAATCTCCAGCGCGATCTCGGGATGTCGGTGATGCTCATCACGCACGACTTGGGCGTAATCGCCGAGACGTGCGATGAGGTGTGTGTGATGTACGCCGGCCGTGTGGTGGAGCGCGCGCAGGTGAAGGAGCTTTTCGCCAACCCCCGCCACGCGTACACGCAGGGCTTGCTCAGCTCGATTCCGCGCCTTAACGGCACGCCCAAGAGCGAGCTGCAAACTATCGACGGAATGGTGCCGGCGTTGAGCGAATTGAAACCCGGTTGTCGCTTCGCCCCCCGCAGCGGTCGTGAGCACGCGCCGGAGTTGCTGGTGGAACGCCAGGCTTTGAGGCAAATTTCCACAGATCATTGGGTAGAGGCGTGTCCGGTTTGCGCACGAGGATGAACAACGGTACGGCCATTTTATCGACGGATAATTTGCGGATGCACTTTCCGGTGAAGGGTGGAGTGTTTCAACGTGCGGTGGCGGCGTGCAAGGCGGTGGATGGCGTGAGCCTTACGATTATGCCGGGCGAAACGCTGGGACTCGTGGGCGAAAGTGGTTGTGGGAAGAGTACGCTCGGCAAAACGATCTCTCGCTTGTACGAACCCACGAGTGGCGGCATTGCGTTTGAAGGGAATGAATTGGCGGATTTATCTCGCCGTGAACTGAAGCCCTTCCGGCGCGAGATTCAGATGATTTTTCAGGATCCATACGAGAGCCTCAACCCTCGGCACACGGTGGGAACGATTATCGAGGAGCCGTTTGTGATCCACAAGATGGGCACGCGCGCGGAGCGGCGGCAATGGGTGGCGGATTTGTTGGCGAAGGTGGGGCTGCCGGAATCGGCGGCGGGGCGGTATCCTTTTGAATTTTCCGGTGGCCAGCGGCAGCGGATTGGCATCGCGCGCGCATTGGCACTGAAGCCGCGCCTGTTGATTTGCGACGAACCGGTGAGCGCGCTGGACGTGTCCATTCAAAGTCAGGTGCTCAATTTGCTGATGGATTTGCAGCGCGAAATGGGTTTGAGCTATTTGTTCATTTCGCATGACCTCGCAGTGGTGAAACACATCAGTGATCGCATCGCGGTGATGTATCTTGGCCGCATCGTGGAGCTGGCTCCGGCGGAGGAGATTTACAATAACCCCGTCCACGCGTATACCAAGGCACTGATCTCGGCCATCCCGGTGCCGGATCCCACATATGTGCCGGATCGCGTTATTCTCGAGGGCGATGTGCCTACGCCGATTGACCCGCCCGACGGCTGCCGCTTCGCTCCCCGCAGTGGGACCGGACACTCGCCGGAGATGCTTGAGACGTTGCCGCCGTTCAAGGAAATATCCTCTGGCCATTGGGTGGAAGCCTGCCCGGTATGTGCGCCTGCTCGGTAACGTGTTGCTACAAATTGGCGTCTATGCTACACAACTTCCCAGAGGGGTTTTGAGAATATGAAGATAAGAAAAACAAAAACACGCGGTTTCACATTGGTGGAAATAATGATTGTGGTGGCGATCATCGGCCTCTTGGCTGCGGTGGCTATCCCAAATCTGTTGCAGGCGAAAAAAGAAAGTCAAATCACCGGTTGCAGGCAAAACTTGGGGACCATTAAGGCTGCCATCATCCAGTATGGTTTTGACAAAAGCGATGATCAAGAGGTGACGATGGACGATATTGTTAAGTTCATGAATCGCCCACCCAAATGTCCTTCGGGTGGCGAATATGAAGTGACCATAGTGGGCGAGGACCCAACTTGCACCATCGAAGGGCACACACTGCATAAGGAGGATATGGAAGAAGGGGAAGAGGAGAGGCGTTGATCCGTGGTTGGATCTGCTAATACGCGCGGGTTCGGAGCGGTGGATTGGCTATTAGGGCTGATAGTGTTGGGGTTGGCCTTCGCGGTTTTTATCCCGTACACGGTCGGTGATAAACAAGATCGTAGTATTCTGATCTGCGTAAAAAATCTCCGCGAGCTCGATAAGGCCATGCGCTTGTGGCAGCTGGATAATCAAAAGGATACTTTGTCCGCCGTCACATTGGAGGAAATTATTCCTTACTTGAAAGACGGCGAAGTGCTCAAGTGCCCGTTAGCCGGTCAGTACATCGTCACCGGGCTTACCAATCCGCCCTCCTGCACCATGCCCGGCCATGCGTTGCTCAACGAAGGGGAATGATTATCCCCACTGCGCCCGCAACATTTCGGGTGTATTCCCTCGCGCGCGCAACTCGCGCAAACTAAGCGCATCGTGGCGTTTGGCGAGGCGTTCACCGTTTTCGTCATACATTAAATCGCAGTGATAAAACGCGGGGGGCGTGAGGTCGAGCGCACGGTAGATCAAAATCTGCCGCGCGGTGGATACCAATAAATCGGCGCCTCGCACCACTTCGGTAATTTCCATCGCGGCGTCATCCACCATCACGGCGAGTTGATACGCGGGCAGACCGTTTTTTTGCCAAACGGGAAAGTCTCCGAAATCTTTTCCGGCAATGAATTTTTGCGGGCCGAAATGGGTGTCGGTGAATTCAATGGGCTCGTTTTCGGGAACGCGGAAGCGCCAGTTGAATTCGGTTGAGTGTTGAGTGTTGAGTATTGATGGATTCCCTCGGCAGGTGCCTGGGTAAATGGGTTCGCCGTCTTCACTATGAGGGGCGGTGGTGGCTTCTCGGATATCTTTGCGCGAGCAAGCGCAGGGGAATAGATGCCCGTCGGTACGGAGGGTTTCAAAGGCGGCGCGGTATTCGGGCATTCGCTCGGATTGATCCATGGGTTCACCTTCCCACTCGAGGCCGAGCCACCGGAGATCCTCCAGTGTGGTAGCGCGAAATTCCGGTTTGCAGCGGGCGGGATCTAGGTCTTCATTACGATAGAGCAGGGTGCCGTCGTGTTGGAGCGCGCGTTCTTGGGCGATCCAAAAAGTGCGCGCATGGCCGAGGTGTAAATAGCCGGTGGGTGTGGGGGCGATGCGACCGCGGTATTTCATCAATCCAAAAAGCGCTTGGTGAGTCCTGCGTAGGCGTCGATGCGCCGGTCGCGCAGGAAGGGCCAGTGAGTGCGCGCTTCGTGTACTTGTGCAAGATTCGCCTGCACCAACAGGGTTTCGGGTTGGTCAGCGGCTGCTTCGGCAATCACTTCACCATCGGGCGCGGTCACGAAACTTTGGCCCCAAAATTCGATACCTTCCCCGCCCGCGGGAGCTTCGTGCCCAATGCGGTTTACCGTCGCCACGAAACATCCATTGGCGATCGCGTGGCTGCGCTGGATGGTTTGCCACGCATCGTGCTGAGTTTTGCCTTCAGAGGCCTTTTCGGATGGATGCCAGCCAATGGCGGTGGGGTAAAAAATGATCTCGGCGCCGGATAATGCAGTGAGGCGGACGGCTTCAGGATACCATTGATCCCAGCAAATCAGCACGCCGATTTTTCCATAAGCCGTTTCCCACGAGCGGAAGCCTGAATCACTGGTGTCGCCGGGCGTGAAGTAAAACTTCTCATAATATAGAGGATCATCGGGAATGTGCATTTTGCGGTATGTGCCTAGCAGTGTGCCATCGGCATCGATGATGGCGGCGGTATTGTGGAAAAGTCCAGGTGCGCGTTGTTCGAAAAGTGAGGCGATGATCACCACTTTTTCCTCGCGCGCGAGCGTTTGGAAGGCTTGCGTGGTGGAGCCGGGATTGGGGAAGATTGGCTCTGCAAGCTCGAAATTAGCGTAATTTTCGCTCTGGCAAAAGTACTGCGTGCCGAAGAGTTCCTGCGTGCAAATGATCTGCGCCCCATCGTGAGCTGCGGCGCGCGCGGCGCCCAGCGTGGCGGCCAAATTGACCTCCGGATCGGTTCCGCAAGCGTGCTGAAGCAGGCCGAGGGTGACTGTTTTTAAGGTGTTTTTCACTGTTTACAGGTGGATACGATGGTGTTGATACAGGGTGTCAAGTCAAGCTTGTGCTGAAAAAATCGGGGCAATTGCGAATATCTTTTCGACCTGAACGCTGTTTTTCCCTTGCGAAATGGATGCGCGTGTCCTTTTACTGCCCCAGTTCGCAACGCGACACTTCGCGACGACCACTTAACCAAAGGAGAAATACAAATGGCGAAAATGACAAAGACCGCAACTATTGCAGCCGTCGCAGAAGCGGCAGACATATCAAAGGCCCAAGCCAAAGCGGCGATGGATGAAATTGCTACCTTGGCTTATGCCAATGCTAAAGATGGCTTCGTTATCCCTGGGATTGGCAAAGTGGCTGTCCGGCAAACCAAAGCCCGCAAAATGATTATGCGCTTTGGTCCCAAGGAAGGCCAAGAAATTGATGTGCCAGCAAGAAAAAAGCTAAAGTTCACCTTTCTCAAGGCGGCCAAAGACGAAATTCTCGGCTAACCAGCCCTTTCTCAACAAGGCGCTCCAACGGGGGCGCCTTTTTTGTTGGATTTTTGGTTAAATCACGGGCGATGAAAATCGGTGTCATCGGCGCGGGCGCGGTGGGTGGCTTTTATGGTGGCAAACTCTGTCGCACAGGAGAGGACGTGCACTTTTTGCTGCGCGGTGATTATGAGGCGGTAAACTCTCGCGGTCTCCGCATCGATAGTGCCGATGGCGATTTCACCGTGTATCCGAATGCGTACGATTCGCCCGAAACCATTGGCCCGTGCGATCTGGTTCTTGTAGCGATCAAGGCCACTGCCAATGAACATTATGCCAAACTTATCACGCCGCTCGTCGGAAAACATACCGCGATTCTCTGCCTGCAAAATGGCCTCGGCAATTACGAGCAACTTGCTGGGCTTTTTGGCGGGGAAAAAATCCTTGGCGGATTATGCTTCGTGTGCCTCAACCGGACGGCACCCGGCGTCATTCAACACCTTGCCTTCGGTAAAATCATCATGGGCGAATACGCCCGCCCACCCCAAAAACGTACGCACGCTTTCGCCACGCTGTTTGAGGAAGTCGGTGTGCCCTGTGCCGTAGTCGATAATCTCGAACAAGGCCTCTGGGAGAAACTCGTTTGGAATATTCCCTTCAACGGGCTTGGCGTCGCCGCCGCCTTCGGTCTGACCGCGCTCAAAGGCGAACCTCTGTCCGGAACTCCCGGCCCTGCCTGGCCCACCGACCGACTTCTGGCACATCCCGAATGGGAAGTTTGGGTGCGCGCTTTAATGGATGAAATCATCACCATCGCCAATGCCAAATCTCTCGATCTCGATCCAGCACTGGTGACAACTATGATCGAACGGACCCGCGCAATGGGCACTTATTGTGCTTCCACCCTCATTGATTTCGAAAATGGTCAACCACTGGAAATCGAATCCATGTTCCACGAACCCCTCCGCCAAGCCCAAGCCATCGGCGTCCCTGTGCCACGATTGGAAGCTCTTTGTATTGTTTTGGCGAAGCTAGCTGGTTATCTTCCGCGCCCATGAGTGTACGAGTCCGATTCGCGCCTAGCCCAACGGGCCACCTTCACATTGGCGGTGCCCGCACGGCGTTGTTCAACTGGCTTTACGCCCGGCACACCGGCGGGCAGTTTGTTTTGCGCATTGAAGACACCGACGAGGAACGCAACACGCCCGAAGCCATCAGCGTCATCCTCGAAGGCCTGCGCTGGTTGGGATTGGATTGGGACGAAGGCCCCGCGGGTAATGACCCCACCGGTGAAAGCAAAGGTGATCGAGGGCCGTATTTTCAATCGCAACGCGGCGAGATATATGCGCGTCACGTGGAGGCGCTTAAAGAAAAGGGTCTAGCGTACGAGCACGAGGGCGCGATTCGTTTTCGAATGCAGCGCGAGGCGATCACCATTCCTGATCTCGTTTGCGGCGAGGTATTACGTGATTTGACTGATCGCGAACAGGAACAGCCAGATTTCGTCATCGTGCGTTCGGACGGCAAGCCGGTGTTCCATTTGGTCAATGTCATCGACGATCTAGAGATGGGCATCACCCACGTTATTCGCGGCGAGGATCATTTGTCCAACACCGCCAAGCACATCGCGCTCTTTCGCGCGTTGGATGCGGAGCCGCCAGCCTTCGCGCACATCCCGTTGATCCTAAACAGTGACGGCAGTAAAATGAGCAAACGCGACGACGGGGCCTCGCTCGATGGCTGGCAGCAAACCCATTGTGTTCCCGAGGCGGTGGTTAATTATCTCAGCCTCCTCGGCTGGTCGCCCAAGGATGATTCGCAGATGATGACTGTGGCCGAACTCATCGAGCGCTTTGATCTCCCGCAAATTAACCGCGCAAATGCCCGCTTCGACGTGGAGAAAATGCAGTGGATGAATTACGAGCACATGCGTTATCTGCCGATGGATCGTTATCGACAACTAGCCGTCGAGACGGGTGTGGATTTTGGAAATGCCACGGACGATTACATCGAAGCCGCGCTGGCCACTTGTCAAAACAAAGTGAAACAAATCGGAGACTTGGCTGAGTATTGCGCATTTTATTTCTGCGACGCTGTTGAGGTTGACGAAGCTATGGCCGCAAAGGCCTTTTCAGCTGAACACAAAGAGGGGTTCGTGAAATTGCGGGAGGTATTTGCCAACCTCGAATCCTTCGAGCCCAAGCCGATGGAATCCGCTCTTAAGGCATTAGCTGAGGAATTGGGCGTGAAAATCCGTGCGCTAGTGATGCCCGCACGCTGTGCTTGCACCGGCGTGAAAATCGGACCGAGCCTTTATGACCTAATGGCGGTGCTCGGCCGTGACCGTGTACTGACACGGTTTGATGCGGCCCTCGCGCGGATGGGTTGATTTTTTTTACGTGTTGGTGTCCAATTGGATTCCGAAACTCCATGACCACCGCCAACAAAGTCACCATTGGCCGCATCATTTTGGTGCCTTTTTTTGTGGTGCAAATGCTTTACTACTTTCGCACCGGCGATGAGTTTCACCGCTACCTTGCCATGGCGGCATTCCTGGTGGCCACTATCAGCGACGGAATTGATGGCTATCTCGCCCGCCATCACGGCCAAGCCACGCAGCTCGGTTCCTATCTCGATCCGCTGGCAGACAAGTTGCTGATGTTCGCCGGTTTCATTTTGTTGACCTTTGATTTTGATGAAAATCGCTTTGACCAACGCATCCCTTTGTGGCTCACCGGCACGGTGATCGGGCGCGACCTCATCGTGGTCGCCGGCAGCGCGTTACTGTATGCGACCATCGGCAACGTGAAAGTGAACCCACTCTTCCTCAGTAAAGCGGCATCCGTTTTGCAAATGGTGACCATAGGCTGGGTGCTTTGCAAATTCTCGCCTCTCGGCACCTTCTGGCTGGCGGCGGCAGCTGTGATGTGCACGGCCATCACCGGATTACTTTATGTGCGCGATGGCATCAGGCAATTCAGCGAACATCCCGTGTCCCATCCGAATCAGGCGGAAAATAAAAAGGAACCGGACAGGGACGCTTGACTCACCGCGCCTTTGCCCGTCATTCTCGCCGCATGGAACTCGGCCCTAACCTCACGCTTAAGGAAGGCGACCTCGCGCCGGCTTTTACCGCAGTCACCAATGGCGGGGGCACGGTGGCGTTAAAAAATTTCAAGGGCAGCCACGTAGTGCTGTTCTTTTATCCCAAGGACGACACTCCTGGCTGAACGAAAGAAGCCTGCGCGTTCCGTGATGAACACGCCGCATTCGAAAAAGCCAACGCAGTGTTGCTTGGCGTGAGCTGTGATCCTGTTGCAAAACACGATAAGTTTGTGGCGAAATACGACCTCCCTTTCATGCTGCTTGCTGATGAAGACAAAACCATAGTGAACGCTTACGGCGTTTGGGGTCGCAAAAAATTTATGGGTCGCGAATACGACGGCATCTATCGTGTGACATTCCTCATCAATCCCAAAGGCAAGATCCAAAAAATTTGGCCCAAAGTGAAGCCGGAAGAGCACGCGGCGGAAGTGTTGGGTGAACTATGACCACAAAAAACCCCGGCGCAAACCGGGGTTAAAATTGGTTGCGGGAGACGGATTTGAACCATCGACCTCCAGGTTATGAGCCTGACGAGCTACCGGGCTGCTCTATCCCGCGGGGGGAACATAGCGGCCTACATCCATCAGGCAAGTGTTTTTTTAACTTTCTTCCAGTTTGTCTGGACCTTCCAATTCTGGGTCGCCTTCAGCCATGGCGGGTTTACCGTTGGGGTAGAATACTAACAATAGCACTAGGCAAACTACCGCGGCCCACATGGGATAGCTGAAGAGTTTGGGGTAGTTCATCACGCCATCCTCTAGAGCCAAGGTGCCGATACCGGTGGAAATCTTACTGCCGACAATAATACCCACACCGATGATCACCACGTTAAACAGGCTTTGGGCGCTGGCTCGGATATCGTCAGTGGTTTCCTCATCTACCACCATGTATGCTACGAAGATGAAACAGCCGAAACAGAAACCGTGCATTGCCGAACCAATAATGATGATGGGCAGGTGGAGTCCCTCGGGGAATGAGTTTACATAGGCAAACAGGAACATGCGCAGGCCATAGGCCAAGATACCGGTGGCCAGAAGTGTTTTCCGTGAAAGCCGCTTGACAACGAAGGGCATGGCGGCGAGCACGGCGATCTCGCACATTTGACCAATGGTCATTAGGCCGCCGCCGCCCACGCCGAAGATACTATTGACCGTCTCTACGAAGCCCTTGGCACCAGCTTGAAACTGCGTCAGGAAATCGGAGGCGTATACGAAATAAAACTGGTGGATGCAGCTGATTGGCACGGACAGTAGGAACAATGCGAGCAGGGCGTTACGCCGTACTTCGAGCTTGAACAGCTTAGGATCTTTACTTGTCTGCCGCATGAACACACTGATGAGTGGTGTGCGAGTGACTTCTTTCAGCGCCTTGGTAGCAGCGGCACCTTTTCCACTCTCGGCGGGCGGGGTTTTGGGGAGCGTGAAACAGAAGATACCCATAATGATGCCAAGTATAGCACTTAGGCGGAAGGCATCGGCGCGGCCCTTGTTTTGGGCGCCAGTCTGAATGTCCTTGGCTAAAGTTTTCATTTCAGCGTTGGCCAGTGCGGTTGCGTTGGAGTCTAGCTCAGTCAAGGCGGCAGATTTGGCCGCAGGATAATCAATGACTTTCTTTTCTTTACCCTCGTCGTCCATTAACGCAGCACCATTTTTATCGGTATCGGTTTTTTGCGGAACATCTTTTTTGGCGTCTTCCAAAATTCTGCTGACCGATTTTTCCTTGGCCTTTTGAACAAGATCCACAGTGAGCACATCTTTTAACTGCTTGGAGTTCTTGGCCACCGCAGCGGCTACTTGGTTGGTTCCAGTGTCATTGTAGATTTGCTCGAGGGTGATACCGGGGGCCGGTTGCTTTTCGTTTGGTGTCCAACTGGCTAGCAGCCAATGGCCCATGACGATGCCTGCAGCGATCCAGCCGACTGTGCCCCAGACCCGCACGCGGCCGAAGTCGCGGTCGCGATCAGGTATATGGTGAAAGGAGAGCGAATTGGTCAGGGAAATGGTCGGCGAGTAGATCACAGAGTAGGCAAAGGAAAACCAAAAGAATCCCCAAAATGTGCTGATGGAAGCCAGTTGCCAGATGAGGATGGCGCCGAGGATGTGGCTGATGCCAAGATATTTTTCTGTGTTTAAATAGCGGTCGGCAATTTGCCCTGCTAGAAATGGGGCTACGATCGCGCCTACAGCGCCGATGGCAAATATCCAGCCCACATCGCTCAGTGGCATTCCCCGGTAGCCCATTAGGAACGGGTATAGAATCGTCAGCCAAGCCCCCCAGATGGCGTACTGGAGGAACATCATGGTGGAGAGTTTGAAATTCAGGCCACTCGAGAGCGGTTCCGCAGAAGCAGGTTTAGAAGTCATTGGATCAGACGCATTGTCTAGGGGATTGTATAGTGGGAATTGGTGCCAAAAGCAAGCTTCCCTGACTCGACTTTTTTGCGCGGGTAAATAAACTGTTCCCTGTGCAAATTGCTTTTAAAGAATGGGCGGTGGTGGTTGAGGCGTTGGGTCGTGGGGGGCAGATTGTGATTCTGCGCAAAGGCGGAATTGCTGAAGGGCAGGGTGGGTTTCGGGTCGAGCAGGAACGGTTTTGGCTTTTCCCCACGCGGTTCCATCAACAGGCTGAAGGGGTGGTGAAGGAAGCGCGCGCGGGGTTTGAGGACTACGAGTGGCCGCCAAATGATTTGCTGCGGATTGAGTTTTGCGTGGAGGTTATTGAAGCGCGCCGTTTAGATTCGCTCGCGCAGGCGCAGAGGCTGGCGGGGCAACACATTTGGCGCGAGAGAATTATCGCGGAGCGTTTTGATTGGGGGCGTGATGTAGGCATTTACGCGATGGCGGTGCGGGCGCGGCGCTTGGCCGTGCCGGTGGAGATTCCGATGTTGGAAAGCTACGCCGGTTGCAAATCATGGGTGGAGTTGGAGGCCGCTCTGGAGTTTGCGGGCACGGAGCCGGTTTTGCCAGCAGCGGATTTCGATTTGAAACTGAGGGAGTTTCGGGAGGCATTGGTGTGAAAATTATTTTGGCTTCACAATCGCCGCGTCGGCAGGAGTTGCTGCGACAGATGGCCGTGCGTTTTCGAGTGGTAACACTGGAGGTGGAAGAAGTACACGGACGCGGGCGGGCGGCACGTGCTATTTGCAAACGCAACGCCTTTGCCAAGGCGGAGGCGGTGGCCCAACAGTTTCCAAAGCAAACAGTGCTTGGCGCGGATACCTTGGTGCATTTGGACGATGATTTGCTTGGCAAACCCCAGAGCCTCGCGGAGGCGAGGCGGATGCTTAGGCGGCTGAGCGGGTGGACGCATCAAGTGACCACCGCTTGCGCATTGGTGTGCGGCCGCCGAAAAAAAGTTTTTTCCGTCACCACGCGCGTGACGTTTCGCGAGTTGTCGCTCAAACAAATCAACGCTTATCTGCGTGTCGTGCCGGTGTTGGATAAGGCGGGTGCATATGCGGTGCAGGAAAAAGGTGAGTGGATTGTGGAGGCACTGCATGGTTCGTTCACCAACGTTGTGGGGCTGCCAGTGGAGCGGTTAGGGGCTGAATTAGCAAACTGGGCAGCGTGGTTTGACACTCCCGCGGGCCATCCGTAGACTTTGCAGCCCATGCGAGTACTTGTTTGCGATAATGTTTCTCCGAAAGGCGTAGCCTGTCTTGAAGCCAAGCCGGAGTTGGATGTGGTGGTAGTGGACGGCGGGTTGACCGATGAATTGCTGGCCGAGGCCGAAGCGATCATTGTGCGATCGGCCACCAAGGTGACGCCCACGGTGATGGATAGAGCACCCAAGCTTCGCGTGGTGGGTCGTGCTGGGGTGGGGGTGGACAACGTGGACGTGGATCACGCCACCAGTCAGGGCATCGTGGTGATGAACACCCCTAGCGGCAACACCATTTCGACTGCCGAGCTGACCTTCTCGATGATGATGGCGTTGGCGCGCAAAATCCCTCAAGCCCACATGTCCATGAAAGGCGGCGAATGGAATCGCAAAGCGTTCGCGGGCACAGAGCTTAGCGGTAAAGTGCTAGGCATTTGTGGGATGGGCCGCATTGGCGCGCAAGTGGCGCGGCGGGCGATTGCCTTTGGGATGCGCGTCTTGGCTTACGATCCATTTCTTTCGTTAAGCAAAGCACGCGAGTTGCAGGTGGAATTACTGGAGCAGGGAGAGCTTTTCGCGCGATCCGATTTTATCACCGTGCACATGCCGCTCACCGATCAAACGCGGGACATGATCAACACCGAATCCCTCGCGGGAATGAAAGATGGGGTGTACCTCATCAACTGTGCTCGCGGCGGCATCATTAACGAAACCGATCTCGTGACCGCAGTTGAAAGCGGCAAAGTGGCTGGAGCGGCGATGGATGTTTACGAAACCGAACCGTGCCCTGAAGATTCTCCGCTGCGCAGTTTGCCGGAGATCGTAATGACCCCCCACCTTGGCGCGAGCACGAAGGAAGCGCAGGAAAGCGTGGGTATCGAGGTGGCTGAAGCCGTCATCGATTATCTTGTCACCGGTACGATTCGCAATGCGGTGAACATGCCTAGCCTCGACGCCACAACCTACGAGGCCGTGAAGCCCTACATTTTGCTTGGCGAAAAACTTGGTCGCCTCGTGGCCCAACTCGCACCGCAACGCAATGACCATGTGAAAATCACTTACGGTGGCAAAGCAGCCGAAGTGCCGGCGGATCCCGTGACTCGTTGCGTGCTCAAGGGCTTTCTCGAGCAAGCCGGAGGTGCGGAGGTCAATCAAGTAAACGTTCGGGCACTGGCGAGTTCGTTGGGCATTCAAGTGGAGGAAGTGAAAGCGCACGAGGGCCCTGACTATGCCGAGTGGATGCATTTCGAGGTGCGCGCGGGTGACACAAAGGCTTCGGCGGCCGGCACATTTTTTGGCAGCCAACCCCGCATCGTGCGTCTTAATGGCCGTAATGTGGAGTGCGTGCCCGAGGGAGTTCTTTTCATAATGAATAATAAAGACAAACCGGGTATGGTGGGGTATATTGGATCACTGTTGGCCGAGCATGAGGTGAACATCGCGAGCATGAGCCTTAACCGTGACGAGGAAGGCGGTGAAGCATTGACGCTATTGAACCTCGACCATGCGCCATCCGTGGCGTTGCTGGAACAAGTGGCGGCGGATCCGGACATTTCAAATGCAAAAGTGGTGATACTCTAAAGAAGACACAATGAAACATTGGCACAGGAAATTTTTAGCGGTCGGTATGTTGTCGGGACTGGTCTTATCGGCGGCAGTGCCTACCGGGCGCGTCGTGGCCACGGGCGTGGGTTTGGCAGTTTATGAATCGGAGTTGGATGCAGCCTACCGACGCTATGTGATGGCACAGGCAACACTCGGCGTTAATGTTTCGCCCCTTGTGGAAAAGGCAATTCAAAAACAATTGCTCAATGATTTGATTATGCAACGATTACTGGACCGGCGTGCGCAAGCGGGAGATCGCACCAAATCTGAATCGGATGCTGGGAAGCAATATAATGAGTTGAAAAGCACATTTCTTACAGACGATGCGTTTCGCCTTCACTTGGAATCCAAAGGCATGACCTTGGCGGTATTTCGCAAGCAATTACGGATTGAATTGTTGGCTGACACCGTGGCGCGTCGCGAGCTGCAATCCAGAGTGCAGGCTAAGGAAAGTGATTTGCTCAAGTTCTTCAACGATCGTAATGCGAAGGGCCAATGGAATGTGCCTGAACAGGCGAAGGTGGCAGAGGTGTTTATTTCTCTGGTGGATCCCTCCACAAATCTCAGGCTAAACCCCGATGCCCGCGCAAGCAAACAGGCTCTTGCTGCCAAGGTGTTTGCGAAGGCGGCGGCAGGTATTGATTTCAAGCAGTTGGTTAAGGAGTTTTCAGAGAACCCTCTCACCAAGCAGGTGGACGGCGAGTTGGTCCTGGTGGCTGGGCAGGTGGAGGCGAAGGTTGAGAAATCGGTTCTAGCACTGAAGGTGAACCAAATTTGTGCGCCGGTGGAATCCGAGCAGGGTTTTCATATCGTGAAAATGCTCGAACATAAGCCGGCTCGAAAGAAGGCTTATGCCGAGGTGCGCAACGACATTCGCAAATATCTCCAGACCGAGTCTTATAGCAAGGCGTTGCCGGTTTATTTCAAGCAGTTGAAAAAGGAAAGCAGCGTGCGAGTTCTGTTGGCCGATTAGGAATACTTTTTCACAAATCGCTTACGGCTGCCTTCGTCCTCTTCTTCACCTTCAGTTTTCTCGGTTGATTCAGTGGTTGCTTCGGCTTCCTTGGTTGCTTCGGCTTCCTTGGTTGATTCAGTAGTTGGCGTTGATTCACTGTCGGCTTCCAGAGTGTTCTCGTCTTCGATGGGTTCCTCGGGCGTTTTGCCCGCAGCAGTCACATAAGCCATCCGCAAATCCTGCAGGCTACGTTTCACCAGTTGCTGTTCTTCGATGCTCAGTTTCTCAGCGTTTTCATTCAGCAACTCCAACTGTTGAATCACCAACTGCACGCGCGCCAAATCCACTACCGGCTCACCCGTAGCCGGAGCTTTCACCTTGCCCAGCAAATACGCAGCCGATTGTACCAGATTCATCAGGCACTCCATGAAAATGGCGGCGGCAACTTCAGCGGGAGTTTCAGGTCCGCGTTGAGGGGGCATATCCACATTGTCCATGCGCGTCATCCTGCGCCCAATCGACCACCACGGCCATCAAAAAATGCAATTTGATGGCCAAAGCGTGTGGCAACACTGTTCACAACTGGGGTAAATCCTGTTAACATTTTTTAATGACTCCCACTTGTCACGAGGCTAAACCTCTCGCAGAGTCCGTCCACCATGAAGGACACAAAGACAATCGCCATCGTAGTGCTGGTGGCCATCACAACGGGCCTCGGCATTTTTTCCGCCGTCAACTACAACAACCTCGACGGCAAGCTCGGTGCTCGCGATAAGGAATTTCAGAAAGTGAAGGCCGAGCGCGACATTAAGATCGAAGAGCTCGAGCAGACGGCCGAGCAAGTGGTAAATCTCAAGGGTCAGCTTGACACGACTTCTCAAGAACTGACCACCGTGAGTCAGGTGAAGGATGAATTGGTAACCGCCCAGACCGACTTGATCACCGCCAAGACCACGTTGGAAACTGAGAACACAACTCTCAAGCAAGAACGCGACGGCTTGCAACTAAAGCATAGCACTGAGATTGGTTTGGTTGAAGAAAAATTGCTGTCGACGCAAACCCAACTGGACGCCAAAACCGCCGAGCTGATCACCGCTTCTACGTCGTTGGTCGAAGCCAAGACTGCCGCCGAAACGGCCACCGAAAAAATCACGGAGTTGACTGCTAAGATGGATGATTTCAACGTGCAAAAAGGCGCGCTGCAAACACAGATCACTGGCTTGAATAATAAGATTACCGAGACCACCACCAAACTGGAATCCGCCGAAGGCGACCGCGTGTTTCTATTACGCGAGCTAAATCGCTTGGAAGGTGAAAAAGCCAAGTTGGTGGAACGCATGAACAACGTCGATTTTTTGGCCGAGCAATTGAAGACCATAAAATCCCGCATCGCCGAAGCCCGCCGCCGCCGTTGGCGCGAGATGGGCGTGGGCCCAAACGGTGGCAAGCATGCCGCGCGCAGTACTTACAACCCCCGCAAAGCTGCCCAATTGGCTGCCAATAAAACGGAGCCTGCCGACACCAAAAAAGTCCACTACGAGCTGACCGACGGAGATCTCTACATTGATGGCAAACTCGTGAAACCTGAACCAGTGAAGCAACCCGAATCCACCACGGATCCCGAAGCTCCCGTATTCCCCGAAACACCGGTTGTGCCTGCCCCCGCCGCGCCCGAGGCGCCAGCACCGGGCAACGACAACAAGTGAGCGAATCGAAAGAGTTGGTCGATGGCTTAGGCCGCCATATGCGTGACTTGCGCATTAGCATTACCGACCGTTGTAATTTCCGCTGTCTCTATTGTCTTCCTGAGACCGAAGAGGCAGCGAATTTTTATCGCCGAAAATCGACTGGCTCCACCGATGCACCGAAGCTCATTCAGCGCGGGTGGAAGCCACGCTCCCACTTTCTCACGTACGAAGAAATCACCCGCGTTGCCCGCATTGCCACCAACTTGGGTGTCACCAAGATTCGCCTAACCGGTGGTGAGCCCCTCCTGCGCCGCGCCGTGCCTAGGCTCGTCCACCAGCTCTCCGAATTGGAAGGCATAGATGACCTCGCCCTCACTACCAACGGGTTTCATTTTGATAAACATGCTGGAGATCTGCGCGTCGCTGGCTTGCGCCGAGTGACCTTCAGCCTTGATTCGCTCGACCGCGATAATTTCAAAAAACTCACCGGACGCGATGGTCTCGGCGAATTACTCGCCGCTATCACCCGCGCGCGGGAATTGGGATTCGCACCCATAAAAGTTAATGCCGTGATCATTCGCGACCTCAACGATCACGAACTCGAAGCACTAGCCCAATTCGCGCGTGAGGAGGCTATTACGATGCGCTTCATCGAATTTATGCCACTTGATTCTGGTCGCGCGTGGCAACGCGAACACGTTGTCACCGGCCGCGAAATCCGCGAGCGCCTCCTAGCCGCCTTCGATCTCGAACCCGCTGGGATGGAACACGCCGCCGCCACCGCCACCCGCTGGCGGTTCAAGAACGGTAAAGAAGGACAGGGCGAAATCGGTCTCATTACCCCCGTCAGCGAACCTTTCTGCGGCCAATGCAACCGACTGCGTCTCACCGCCGACGGTAAAATCCGCACCTGCCTTTTCAGCCTCCATGAGCATGACCTTAAACCTCTCCTCCGCGGCAACGCCACCGACACTGGCATCACTGATTGGCTCCAAGCCGTCGTCTTAAAAAAAGAACCCCACCACCACATCGGCGAAAACGATTTCGAACAACCCGAACGAACTATGAGCGCGATTGGCGGTTAAACAGTTGGCGGCTTGCCGTGAGGGCTCCTTTTCTTCATTATCCCGCTGATGCGATATATTCGCGACATTCTTCGCGAGCATGCGGAGGCCAACCAACCTGTTATCTCATGTGAGTTTTTTCCCGCGAAAACTCCCGTGGGCGAATCGACGTTGCTTGAAAAGATTGCGCCGCGGCTTAAGGCGATCAATCCCGCGTTTTTTTCCGTGACCTATGGCGCGGGCGGAAGCACGCGGGATAAGACGCTCGACATCGTGGAAACACTCCAGCGCGATCAAGGCATGCCCACGATGGCGCATCTTACATGTGTGGGGTCCACGCGCGAGGACATCGGCAGATTTCTTGATGAGGCGCATCGGCGTGATATTCGTAACATCCTCGCGCTGCGTGGCGATCCGCCGCCGGGGCAGGAAAATTTTGTGAAACCAGAGGGCGGCTTTGAATTTTCGCGCGAACTCGTGAGCTACGTGCGTGACCACAACGACTTTACCATCGGTGTGGCCGGGTTTCCCGAGGGGCACATTGCGTGCACGGAAGGGCGCGAGGTGGATTGGCAAAGACTACAGGCGAAGGTGGATTGCGGTGCGGATTTTGTGATCACTCAACTTTTTTTTGATAACGCGGATTTTTATGCATTCCGCGATTATCTACGCGCGCGTGGGGTAACGCAGCCGATTTTGGCGGGCATTATTCCCATTTTGAGCGGTGGTCAAATCCAGCGCTTTACCAAAATGTGCGGCTCCAAGCTTACGCCGGAGATCACGGAAACGCTTGCGAAGCTGGGCGATAATGACGCGGCGGTTGCGGGGTTTGGTGTTGATTATGCCACGCGGCAGTGCGCCGATCTCATTGCCAATGGAGTAGAAGGATTGCATTTTTATACGCTCAACAAATCGCGCGCAACGGTTCAAATTGTACAGAACCTCAACCTTGCCTCACGCGTCTCATGAACACGCGCGTCATCGGTATTACCGGCGGGGTGGGGATGGGCAAATCCACCACCGCCAAGCTGCTTCGTGAGCAGGGTGTGCCGGTGGTGGATTCCGATGACCTAGCGCGTAGAGTGGTGGCGGCCGGTGAACCGGCACTGGCAGAGATTGCTGACACATTCGGCGCGGAATTTCTGAATGCCAAATGCCAACTCGATCGCGAAAAAATGGCCGGGCATATTTTTGGCAATGATGCTGAACGCAAAAAGCTTGAGGCCATCATTCATCCCCGCGTTCGGGAGCGTTGGATGGTGCAAATGGAAACTTGGCGTGCGGATAATATACCGTTGGGCGTGGTGGTGATTCCATTGTTGTTTGAGGTGGGGGCGGAAGGGGAATTTGATTCAGTAATTTGCATAGCATGCACAGCCAACACTCAACGTGAACGTCTCCACGCGCGGGAATGGGACGATGCCCAAATCGACGCGCGCATCGCGGCTCAGATGGAGGTGACTAAAAAAATCAAGCACGCCGATCAAGTGGTGTGGACTGAAGGGGACATAAGCCTCTTGCGCGAACAACTCCAACGCATTTTTGCGGGATGATTATTTCCGAAGCTGAGTTTGAAGCAATCACGCACGGGCGGCACGCCGCGCCGCACGAGTTACTGGGGATGCATCGGATTGAGGGCGGCGGTGTGGTAGTGCGCGCACTGTTGCCACTGGCGAAGGGAGTGGTGGCTGTGCCGGTGCACGAGCCGTCTAAGCCAGTCATTGCGCTGCGCCGCGTGGGCGAGTCGGATTTGTTCGAGGGTATGCTGGAAGAAGAGAATGACATTTACGCATATGATCTTGCCATCACGTGGGGCAGTGGTGAGCAATGGCGCACGCGCGATGCGTTTTCGTTTTTGCCAACCATCAGCGACAATGATTTGTATTTGTTCAACCTTGGCGATGAGCGACGCATTTACGAAAAGCTTGGCGCGCATCCGCGTTGTATTGACGGCGTGCACGGCACGAGTTTTGCGGTTTGGGCACCCAACGCGCAGCGCATCAGCGTGGTGGGTGATTTCAACGGCTGGGATGGCCGTCATCATCCGATGCGAATGTTGGGACAATCAGGCGTGTGGGAGCTCTTCGCGCCGGGTTGTGGGGTGGGCAGTCATTATAAATTCCAAATTTTAACGGCCGCCGGCGAGCTGCAGGAGAAGACCGATCCTTTCGGCTTGTTCTTCGAAATCGCGCCCAAAACTGCTTCGATTGTGTGGGATAACAGCCGCTTTGCGTGGAACGACGCGGATTGGATTCGCCAACGCGAAGATGTCGAACCGCGTTCGCAGCCGATGAGTATTTATGAAGTGCACCTCGGTTCGTGGCGGAAAAAGGCGGCGGGCGAGTCGTACAACTACTGCGAGTTGGCGCCGCGCTTGGTGGATTATCTGTGTAAAATGGGATTCACGCACGTGGAATTTATGCCGGTGGCCGAGCACGCGTATTATCCTTCATGGGGATATCAAGTTACGGGATTTTACGCGCCGAGCAGTCGCTATGGTACGCCGGAGGATTTTCAGTTTCTCGTCAATGCCCTGCACGAGGCGGGCATTGGCGTGTTTATCGATTGGGTGCCCGCGCATTTCCCTAAGGATGACTGGGCACTGATGCGTTTCGATGGTACGCCGCTTTTTGAGCATCCGGATCCTGAGCGCGGCGAGCATCCGGATTGGGGTACGGCGGTGTTTAATTACGGCCGACCCGAGGTTAAGAATTTCATCGCCGCAAACGCGCGTTTTTGGTGCGATGTGTTTCACGTGGACGGCTTGCGCGTAGACGCGGTGGCGTCGATGTTGTACCTCGATTATTCTCGCAAGGAAGGCGAGTGGACGCCGAATATCCACGGTGGCAATCAAAACCTCGAAGCGGTGGAGTTGCTGCGTCACACCAACCACTTGGTGCACAGCGAATTTCCCGGCGTGGTCACGATGGCCGAGGAATCGACTGCGTGGCCAGGGGTCACCCGCGATACGAGCGCCGGCGGCCTTGGCTTCACGTTCAAGTGGGATATGGGTTGGATGCACGATACGCTCAAGTTCTTCCAAAAAAAAACCACGCAACGCGTCGCGCAACAGGATAAGTTTACCTTCGCCTCGCTGTACCGCGGTCAGGAAAATTATTTACTCCCGCTCTCGCACGACGAAGTGGTCCACGAAAAGCGCTCGCTCATCGGCCGTATGCCCGGCGTGGGCGCGGAGCTTACTGCAAATATGCGGTTGCTCTTCGGCTATCAATGGCTGTTCCCCGGCAAACCACTTCTCTTTATGGGAGGCGAAATCGGCCAGCACATGGAGTGGAGCGAAGACGCCGAAGTGGAGTGGGAGTTGTTGGAGGAAAACGAATTGCACGTCGGTTTGCAACAATGGGTGGTAGACCTCAATCATCTTTACCGAGACGAGCCCGCGCTATGGGCGGGCGATTATTTGGAAGATGGCTTCTACTGGATTGACAACGCAGACCACGCTGACGGAGTGGCCAGTTTCGTCCGTCAAACTCCCGACTGCTCGCGCCAAGCGTTGGTACTGCTCAATCTCGGCAACGCCTCGCACGCGGGCTATCGCATCGGCCTCCCGCGTGCGGGTTGGTGGCGTGAGGTGCTCAATAGCGATTCTGAACATTATGGCGGTACGAACCTCGGTAATAACGGCGGCGTCGATTCACAGGAAACTCCGTGGCACAGCCATCCGTGGTCCGCGGAATTCAATTTGCCGCCGTTGAGTTGTTTGGTGTTTTTGTGTGATTGATTCACACCCTGTTGATATCCTCTGTTTGACTCCCGGCGCGTATGGGCCATTTTGTTCGTGTTTGGAGGAATACCCCTAGAAAGTTGACAAAAACTCCGATTTTTGGTATAGGATCGGAACCAAGGAAGTTGCCTTTTCAAGGAGGTTGGGCATGAACACATTACAATTGCTAGCTGCGGCCGGCTCGGCTCCGGTCGCGCCCAAGCCCACGTTCCAATATGTTTGGGAACAATTGGAAGGACCAGGATTGGCGATCATCGTCGTCCTTATCCTGTTCTCTACCTGTGCCTGGGCGGTGATGGCTACTAAGGCGTGGCAGCTTCGTCGCGCTCGTAAATATAACCGATATTTCGACAGTGAATTCCGCGGACAAAAACGAGTGCTGGCGATGTTCGAGCGCCGTATTTCAGCGGAGGGTTGTCCGCTTTTCAACGTCTATCAAGAGGGCTGTATGGCTCTGGAGGAAAGGTTGCGCGACAAGGAGGGTAAACGGCACCGTTATGTGTCGTTGAAATCAATGGAACACATCAAGGGCTTAATCGAAAGCTCGGTGGCACGGGAATCCGTGGCGCTGGAGTCGGGCCTGATCCTGCTTGCCATCGCCGTGAGCGGCGCACCTTTTATGGGATTGCTCGGCACGGTGTGGGGTGTGATGGAAGTGTTCAGCCGTGCCGCGCAAGTGGGCAACGCCTCACTCACCACCGTGGCCCCCGGCGTGGCGGCTGCGTTGGCCACCACGGTGGCGGGGCTGCTCGTGGCTATCCCGTCAATGTTTGGCTATAATTGGTTGGTGCATAATTTGCGCGTGACCACGGTGGAGATGGATAATTTTGCGCAGGAATTATCCGCTAAAATCGAGGCTGAATATTTGCAGGACGTACCCGTGAGTGAGCGCGAGCCTCTCAAAACGATGGCCGCCGAACCGGAAATCCGAATGGAACCAAAACCGAAGCCGGAGTCTAATCCGATGGTGCCGGCGGATGAAACCAAAGTGGAATTTGATGATGCTGATGATGTGCAGCCCGATCGGCTGCCGCCGGAAACGGAGGGCCCATCATGAGGCGTTTTTCCAAACGCAATCCGCTGGTGACCCTCGCCGACTTGAACGTGACGCCGATGTTGGATCTCGCGTTTGTGTTGCTAATTATTTTTGTCATCGCCACTCCGTTGCTCGAACAGGGGATGAAGCTGGAATTGCCAGAAGGCGGCTCTACTGATGTGGCCATCGATCGGAGCGACGTGCGAACCGTGGAAATCAGCCGCGACGGCCAATATCTGTTTGATCGCAAGCCGATGAATCTAGCCCAAATCGAGGCCGCCTTGATTCAGGCACACACGGAGAACCCGAAAACTATCGTGTACATTCGCGCTGATCAGCAGGGCGTGAATAAAGACACTTATGCGGTGATTGATGCCTGTGTGAAAAACGGGCTCACCCAATTCTCGCTGCGAACCAAGGAGAGCAACCGATGACCCGATTACTTAAAAAATGTTTTTTCCTGTCTGTGGGGCTGCACGTGCTGTTGGTGGCCGTGCTGATTTTGGGAGCGGCATTTCTCGTGACCCAACCGGAAAAGGTGCCGGCCGTACTAAGTATGATTGCCCCCAGTGAACTGGAAAATCTACTCAATCCGCCCGTGCCGGCTCAAACTAAGCCGAACATCAATCAGCCTAGTGCCGTACGGCACACCCAAGTGACTCCGCCACGGCCGCCGGTGAAGCCAATCGTGCAACCGCCAAGAGTCACGCCGCCTAAACCGAAGCCAACACCGCGCCCTAAAAATCCAACTCCAAAAAAACCTAAACCCAAAACCAAATCCACAGCCAAGACGCCAAGCCAAATTCGCGTAAACATTGGCAACCCAAAGAACCATACGGATAAAACACGCCCCACACCCTCTCGACCGGTGAACCCGGCGGTGAGTTCTAAGGAGGTTAGTAACGCGCTCAAGGGCCTCAACAATCTTTCCGCCAAAATTAATGTGCAAGTGAGTGGCAGTAATCGCGCCGCGTTCGCGACTTATGCACAACACGTCGTCGCGGTTTATCGCCGTGCGTGGCAACCATTGATTCCAAAAAACCTAGCGCGTACACGTATTGCTGAGGTTTCTGTGACAATCGACCGCACCGGCCGCGTGATTCGTGCCAGCATCACACGTCGTACCGGCGATGCTGCTCTGGATAAGTCAGTACAACGCGCGCTGGACAAAGTGAGATCTGTTGGTAAGTCTTTCCCATCGGGTTCACGTGATGCCCAAAGGACATTTATACTGGATTTCACTCCGATTGTTGGAGGTTGAAAAGGAATTTAAATAATGAATCATATCAAGCGGGTTTCCATTCTGTTTTCATTTTTCACACTAATTGCATTCACGTGGGCTGCCGGTTTGCAGGTGCAGGGTAACGTAGGCAAATTAATCCCCGTTGCGATTAAAGGCTATCAAGGGGAAGTGGCTAAGGTGCTGACATTTGACCTCGAGGTGATGGGCTGCAAAATGGTGCCCGAAGGTGATGCAAGTTATGTGCTCGATGGCAAAAACGGCCCGGCGAATCTCACCGGGATTCTGCGAGATAACGCCGGTAACTTTGGGTTTAATCTCAAAATCAACGGTGCCGCGCCGCGCGTACTTGCCCATGCACTGAGCAACGCCACCATAAAAGCCATCACCGGTCAGGATGGAATCGCGCACACACGCATTTTGTTTACGATGAAAACCGGCAAGAGTGAGTGGGAAGTTTTTCAATCTGATTATGACGGTCACAATCCAGTTGCGTTAACCCACGATAAATCCATTGTGGAAAATCCATTGTGGATGCCTGATCACAGTGGACTTTTTTATACTTCGTGGATGACTATTGGTGGTTTGCAAAACACCACCGTGGTGAAGCACGATCTGAAGACTGGGAAGCGTAAAGTGTTTTCACGGTTCAAGGGATTGAATACCGGCGGTGCGATGGCATCGCATGGGTCGGTGGCGTTGATTCTCAGTAAAGGTGGGGCGACCGATTTGTACTTGGCTCCGAAAAACTGGGAGTTTTTAAAAGACATCCCCGGCAAGAATCTTTTCCGTGGCACTCGCACCCGCGAGGAAGTATCCAGCCCCTCATGGTCGCCGGACGGTCGTTGGGTTACATTTGCCACCATCATTAAGGGCCGGTACATACTGGTCAAAGTGGCAGTGGGTGGAGGGCCCATGATTGAGATTCCAACCAAAGGCGCGTTCCGGCCCACGCAGCCCTGTTGGTCTCCCGACGGAAAATGGATTACCTTTACTCAGCAACGCGGCAAAAATTTTAACATCGGAGTGGTGGAAGCTGCTGGTGGCACCGCTGTGATATTCAGTGACTTTGAGGGCGAAGACCCCGCGTGGGCCGCCAACAGTCGGAATATTATATTCACAAGGCGCGCCGGTGGCGTGAATAAGAAACGAATGGCGATACTTGACGTACCGACTAAACAGGTGAAGATGCTCCCAGCCTTTGCTAGCGGCGTGGGTCAACCCGCGTGGCAGTAAAGTTTTAACAAAGAGGAGCTTAACCAATGCGTTCAATGAACGCGTGCGAGAAAAGGAGATTATTATGCAAGGAGCAACCTATCTAAAAACATTGGCCCTCGTGGCTGCATTGGCCGTGATTGGCTGTAAATCCGCCACCACGGATGTCACCAATATACCAGGCCACAAATTGGCTGATAATGTAGGTAACGGGAATACCGGTGGCGGTAACGGAAACACAGGCTTGGGCCCGGGCGGTACTGGTGGTGAGACCGGTGGACCTGGGATAACACCCAATCCCAATCCTGGATTCACTCCTTTGGGTCTACCCGGTGAACACGAGATTGTGCGGGATGCGTTTAATAAAATTCATTTTACCTATGATAGCGCGGAGTTGCGTCCGGAAGATTTACCGCACATCACCAAGGTGGCTGAGTACTTGGTTCAAAACCCACAACATTTACTGGAAGTGGAAGGCCACTGCGACGAGCGCGGTACGGAGGATTACAACCTATCACTAGGTGAACGCCGGGCACAGGCTATCGCGCAGGCACTGTTGGAATTGGGCGTGACAACCAACCGCCTCGCTACCAAGAGCATGGGCGAAAAAATGCCAATGGTGCAGGGCAGTGATAAAGAATCTTTCGCGGCCAATCGCCGAGGAGAATTTGTGTTGTACGTGCCGATGACGGCACAGCCGTCACCCGCGGGGAGCGTTGGCCCTCAGCGGATTAATTTGATTCCCGGCACCGCCACGCCATAGCACGGCGGTAGCCAGTGTATTTATTAGCGCGTCGCTTCCCCGGGGTTGGGGAAGCGGTTGCGATTTGCTAGGAAATTTTTGCTAACTGCAAGGGAGGCGAAAACACCAACCCCAAGGAGGAAACACTAAAGGAGTATACTATGAAAAAAAGCGCATTAATTAATGCAACAGGCCTAGGCGTGGCGGCAATGCTGTTGGTTGTGGGTTGCAAAACACAGAAGCCGGTGGGATTGACAACCATCCCCGGGCAGAGAACTATCGTGGCTAGTAACCCCAACCCGCTTCCGGTGCCTTCGCCCCCAGGCGGTGGCGGAATTCCAGGCGGCGAAACAATTCCAGGCGGAGGTCAGCCATTTGTGAACCCCAACCCAATCATTCAGCCCCTCAACCCCAACAATGGCGCGTTGCTCAATGAGCAGGGCAACGGTTTTACAGGGCAGGAAATGGAAGACCGCGAGGCGTTTGCGGCGTTGACCGTGCATTTCGAGTACGATAGTGCAGCGGTCCATCCCGATGACTTCGAGAAAATCAAACTCGTGGCACTGCATCTCATCCAAAACCCCACGCACAAGCTGATGGTGGAAGGTCATTGCGATGAGCGTGGCACGGAGGATTACAACCTCTCATTGGGCGAACGCCGTGCGCTTGCAGTGGTGGATGAACTGTCGCGGATGAACGTGGAGGTCGGTCGTCTGCGAACTCTCAGCCAAGGTGAAAAAGTGCCAATGTTGCTCGGATTGGACGAACAATCCTTCGCGGAAAACCGTCGGGGCGAATTCGTTCTCCTAATGCCAGCCCAGTAATACAGGGCTAAACACTCTCATCCCCCGCGAAATCGGGGGTTTTTTCTTGTGTGAATAGAAATTTGCGGTAGTTTGTCCAAACACTACTTGCAAATTATGACCGAAACTATGTTGGCATTTATTCAGGGCTCGGAATGGCTGATCATCGGCCTTGCCGTGTTGTTATTGTTTGGGGCGAAAAAGCTCCCGGAACTTGCGCGCGGCCTTGGCAAAGGCATCCGCGAATTCAAGAAGGCCTCTAGTGATATTGGCGGCGAACTGAACCGTGTTGATGAAGATGACTACGATCGGCCGCGCCGTCGGGAACGCCCCATTGAGGATCGGCAGGAAAAAGCCGCTCACGCCGAAGTTGAGGATGACAAGCCCGCGAAGGCTGAATCCGATTCGAAGGCTTAGTTTCCCACTTCCATTATGGCTAAGGAGCCCGAGGATAAGCATGGGGCTTCTGATTCCGGAGGCGATAAAACGCCCGCTGAAAGCAATCCCCCTCAAGACGATTCATCTGCCACGTCGCCTGAACAAGGCACGGAGCAGAGCGAATTGCCTTTGGGCGATGAACCCAAGGAGGCTGGCTCCAAGGCCGAATTTCCTAAATCAGAATTCCCGAAAGCCGATTTTACTGAAACTGAGGCAGTGCCGGATGATGCTGAAGCTGCCCGCGACGATCAAGCGCAAGATCAAACGCATCACGAAGATCCCCATCATGCCGGTGAGATGGGTTCTGGCCACGATGATCCCTATCACGATGAGTATTCACACGATTACGAAGATGAATATCACCAGGAACATCACGATGACTTTCACGAACACGACCACGGCGAATACGCACACGACCACGGCGAATACGAATACGCCGATGGTGATAATTATGGCGGCGATGATGGCGACGAAGGCTTTGGCGGTCCCATAAAACCGTTCCTCGATCATCTCGAAGATTTTCGTTTTATGGTGATGAAATGCGTGGTCGCCGTGGTGGCCGGCATGATGATCGCTCTCATCGGCTCACCGTACATTGTGAAATTTCTTACGTGGCCTCTTGAGCGCGCGCAGCTCATTGAGCAGGTGAATACCAACCCTGACAAACGTGCCGTGCCCGTGAAATTTGGCAGTGGCGTGGTGTCTCACATTCGTGAGTCTGATTTAAAAAATATGGCTGAGGCCGGTAATCTTGCAGGCTCATTTACTAACACTGCCGAGATTAGTGCTCTCCGGCTGGTACCCTCCGATCAGCTGGGTACCAATGGCACCCGCTACAACCTCCAACTTGAGGTGGATAACAATAGCTCCAATTCGGAGCCGTGGCACGTGCAGCTGAAAGCATTTGGCCCGCTCAAATCATTTTTCATAGCTCTCAAGATTGGTCTCTATGGCGGCATCACGATTGCCATTCCCTTCATTTTAATTTTTGTTGCACAATTTGTTTTGCCTGCCCTTCATGTTAAGGAAAAGAAATGGGTCTTTCGCTTGGCTGGAATGGGCTCGGTGCTGTTTATGCTGGGCGGAGCTTTCTGCTATTTAGTGATTATGCAGGTAGCCCTGTGGGCATCGGTGGGCTTCGCCGGTATGCTCGGCTTTGGTGCGGACGAATGGATGGCCGAGGAATACATCGGCTTCGTGTGCAAATTTATGGTGGGGATGGGGCTCGCTTTTGAAATGCCGATGATCCTGCTCTTCCTTGTGAAAATTGGGGTTCTGAATTACGAAAAACTTTCGAGTCTCCGGATGTACGCCGTGGTGGCCAATATCATCCTTGCCGCTGTCATCACCCCTACAGGTGATCCTGTGACGCTTGCGCTCGTGGCTGTTCCGATGCAGTTGCTCTATGAAATGAGCACCATCATCGCTTGGTTTATGGGGCGAAAACAGGCCCGTGAAGAAGCCGCTTTTGACGACGAAGAATAGGCCACGCCGATGAGCCTCGTTATCCAATCGCACTGCAAGGTCAATCTGTTGCTCAATATTATGGGCAAACGTGAGGATGGCTTTCACGAGTTGGAGACTATCATTCAGCCCATTCGGCTCTTCGATGAACTCCGCATCGAACTTGTAGACGATGGCATCGGGCTAACTTGCAGTGACCCACGCTTGTCCGTGGGCGAAGACAATCTTGTCCATCGTGCTGCATCCTTGTTCCTAAAAAAAATCGAAACCGCCGGCGTTCGCATTCATCTACAAAAAAACCTTCCGCTCGCCGCCGGTATCGGCGCGGGCAGCAGCAATGCTGCTTTTACATTGCGCGGATTAAATGAACTTTTTGACACCCCATTAAATGCTGATGAAATGCACAGGATGGCCGCGTGCCTTGGCTCTGACGTTCCGTTTTTTCTACAAGATAACCCCGCGCTCGCCACCGGTCGCGGTGAAATTGTGAAGCCGCTCGAGCCCATTGCCGTATTGCACGGTACGGGATTACTGCTTATCCATCTCGGCTTCGGCGTGAGTACACCGTGGGCGTATCAGTCACTTGCGGAAATGCCCAAAGCTTACGGCCACGAAGGCCAAGGCGCCAAGATGCTGCAATCGTTAGAAGCGGGTGAGTTGAATGGATTTTATAATTCCCTCGAAACGCCTGTGTTTCAAAAATACACCGTGCTGCCAGTTCTGAAAAATTTTCTTATGGAAAATGGTGCGCACGTCGCCCTTATGTCCGGCAGCGGCTCCACCATGTTTGCAATCACCGAGAATCGTCCCGAGGCTGAGACATTACGGGTAAAATTTCACGAACACTTCGGCCAAGCCGGTTGGTCGGCCACAGTGGCGCTTTGATTGTATTAGGGCCGGTGGGCCGGACTACATGGGCGAAGTTTCAGTTTATTTTTTTCGGATTCTTTGAGGTTTGGCCCCTGAATAAAAAATCATAGCCGTCCCCGCTTTGTGCCGTTAGTCTTTGGTCATGGATGAGTTGCTGAAACTGTTGCGCGATGATGCTTCACTGACGGCTGCGCAGATTGCCAGTCGCCTGAACCTTGTAGAAGCAGAGGTGGAAACCCAAATCAAGAATTTAGAATCCAACGGTGTGATTCTCGGCTATCGCACAGTTATCAATGAAGAAAAACTAGAGGTCGATATTGTGCGTGCGGTGATTGAAGTCAAAATAACCCCCGAACGCGAAGGCGGCTTTGATCGGCTGGCAACCCGCATTGCCCGTTTCGATGAAGTACGCAGTTGCTATCTTATGAGCGGCGGTTACGACTTAATGGTGGTCGTCGAAGGCACCGACCTCAAAGCTGTCTCCGCATTCGTCTCCGAAAAGCTCGCCACAATCCAGGGTGTGATTTCGACCGTCACCCATTTTATGCTCAAACCGTACAAGGAACAGGGCGTGCTGATGGGAGGGGAGTTTAGTGATGAGAAAATGGTGGTAAGTCCATAGAGGAAGTGCTCTTTACCCAATCTCATCCATCGCCTCATCCAACTTCAGAAACAAGCTTCCCATCGATTCTTCCGTCTCATCACCCATGTTGGACAGTCGAAACGCTTTGCCTTTGAGCTTACCGTAGCCGACATCGATAAGAACCTCTTTTTCTTTCATCGCGCTTTGTAACTTGGGCACGTCCACGGCTGTACCGCCTTTGCGCGCGCCGTTGTTCAGGCACGTGAGCGAGATGGACTCGTAACCCGCTTCGGGGAAAAGTGTGAAGCCGCTTTTAGTTGCCCAGTCGCGGGTCATTTGATTGGTGGTCCGATGGCGCGCGTAGCGGGCTTCTAAGCCTTCCTCAAAAAACTCATCTAGCTTGTGTGACAGGCCGTTGATGTGTGGGATGCTCGGCGTGCTGGGCGTCATATTTTTCTCTGCATTCTTTTGGAACTCAACAAAATCAAAATAATAACCACGTGTCTCGACTTGGGCCGCGCGGTTTAGTGCAGCTTCGGAGCAGGTGAACACCGAAAGGCCTGGTGGCAGTGCCCACGCTTTTTGTGTGCCGGCGAGTAGGACGTCGATGTCGAGCGCGTCAAATTGGATTGGAACTGCGGTCATCGAGCTGACGCTGTCGACGATGAACATTACGTCCGGATATTTTCGCTTCAGCTTTGCGATGGACTCCAGTGGGTTCATCACTCCGGTGGAGGTTTCGTTATGCACGAGCGTGAGCGCATCGAACTCGCCTTTAGCGAGTTTCGCGTCAATGGCTTCGGGGAGAATTGGCGAACCCCATTCAACCTGCAAACCCTCGGCGGCGATACCGCAGCGCTCGGCCACGTTCAGCCATTTATCAGAAAACGCGCCGCACATACAGCAGAGCAGTTTGCGTTGCGCGAGATTGCGGATGGCGCCCTCCATAATACCCCATGCGGAGGAAGTGCTGAGATAAACGAGTTGCTCGGTGCCGAGCAGTTGCTGCAATTGCGGCTGGATTTTGCCGTAGAGATTTTGGAAATCCTGACTGCGATGGCCAATCATCGGCGTCGCCATCGCGCGCCAAGTGGCCTCGCTGACTTCGACCGGTCCCGGGATGTGTAGTTTCAAGTGTGCCATTTATTTTGTTTAGCGAATGTTGAGCGTGCCGCCATCCACGGGATAAGGGCAGCCGGTGATAAAAGAAGCTTCGTCGCTGCAAAGGAAAACCGCCATTGACGCTACCTCTTCCGGTCGCCCCATACGGCCGATGGGTTGGGCTTCGGAAAGTTTTTTGAACATTTCGTCTGCGTTGTCCGGGTAATTTTTTGCTATGAAGCCATTGACAAACGGCGTATGAATGCGAGCGGGGAGGATGGCGTTGCAACGGATTTTAGCTTTCAAAAAATCACGCGCCACCGCGTATGTCATCGTGAGCACCGCGCCTTTACTGGCGGAGTAGGCGAAACGATCGTCAATGGCCATCACGCTCACGGTGGATGCAATATTCACAATCGCGCCGCCGGTGGATTGCATATGCCCCACACCGGCTTGGAGACAATTGTAAACGCCCTTCACATTCACGCTCAACACGCGGTCAAAATCCTCCTCGGTGGTGGTGAGCACGTTGCCGACGTGCGCAATACCGGCGTTATTGATGAGGCAATCGATTTGGCCGCGACTCGCAGCGATGGCATCAAATGTGTTTTTGACTTCCGCCTGATTGGTGACATCGCACGAATGCACCGCCGCCGTGCCGCCCGCTTTGGTGATCGCCTCCACGGCTGCTTTGCCGGCTTCGGCGTTGATTTCCAGAATATCCACGCAGGCGCCCTGTTTGGCGAATGCCGTCGAAATGGCCAGACCAATACCGGATCCGCCGCCGGTAACAATTGCGTTTTTGCCTTCGAGTGAAAACATGGCCGGAACTTTGCAGAAGATGTTTGCGCGAAGCAAGTTTCTCTGTGGTTTAATACAGAGAGCTTAGACGGTTCACAGAGTCCTGCTGAGGTTAAGCAGATTGAGTTTAACCAAACAACTTCAACTGTGCCTCGGCTTTGACGAGTTCGCGGGGTTGGTTGAGGTGGTTGTACACGATGGTGTTGGGTTCGATGCCGAACGCGTGGTAAATGGTGGCCAATAGCTCTGTGGGGTGTATGGGGTCGGTATCGGGCGCGCTGCCGGTCTTGTCCGACTGGCCAAACACATTGCCGCGCTTGATACCCGCGCCGGCGATGACGCCGGTATAGCAGTAAGGCCAGTGGTCGCGCCCGGTGGCACTGTTGTTATTGCCGCTGGTGGAAAGGCCTTTCTGTGGGCTGCGGCCAAATTCACCGACGCATAGCACGAGCGTTTCATCAAGCAAGCCGCGCTCATCCATATCGGTCAACAGTCCGCTGAGGCCTTGGTCAAGCATGGGAGCTGATTGATTTTTCATGCGCGCCTCGAGGCCTTGGTGCACGTCCCACGAGTGGTTGTCGCTGTTGGCGACTTTGGGCCAGACGACTTCCACCACGCGTGTGCCGGCTTCCACAAGGCGGCGAGCGAGCAGGCAACTTTGGCCAAAGGTGTTGCGACCGTAGAGGTCGCGGGTTTTGTCTTTCTCCTGTTTGAGATCAAACGCGTTGCGGGCGCGACCGCTGACAATGAGGTTGAGCGCTTGGTCGTAATATTCGTTGAGATTGAATTTCGCCACGGCCTTATCGATATCTGGCATCGCTTCGTTAATGGAATCGCGAAGGCGGGCGCGGCGGCGCAAGCGATGGCTGAATACCTCGGGGCGCATCTTAAGGTCATCGATTTTTATTCTGTCCATCTTGCTCATATCCATATCACCACCGGCGGGATACAGTGTGTAAGGATCGTATGCCTTGCCGAGGAACCCGGCGGAGCCACCTTTACCAATCACGTTACTTTCCTGCAAGGGGCGCGGCAGCATCACGAAGGGCAGCATCGGTTCTTCCTGTGGTTGTAGGCGAGTGATGTTGGAACCGAAGTTAGGGAAATCTTTCGGACTGGGCGGCTCAAGTTGGCCGGACGGGCTCACTTTGTCGGTCGTGTAACCGGTCATCATTTGGTAAATGGCCGCCGTGTGATTGAACAATCCGTTGGGTGTGTAACTCACCGAACGCATCATCGTGAATTTGTCGTTCACCTTGGCGAGGTTGGGCAGTAGTTCGGTAAAATTCACACCGGGAATCTTCGTCTTGATCGGCGCAAACACGCTCTTCACATTGGTGGGCGCGTTGGGCTTGGGGTCCCACAAATCGAGATGGCTCGGGCCGCCCTGCAGATACATCAGGATCACACTCTTCGCCTTGCCCCAGCCGGCCCCCCCACCTTTTTTGGCCTTGGCGGCTTGCGCTTGCATTTCGAACATCCCGCCAAGCGTAAGTCCGAGCATGCCTGAGCCGCCTACGCGTAGCACATCGCGCCGGGTCATGCCGAGGTGAGAGTCGCATAAATCTTTTCCGCGTTGTCCGGGTATTCTAATCATCGTTTGTTCCTTCGATTGTTTTGAGAGTAACGGTTTTTTGGGTTTTGTCGAGTGCTAGTGATTAAATAAAAATGCCGGGCTGTTGATGAGGGCCCAGGCGATGTCTTGGGCACCGATGAGGCGTTTGTTGGGGAGTTGTTTGGTGCTGAGGCCGACGGCACGTTTAAGGGTACTCAGCTTGGGGTCGATGAGTAAGGGCGCTTGAGCGCGAACGAGTACATCTTGGAATCCCTTGAGTTTGGGGTCGATGGGCCGCGGCTTTTTGGAATCGGCCACTGCTTTGGTGAGATTCGGCAACTGGGCGTCCTGTTTGTTGTAATAATCTTTGATTGTTTTCTTTTGTTTAGCGTCACGCTTATCGGTAGCTAGCGCAAGGAGGTCGGCAATGTTTTTCGGATGCCCGAAATCAACGGGTTTTTTACTGCGGGTGATGGACCAACGGAATTTCCCAAGTTGCCAGTTGTTGCCTTGGAACTCTTGTTTCATCACGAATGTCAGCAGAATTGGACCCTCATTGGGGGTATCCTTGATTTCGAATGACGCTGTATGCGGCTTGTTCATTTGCGGTGCAATAGCCCACCCGTTGGAGGCACCGGCGAGTTTGCCGTCGATGGCGGTGGCCACAGCATAGTTACCTTGGCTGAAATCGGCCTTGGCTTTTTCGAGCTTGAGCGGTTTGCGTTCATCTGGTTTGTCCTTGGGAGTCCAGAAAAGTTCCAGTTCAGTGAGTACAAAATTGCCATCATTCGGCGCGCGTCCAGGTCCACCCTTGGGCAGGCGTTTGTCCGGCAATGCTTCCAGTCGTAGTCCGGTGAGACCTTTCGCGTTGGTCTCGGTGATTAGCGTGAAAGTGTCCTTGCCATTCTTGCCGCTGGCGAAAATAACACCGTCCTTTTCATTGGCCAGCGTGGTACCAATTTTGGATTTTAATTCGATAAACTCAAGCGTCTCCCACATTGTTTTGCTGGCGGGGTTGGAAAGCCATGCGGTGTATTGTTTGTCCAGTTTGGTTTGGTGTTCTTTTAATGCTTTCTCGGCGGCGGCGACGCGGGCTTTTTGTTCGTCGTTGAGTTTCTTCTCGCGCGGGGCAATTTCCTTTTCGTATGCGGCGAGCTTGGCTTTGGCTTCGTCGATGTTGGTTTGCCGCATAGCTTCTCGTTTTTGGGTAATCGGTTTTAACTCTTTTTCGTATGTAGCCATTTCCTTCAGCAACGCCTGATGTTCGGGCTCAATGGAATTGAGCAGTGCCACGGCTTTGGTGATCTCCGCCTTGCGCGCAGGCCGGTTGAGGATGCGGAGGTATAGCCCATTGACGAGTTGAGCATCATCAGGTTGGTCCTGCACTAGTTTGGTGATGGCGTTGTCGGGCGCGGTGAGCGCGGCATCTACTGTGGGGCCGGTGATGAGCGCCATCACGGGGCCGAGCTGCAGGCCGTTGATGCGCTCGCATTCGCAGGCGCTTTCACGTGAGGGCCGTCCGAGAGTGCCAAGAAATCCATCGGGCAGTTTCACTCCCGCGTCAGGCAAACCAGCGGCGCGAGTGCCAGCAGGCACGCCGGGAAATTTTGATTGGGTGCCGGTCGCAAAATAAATCGCGTCGTACAACACCTCTGCCGGAAGCCGACGGGGCAGGGCGTGAGAGTAGTTGATGCCGTCATCTTCGTTCCATTTGTTGGTGCCAATAGCGAGTTGATAGGTGCGGCTTTTGCAAATGAGTTTCACGACGTGTTGCACGTTGAACTTGCTATTGATGAATTCCGCCGTGAGCAAGTCTAGCAGTTCAGGATTGGAGGCGGGATTGCCTGCGCGGATGTCGTCCAACGGCTCGATAATACCTACGCCAAGCAGGTAGCCCCAAAGTCGATTGACGTAGCTGCGGGCGAAATAGCGGTTATCGGGACTGGTGATCCACGCGGCTAATTCTTCGCGGCGTGTGGCCTTTTCTTTTTTCTCAAATTTCGCCACGAAGGGGAACTTCGGCGCGGTGACAGCGCCGGTGCGGTCATGTTTAATATCGCCGTTAGGCTTGTCAAAAATTTCCTCGAAGAGCGGTTTCTTGCCTTCCACGGCAGTGCCGCCGACGGTTTTTTTGCCGCTGGCCTTAGCGTCATTTTTGAGGCCTACTTGCGCGAAGAAGGCGGCGGTTTCGTAATATTGATCCTGCGTCCAACGTTCGAAAGGATGGTCGTGGCATTTGTTGCAATTAAACCGCGTGGCCAACCACAAGTGCGTGGTGTTTTCCATAATGGCATCGGGCTTGCGTAGAATTTTATAATAGCTTGCAGCCGGATTGGTTTTGTTCGACCCGCTCGCGGTGAGAATTTTGCGGGCGAATTCATTGTACGGCGTGTTGGTTTTTACCTCGTTACGAATCCAATCGCGGAACGATTTCGCGCCTTCCGCGCCGAGGAACTTGCGGTTTACCTGCAGCAGATCCGACCACTTGTTGGCCCAATGATCTACGTACGCGTCGCTGCCGACGAGTTGGTCGATGAGCTCCGTACGTTTGATGCGGGTGTCGCGTTTGTCGGCGAGAAACTTTTCAACCCCATCCGCGCTGGGCGGCAAGCCGGTGAGATCGAGATACACGCGTCTCAGAAAGTCCGCATCGCTGCACAGGCCCGAGGGGGAAATTTTCATCCGTTGCCATTTGGCGGCGGTGAGCTTATCGATCTCACTCCATGTCTCCGGTTGTTTCCAAACAAAGCCCGAGCGATCGCCCATCGCGGTCACCGTGGTGGCAGCATACGCGCCCTCGAAGCGCGCCAGCACAGCCGCCTCGCCGCGCCTCAGCACGGTGACGAGCCCGCCCTTGTCGGCATCGGCCACGTCTTGGTTGCTGCTGGAAATGAAGGCCTCGGCGGTGACATCGCGTTTTTCGCCATTCGTGTACGTGGCCAGCACGCGCATTTGTTGACGGCCGCCGATGGATTGGATGACCGGCTTTTGCGGTGACATCTCAATTGATGCCACGCGCTCCGACTTGAGGTTCAGCTTCGCGCCGGTGGCTATCCATTCGTGCAGAATGGTATAATACTTGTCTCCCGGTTTTGTGACTTGCCCGCCTTCGTGCGGCACGGCAGCGGTGGCTTTGAGCAGCATCAAGCTATCCGCCGGCGAGGCGATGTTCACGCGGCGGCTGGCCAGCTCATCCGTGAACGCCCGCACATCGTAAAGCGGATCGTAACCGCGCAGCGAAAGTTTAAATCCATTCTTGCCATCCTTTGCTCCATGGCACGTGCCCGCGTTGCAGCCGAGTTTGGAAAGCACCGGCATCACATCGCGCACATAATCAATTTGCCGCTTTGAGCCAATGCCATTCACGGTCACTTTGGCGGAAGTTTTTTGCCCGCCCAATTCCGCGATGAATTGGCCCGCACCATCCTTGGCGGGCTTTACTTGCCCGCGCGCGTTGGCCGTGGCTACGGCACCGGTTAGGGTGAGCTTGGCGATGCGCGTGACATCTACTTGCGTTCCGTCGCTCAATTTGGCGGTCACGAGCACTTGCGTGTAATCGCTTGCGCCCGTTAGCGAAATATTCGCGGGCTCAATGTTTAAGCTGGCAACCTTAGCACCTTTGGGGAGTGACTCGGCGACGCTCTCCGCTGTATTCATTCCGTCCGCGGTGGCAACGGCGGAGCTGGCGGTGGGTTTGCTCAGGGTGACGGGCACGATTTTTTTCAATTCCTTGCCGTCGGCGGCATTTAGAAAACGAATGTGTCCGTCACTGCCCGCGGCGGCGAGGGTTTTGCCGTCGGGACTAAACGCCAGTGCGTAAATCCCGCTGGCAGGAATATCGAGCTTGGCGATTTGTTTTACGCCGTCGTTGTGGAATTTATCGAGCTTGATGATTTCTGCCGGTTTGCGCTGTTGCACACGTTTGACTTGGATGGCTTTGATGTCGGCGGGAATTTTGTCGGGTAACTGGGCCGAATACACAGTTACCTGTCCGTGCCCATCAAGGGCGCTGCCGGCGGCGAATACGTTGCCGTCTTCGGAGTAGCGCACGCTGAAAATGCGGCCGGGCATATCGGGGAATTTGCGGATGAGATTGGCATTGTCGCCAATCACGCGTTTAGTTTGGCGGAAGATGCGGTAAATCTGCGGGGCACCATCCGCACCGCCCACGAGGATGTTCTCGCGCGTGGGATGTCGTGCGATGGAGGCGATGCCGCCCTTGAGCGCCTTGGGCGTGATAGAGGTAATGTTGTCGACGAAACGCGAGGATTTAAAAACCGTGAGTTTGGCGGTCATATCCCGTGCGGCGGAGATGAGGTTTTCGCCTTTCACATCGAACACCGTTCCGAGCACCCAATCGTTGTGTGCGCCTTGGTAGAAAATTTGTTCGCCAGTTTTGGCGTTGATGGCCCGGACGGTGTTGTCTGCACAGCCGAAGGCGATTGCCTTGCCATCGGGCGACCAGCTGGCGCCGTAGATGGTGTCGAAGGTGGTGGAATGCGAGAGCGCGAGCTTGCGCTTGGCAACGTCCCAAACCTGTACTTCGCCCCGCCGCGCGGGATTGCCGCCGGTAACCGCAAGAAATTTTCCATCGGGCGAAAAGCGGACACTCTCAATCCGCTCGCTCAATCCGATTAACCTCGCCACCAAACCGGAACCATCGGCCTTGTGTAGCAGCACTTCGTGAAAACCCGCCACGGCGAGCAGTGTGCCGTCGGGCGAATAATCCAGTGAAGTGATAACCGGCGGCAGCGTGTACACCGGCGGATGCTCAGCATCGACTTTGCGCTGCGCGCTGGCGGGAGTGTCGTTCTTCGCGCCTTCGGCTATCCATTTTGTGATCAGTTCGATTTCGGCGCTGTGCAGCGGCTCTTTATCCTTGGGCATTTCCGTTTCGCCGTCTTTGTCGGGAGCAATCAGTGTCAGCATCGCACTGTCCATCGGCTTGCCTGGCACGACCGCCACGCCTTCATGATCACCTCCCTTTAAAAGGCCAGCAAAATCCGTCATCACATAACCGCCCTTGGCCTTGGCTGGTTGATGGCAGCCCTGACAATTGGCCTGCAGAATGGGGCGGATTTGCTCGAAGTAGCTTACCGGTTTCGGTCCCGCGACCGTTTCAGCGGCGGATATTGCAGAATTCACAGCAAAGACGCCCAAGAATATCAAGAAAGATTTAATCATCGGTTTGTAGTTCAACTCATCAGACAACGTGATGCTAATGCATATTCAGTCGTGCTCACAGACCGAAATGTATCACTGGAGCTTTTTCACGTCTTGTAAAATCTGGGTTCATTTTGGTATAATACGATCATATGGATGTTGATCTCGTGCGCTCGTTTCAAGCGCGTTTTTTTGCCCTTAATCCTGCGATTGAACCGATGGTTAACATCATGGCTCAAGTCCCTGAAGCATCCTTATTTATAAAAGATTTCAAAAGTCGTTATGTGTACGTCAATGAAGTTACGTTGGAAAACTATGGGCTGACTCGGGAAGAGGAATTAATTGGCCGGCGCAATCGTGATTTTTTCCCCGCCTTGTTGGCGGACGCCTACGCGGATGAAGACCGGCTTGTTATGGAATCAACGAAGCCGGTGATAAACGAAGTTTGGCTGGTGCCGCATATTCGCGGTACACCTCGCTGGTTTCTTTCCAATAAGGCACCGCTCTTTGGCGTGAAAGGGAAGGTTATAGGGCTCATCGGCTTGATGCTCCCCATCTCAGCCACCGGAGCTCGGCATAATCGATTTTTGGAATTGCAGCGCGTCATGAATTTTATCGAAACGCACTTCGTTGATGAGATCACCGTCGAACGATTGGCAAAGATCGCTGGGATTTCTGTACCGCATTTTAATCGACGGTTCCGCCAGCTCCTCCGCTTGTCGCCTATGGAGTATGTTCTTTCGCTTCGCGTACAGGAAGTTCAACGACTGCTCACAGCAACCGATCAGTCTATCGGAGAGATTGCAATGAGTTCTGGCTTTTACGATCAAAGCCACTGTACGAAACGTTTCAAGAAAGTCGTCGGCATGACACCACTTGCCTATCGGCGAAAATATCGCGCACCATAAATCCATAAGTAATGGCAAGATGCGTCATATGCGGTCTATTTCGTAAGATTTTTCAGGATCAAAATGGGGGTTGGTTTTTTGGCCCAGCGTTTCTTAAGGGCGTCTGGAATTTGCCGTTGAGGCATGTTGTATGCTCCGAGAACAAGGTCGATATCCTGATCGCGGTCATAATCACCGGCGTCCAGCGTAACCCATCGCCCGCGGTCGGCTTCAGGCAGAGTGTGGGCGGAAAATTGTAGGGATTTGTCCTGTCGCAAATAGATAAATCCTGCTTTGGGATTCAGTTTGTAATCCGCGAAATATGCGATAGAGGCAATGTCCAGGTCGCCATCCTGATCGAAGTCGCGCGCAAGGGCTTTGTATGCGCCGGGCTGTGAAAAAAACAGTTCCTTCGTGAAGTTGTTTCCCCCATCGTTCAAATGCACACGCACCCCATGATAAGGGCGCGGAAGGGCGGGGTCGAGTTCGCCGTTGTCCCCGTTGGTGATGAGGAGGTCGGGGTGCTTATCGTTATTAAAGTCAGCAACTTCAATATGGGAGTGCCCCCACATCGGCTGGCGTGCCAGCAACATATGGGGTGTAAACTGGTTGTCGCCAAGGTTGAGTAGAAGATAAACCGCCTCGCGTGCTTGTCCGGTAAGGATAACCAAGTCCGGACGTTGATCGCCGTTGAAATCTGCACTAGCCGCATTTAGGCAACCGGGCATTTCGAGCAGTGTGTGGTGTTTGAAGGTGTCGCCCTTGTTTTCCAGCCAAAACACTCTGCCCGTGAAATGGCCGTATTCGCATACTACCAGATCTTCTCGACCGTCCCCATTTAAGTCCACGGGCAACACATCGGTGGGTCGGTGAAGCTTTGTGGCTAAGGTTTCCAGGTTACCATCATTCCAACGCACTAGCGCGCCGGTTCTCTCAAAGGAAGGCATGAAACTCCCGATCAATGCTCCCACCATGCCGCCGGATGTGAACCGCATTTCCACAGGCGAACCGCCCAGCTTCAGTGGTGGGTTTTGCCAGTTCAACTCGGGTGTCATCCGGTAAACCTTTCTTGTGGAATCATGCGTTGCCCACACGCCACCGGTTTTTGGTTCAACCCGAACCGCGATGCAGCTTGCATCAAATGGCGTGTCGGGGGTTACCGCTGCGAACGTGTTTTGTGAGCCGACAAACTCCACACCTTTCGGCTGCTGTAAATCACGCGGGGCTTTGGTTAGGTAATAATTCCGAATCAGATCCCAGTCCTGATCAGACATCAAGGGCTTGGGCGGATACAAGCCGGTGGCCAATACGCGCTCAAAGCCATTGGTGTTAGTCAGGCCCGTGTCGGGTGGCACCAATCCCACCCAGGGTAACATTCGGGTTAGGGTTACATCCCACGCGTCGTGGTCGAGCATTCCCGGCGTTGGCAGCGTGTGGCATGTGACGCAGTGTTGCCGAGCCAACACCTCCCCACGCGCAAGCAGTTGCTCCACGCGTTCGCCCGAATCGTTGGATTGCTTTATGGGAGTGTCGGGCTTGACCAATTCTTGGATCGCTTCGCGCTGTGTCCACACCACAATCGTCAAGGTTGCAATCCCAAAAATGATTGCAATATATTTTTGTAGTCGGTCGCTCATTTTAGCGCGAGGCGGGGGGCGAATATGGCTCTTTTTAATTTTGCCCCGTTGAAGTTGGATGCTACACTTGCCGCATGCAAAGTAAAGCATGGCTGATGCTGCCGATGTTGGCCTGTGCCACGATGGCGCAGGATGAAAATAAAACCGATGCTCCGGAGGTGCTTGCGCCGATAAAATTTGACGACGCGTGGGTGTCGCAAATGCAATGGCGCTCCATCGGCCCAGCGAGTATGGGCGGGCGCATCGTGGATTTGGAGGTGTTGCCGGACGATCCGTTTACTTTCTATTTAGCGACCGCTTCGGGTGGGCTGTTCAAGACTACCAACAATGGGACGACCTTCACGCCGGTTTTTGAAAAGCAATCCGCAGTCTCCATTGGCGATGTGGCGGTGTCGCGTAGTGATCCGAAAATTATCTGGGTGGGTACCGGCGAACATAACGCGCGCAATTCAGTGAGCTGGGGTGATGGCGTTTATAAAAGCACCGACGCCGGCAAAACTTGGACCAATATGGGCCTGAAAAAATCATTTCAAATCGGTCGTATTGCGATTCATCCGAAGAATCCGGACATTGTCTACGTGGGTGCGTTGGGCCGTCTGTGGGGACCGAATGAGGAACGCGGTTTGTACAAAACCACCGATGGCGGCAAAACGTGGAAGAAAGTTCTGCACGTCGATGACAAAACCGGCTGTGTGGAAGTGAAGATGCATCCGACAAATCCCGACACGCTCATCGTGGCAATGTACGAACGGGAGCGAGACGGATTCGATAGCAACGACCCTGCAAAGCGTTGGGGCCCCGGCAGTGGTATTTACAAAACTACTGACGGTGGCGTGAATTGGAAGAAGTTGAAGAAGGGTCTCCCCACAAGGCCGCTTGGGCGGGTGGGCATTTCGTATTACGAAAAAAATCCCGATATTGTTTACGCCGTCATCGAGACTGATAAAATTGGCGCCGGCCCTGCCGCGGCGTTCATGGGCATCAACGGCGGCAATCGCGTGAAGGAGGCGATCATTCAAGGAGTGAGTAAAGACGGTCCCTCGGCCAAGGCGGGTATCAAAGCCGGCGATCTCATTTTGCAAATGGGCGAAAAAGAAGTGAAAAGCTACAACGACCTCATTGTCGCCATTCGCGCCCACAAACCGAAGGACAAAGTGAAGGTCAAACTCAAGCGCGACGAGGAAGAGCTTGAACTTGAACTCACTTTTGCAAAACGCGGAGGCGACACGAACCGTCCCTTCACCAGCTACCTCGGCGGACAGCGCGCCAATGCGATGAAAGAGCAGGGTGCGGTGGGGAACGAAACGGGCGGCATTTATCGCAGCGAAGATGGTGGCGACTCGTGGAAGCGCATCAACAGCCTCAACCCTCGTCCGTTTTATTATAG
>JAOLZA010000050.1 GCA_028343615.1 Verrucomicrobiota bacterium
TGGATGGCGCTGGTGCGGTAGTTGTAGCCTAACTCCTGCATTTCGTAGTACCACGGGTTGGGGTTGCCTTCATCATCGAAGGCGGCTTCGTGGTTCTGAAATGCCTCAGGTTCACGAATCATGCCGTGATTGCGGAGTCGGCGGAGGGTTTGAGCAAGTTGATCGTCGTTCGTGGTCACCATACCCCCTTCGCCCATAGCAATATTTTTGACAGGGTGCATGGAGAAGACGACCATGTCGCTGTGCTCGCAGGAGCCTACCGAATGCCATTGGCCATCAACGGTGCGGTATTCGCCGCCGAGCGCGTGACTGGCGTCCTCAATAATACGGATGCCGCGTGAGTCACAAATTTTTTTGAGGGCCTCCATATCGACAGATTGGCCGTTGAGGTGCACGGGAAACACGGCCTTAACCTCGCCATCGGCGCGTTCGAGCGCCTCTTCCAATTCGCTTGGGCCCAAAAGGCCGGTGCCTGGATCCACATCGGCAAACACCACCTTGGCACCGGTGTAGGTGGGGGCGTTGGCGGTGGCCAGAAAGGTGAGGGTGGGCACAATCACGAGCATGCCCGTGCCCAAGCCAAGCGCGAGCGAGGCCAAGTGTAGCCCGGCGGTGCCGCTGGATACGGCAACGGCATGACGCGCGCCCACGCGTTTTGCGAATGCGGTTTCAAATTCTTCCACCACCGGTCCGCCAGTAAGGTGTTCACTGCGCAGCACGGCGGCCACGGCGGCGATGTCGTCCTCCTCAATGCAGTGGCGGCCGTATGGTATGACGTTGCTCACTCGTCAGTTGGCCAGCAATTTGGCCATGCTCTCTTCGTTGAGCCAATCGGGGTTGGTGTCGCTGGAATAATGAAAGTCCTCGGGTGCCGGCTTGCCTCCGACATCAAGGTAGTGCTGCGGTTTCCATGAATTGAACATAGGTTGAATGATGTAACGATCGTCAAGTTCCACAGTGGATCGCGCGTCATCGGTGGTGATCATCGTCTCGTGCAGTTTTTCGCCAGGGCGAATGCCTACGGTTTCGTGGGGCAAATCTGGCGCCATCACGTTTGCGAGGTCGGTGATTTTCATGCTCGGAATTTTCGGAACAAAAATCTCGCCGCCCTGCATCATCTCCAGTGATGATAAAACGAACTCCACTCCGTGTTCGATTGTGATCCAAAAGCGCGTCATGCGCGGATCAGTGATGGGCAGTTTAGTCGCGCCATTCGCGATGAGTTTTTTGAAAAACGGTACCACGCTACCGCGTGAACCGATGACGTTACCATAACGCACCACGGAAAAGTGAGCGCGCTCAGCGCTCATATTATTTGCGGCCACAAAAATCTTATCCGAGGCAAGCTTGCTGGCACCGTAGAGGTTGATGGGGTTGGCGGCTTTGTCGGTGGAGAGGGCAATGACCTTGGGCACGCCCACGCGGCTGGCGGCTTGCACGATGTTTTCCGCACCGTGCACGTTGGTGCGAATGCACTCGAAGGGATTGTATTCTGCGGCGGGCACTTGTTTTAAGGCAGCAGCATGAATGACAATATCGACGCCCCGCAAGGCCATTTCCAGCCGATCCACATCGCGCACGTCACCAAGGAAATAGCGCATGCAATCGTGCTTGGTCTCGGGGAATTCCTGTGCCATCTCGTATTGTTTGAGTTCGTCGCGGGAAAAGACAATGAGCTTACGAGCCTGAAAACGCTCCAAGCAGGTACGCACGAAGGCGTGGCCGAATGAGCCGGTGCCGCCGGTGATGAGGATGCTTTTGTCATTGATCATTTCAGAAATCATCAGGCGCGAATGGAATTAATTTTGGATGCAACCAAATCAGGCAATAGTTCAGAAGTTTTTTGTTCCAAAATTGAGAGCATATTCACTTCAAGATGTAGCAGATGTTGCAAAAGAATTATTAGGTAACACAGGTCAAGAAATCATTGGAATAGGATCAGGAGAAAAATCACATGAGACATTAATCAACCGTGATGAGATTAGAAATACTTGGGAGCACAACAACATGTGCATGGTAAAAGAATCAATTGATCAAAAAGAATACACAGGAATTAAAAAAATTAAACATTTAGAATCATATTCTTCAGATAATGTAAAAAATATTTCAAAAAAAAGAACTAAACAGTTTTTTGTAATTTACGCACCAAAGTAAAAGCTTCAGCTGCTTGAAATCCAGACACAGAGCCCCATCTCTTTGCAATTGAATCTAATGCTGTTATTGAACGTGGATGAGGAAAATCATGGATTTCATTTTTGTAAGCTTTCATTGCCTTAAGTTTTACAGGTAATTCTTTTGAGATATCTACAAAAATGTTAGGAGAAAAATTTGATGAGAAATCCCACTCCGTAGAAGATGGCACTTCAAAAGTAATGACTTCTTTAATATTAGATTTTTTTGAAGGTCTTGTTGCAGTAAGTGTTGCGTGATAAAGTGCTTTATGATCAACATTGATATCATGAGGATTATGAGTGTAGACAATATCAGGATTGAATTCAGATATTATGTTTTCAATTTTTTTTGTAATCTGCAAATTAGAAATCGTATCCATTTCATTATCAGGAAAGTTTTCAAATTGGAAATTTTTAACACCTAAAATACTCATAGCTTTATTTACATCATTTCTGAGAGATTTAACCTGCTTATTCATTTTTGTAGATAATTTTTTATCAATATCATAACGAGCAGAATTTGAATATGTTTCAGAACGTCTAGCAAAAATACCTGTAGCCATGAAAACAATCTTAACATTAACCTTCTTATCAGTTAATTTTTTTATCGTACCACCCATTCCTAAAATTTCATCGTCAGGATGGGCAACTATAATTAAAGCTTTCATTTAATTTCACCTTGAATTTTTAATTCATCGTCTTCAAATTTTGCAGATTTAAAGCTAATTGTCTTTGTTCCAATTTTAATAAACGCATTAGGGTAAGGGTCAGATAACATTCGTATGAAATTATAAAGATATTGTTTTGGATGGTTTAGCGTCTTCAGTTCACTTTGCCCAGGAAGCCGTCTTTTGTAATAACTTTTTTTGCCTTTTTGCTTACGTTGAGTATACTTTCCTTGCAGGATTTGTTGTATCATAAAAAAATCATTTTTTGCCATCCTAGAAAATATATCAGTTAGCTCTCCTTCTAGTGATAAATTTTTTTGCAGAACAATATCACCTTCGTCAATATTTTCGCTCATAATAAAAGCAGTAGTTTTTGTCTTTTTTACCCCTCTAATAATTTGGTTTTGCAATGGGCTGCCTCCCCTAAATTTTGGTAATGGAGATTCATGGAAACAGATGCACTTGTATTCATTAATGATTTCAACCGGAACCATCCATGACCAATCGGGAAAAAAAATAAAATTAGGATTAATTTTTTTGATAGTTTTTATTGATAGTTTTTTTGGTGATGTGATTAGCGTGGTGTTCTTGTATTTTTTTGAAAGTTTTTCATAGAGCTCTAAGGCCCAACCCCTATATGCACAGAAAACAAAATTCATGAAAAGATTTTTTTTAGAATAGATTTAAGAGTTTCTTGTATTAATAATGAAAGCACTCGGGCGCTGGTTTGCATGAATTGAACATAGGTTGAAAGATTTAACGATTGTCGAGCTCCGCAGTGGGTCGCACGTCATCGGTGATGATGAGGATGCTTTTGTCATTTCAGAAATCATCATGCGCGAATGCAATTAATTTTGACAGGCAACGCGTTTCGGGTATCCACTACGTAGGGGATCCACTCGGCGAGTTGACTGTGACCCACGGCATCGTGAGCGGTAGCGATTAGGGCGGCATCGTATCGGCTCATGGCCTCTGCTGTCCACGGGACGGACTGGCGCCCGGCATAGTGGCCGTACTCGCGACTGGGCCGGATGACCGGAACGTGAGGGTCATGATAATCGACAACAGCTCCCAACGCCTCAAGCTTTTCCATTAACACATAGCTGGGGGATTCGCGGTCGTCTTCCACATTGGGTTTGTAGGCGAGGCCGACGATGAGCACGCGACTGCCTTTAATCTGTTTTTCCTGTTCGGCTAAAGCTGATGTTAATCGCTCGATTACATAACCAGGCATGGCGGTATTTACTTCGCCAGCAAGTTCGATGAAGCGGGCTTCTCGGCCATGTTGTTTGGCTTTCCAGCTGAGGTAAAAAGGGTCGATGGGAATACAGTGTCCGCCGAGGCCGGGGCCGGGGTAGAAGGGCATAAAACCGAAGGGCTTGGTTTTAGCGGCTTCGATGACTTCCCAAATATCGATGCCCAGTTCGTGGTAAATAATTTTCATTTCGTTCACGAGAGCGATGTTCACACAGCGGAAAATGTTTTCCAAAAGCTTGGTGGCTTCGGCGGCGCGGCAGCTGGAAACGGACACGAGGGTTTCAATTGCAATGCTGTAAATGGCTTTTGCTTTTTCCAAGCACGCGGGCGTGTAGCCGCCAATGACTTTGGGGATTTTGGCGACTTGGCTGTCGAGGTTACCGGGGTCTTCGCGTTCGGGGGAATAGGCGAGATGAAAATCGGCGCCAGCTTTAAGGCCGCTACCGGTTTCGAGAATGGGGCGCAGTTCGTCTTCGGTCGTGCCGGGGTAAGTGGTGGATTCGAGCACGACGACGATGCCCTTTGGTAAATGCAGCGCAATGGCGCGGGCGGTGTTGAGCACATAGGTAAGGTCGGGCTCCCGTTTGTCGTCCAGCGGCGTGGGGACGCAAATGAGCACGGCATCAAGCTCCTTGACGCGCGCGTAATCGGTTGTGGCCTCAATTTTGCCGGCGGCGCGTTGCACCTGCAACTCGGCGCTGGGGATGTGTTTGATGTAACTTTCGCCGGCGTTGAGCGCGTTGACTTTGGTTTCGTCCAAGTCAATGCCGAGCACTTGCGCTCCAGATTTGACGAATTGAATCACTAACGGCAATCCGACGTAGCCTAAACCGATGATGCCAATTTTCATTCAGATGCCTTCGCCACGGGGCGGCCAATGGCGTGATATTCAAGGCCCGCGGCCGACACAACGGCGGGGTCATAAAGATTGCGGCCATCGAAAATAACCGGTTCGGCGAGCGCGGTTTTGATGCGCGCAAAGTCAGGACTTCGGAAAGTCTTCCATTCGGTTACAATTGCGAGCACATCCGCGCCCTCCAACGCAGTGTACGGGTCATCGCAAAACTTCACGCCTTCGCCAACCATCGCGCGGGCCACGGGCATGGATTCAGGATCGTGCGCACGCACGGTGGCGCCCGCTTCCAATAACGCTCGGATGAGCACGAGGCTGGAGGCTTCACGCATGTCATCGGTGTTGGGCTTGAAGGCCAAGCCCCACACGGCAATAATTTTGTCGCGTAACTCGCCTGACTCGCCGAAATGATTTTTTATTTTTGAAAACAGCACTTCCTTTTGCGCCTCATTGGCGGCATCCACGGCAGGGAGGATGCGCGGGGCGTAGCCATTGGCGCGGGCGGTTTGCTCCACGGCGCGCACGTCTTTCGGGAAACACGAACCGCCGTAACCGCAACCGGGATAGATGAACGAATAACCAATGCGCGAATCGGAGCCGATGCCGAGGCGAACTTGCTCGATGTCCGCGTCGACGCATTCAGCGATGTTAGCCATCTCGTTCATAAAACTAATCTTGGTGGCGAGCATCGCGTTGGCGGCGTATTTGGTGAGCTCGGCGGATCGCACATCCATCGCGAACACGCGGTCGTGATTACGGTTGAAGGGCGCGTACAATTCGCGCAACAAATTTTCCGCTCGCGATTCACTCGTGCCAATCACAATGCGATCGGGCTTCATGAAATCGCTGACTGCATCGCCTTCCTTGAGAAATTCCGGGTTGGACGCCACGCTAAATGGAATCTCTTTGCCGCGCTGTTTGAGCTCATTGGCGATGGCCGCGTTCACTTGATCGGCGGTGCCCACGGGCACGGTGGATTTGTTGACCACCACGCGAAAATCCGTCATGTGCTGCCCGATTGTGCGAGCGACTTCGAGCACATACTTTAAATCCGCCGAGCCATCCGCCGCCGGCGGCGTGCCCACCGCTACGAATTGCAACTCTCCGTGTGCCACCGCTTCCACGGCATCGGTCGTGAAACGCAAGCGCCCAGTCTCGACATTGCGCTTGATGACACCGGAAAGTCCCGGCTCAAAAATGGGGATCTCGCCCTCATTCAACGCCGCCACGCGCTCGGCATTTACGTCCACGCATAACACCTCGTTGCCCACATCCGCAAGGCACGAGCCGCTGACCAAGCCAACGTATCCAGCGCCATAAATTGTGATTTTCATAAGTCGAAAATTATCGAACGAACCACGGAACCGTAAGCGCTAAGCCTTGCTCCAGCGTGTGCGTAGGCGCGTAGCCCAAGTCGCGCGTCGCGGCGCAGATGCTCGCGAGCGAATGCCGCACGTCGCCTGCGCGGAATTCTTGATACACGGGTTTGGTTTTACTGCCGGTAAGCTTGCGTAATTGGCGGTGCAATTCATTCAACGTGGCGCGTGTACCGACGGCCACATTATACACGTTACCCACCGCGGCTTTGTCGGTAGCGGCAAGAAGATTAGCTTGCACGACGTTGGCCACGTAACAAAAGTCGCGACTGGTTTTGCCGTCACCATAAATTTCCGTTGGCCGGTTAAGTAGCAAATTCTGCGTCCAGCGCGGGATGACGGCGGCATACGCGCCGGCGGGATCTTGTCGCGGGCCAAATACATTAAAGTATCGCAGCCCAACCAATTCCTGCCCGTAGCCGCTACTGAAAACTTGGGCGTACAATTCATCCACCATTTTGCTAACGGCATAGGGCGAGAGCAGCGTGCCGGTTATTGATTCCACTTTTGGCGAAGATTTTACGTCGCCATAAACCGAACTACTCGAAGCATACACCACCCGTTGCGCTTTTGCTTTGCGGGCGGCTTGCAGCACGTTGAGAAAACCGGTGGTGTTGGGCGCGTGCGTTCCCAGTGGATCCGCAAAAGAACGCGGCACGGAACCGAGTGCGGCTTGGTGCAAAACCAATTCCACACCACGACAAGCACGCTGGCAATCTTTTGCATTGGTGATGTCACCTTCGATAAAACGAAAGGCACGGCGTTGGGCGACAGTGACATTGGCCCGTACATCATTTAGGTTGGCCGCGCAGCCGGTGGCGAAATTGTCGAGCCCCACCACGCGTTGGTTGAGGCGCAAAAGAGTTTCAATCAAGTGCGAACCAATGAACCCCGCCGCGCCAGTGACGAGCCATTTGCGAGGGCGGCGCTTTAGCGCGTGCTGGAGTTTTTCGTAGGCGGTCACTTAATAAGCCGTTCGAGCAACGGCATAAATTGCTTGGCGCGTTTTTGCAACTTGGTGAGGCGCGCGAGGCGTTCTTTGATGAGCGCGTATTCCCCAGGGCTGAGCTCGGCCTTTTCATCGGCCAACGTATCGGTGACATCTGTTAACCGGCGCTCGGCGTTTTGGGCACGCACTTTGAAAATTTGATCGTACGCCGTGCGCACCATATTGCCCAATTCCAGCACAGCCTCGAAATAATCCTTACGCTCCTCCTGCAGCCATACTTTGCGGATGAACCCCAGCGTGAGCAATTGCCGCGTGCCGGTACTCACGCTGCCTTTGCTGATGGAAAGTGCTTCACTGATTTCCGGTGCCGACATCGGTTTCGGCGCCAAATACAGCAGCCCATAAATTTCACCCACCGAGCGTGGAAAACTCAACGCCTGCGCCATGCGCCCGAAGACATCCACAAGCTCCAACCGCACGCGGGGCAGGGGCTTTAGCTTCGCTCCTTCGGGGATCTCCTGTGCGGCAATCGCCATATTGAAGGGAAAAGAACCGGTTTTCCGTTAATTAGGCCCAAGCGAAGCCGCCTTTTCAGGGACGCTTCGCGCCGGTCAATTCGCAAAAAGCCACCAAAAAAGCAGCCTAAAGCAACTCAACCCGCTCAAAACAATCTGTTTTTCAGTTTGTTCAATTTAAATTGAACAAACTTAACAGCCAAAATTTATTGAAACAAAGCCCCTTTGGCAAGGGGTTTTTACCCCTATTTTCACTTTTTTATACCAGTTCCAAATCTTCCACCGACACTTTTACCGCTGCGGCTTGTCCGATGAAATCCAGCCGCAGCAATGCCGTAGCCGGGCCGTGGCGGTCTTCCACCCACGCCTCAAGTCCCGCGAGCGGGCCGCGCTGGATGAGCACTCGCGTGCCCACGCCGATGTTGGGCACGAGCCACACATCCTCCATCGTTTCGAGCGCCTGCAAAATGCCGGCCAATTGTGCCTCAAATTCCGCTTGATCCGGTGGCACTAGCAAGTTGGCCACGTAATCGCTTTGCATCACCTCGCGCTTGCCTTCGGTGGGTAAACGCAGAAAAACGTAGCCGGGAAACAGCGGTTTGTGGAAGGTCACTTCCTTGCCTCGGTATTTGCGCACGCTGACGTAGGTGGGCAGTTCGTTGGCGTGCTCCGCGCGGCCGCACCACGCCACGAGCTTTTTCTCGCAACGCGGCCGCGTGTGAGCCACGTACCACGGATGTGATTGCTGCTCGCCGGCATCGGACGGGGTGGATTGCATTTCCTTTAGCTCCAAGTAACCAAACCACGATGGGTTTCCTCCTGCCCGATAATGCGCAACCTCGCCCAATGCAGGGAAGCCCCAAAGCTGAAAGTTATCCACCACCACCATGGTGAATAGCTGAGAGTCGACGCCACACCATGACACGCGCATGATGCCCGCCGGTTTGCCATGGCCAGACGTTCCAAACGGAAAAGGGAGAGTGAAAAGACGAGAGTAGCACAATCGTCCACTCAACAGGCGGCACCTGTCGAGCGCGAGGAGGTCATCAATGAGCCTCTGGAAAAGGTTGACGCAGAGCTGGATGCTTCCTCGAGAGCTCCACAACGTTGGGCCAGCCGAACATTGCTGCTACTGGCAATCCTAATTGCGTGGGGCGCGGGCGCGTGGTTGCGAGCCGAATGGGTGCGTAATGCTGACAAGCCGGAGCACGCGGATTACAAATGGAAAGATGGCTACCTGCTCACCACACATGACAGTTTTTTCTATGCCTCTGTCATCGAACAAGGCACGGCCGCCCAGCCGGATCAACTGGTGCAGCATGCCGATATTTATCATCAGGGCCTGCTCACTTTGCTCGGCGCCGCGCTGGTAAAAATTGGTGTGAGCCTGCCCATGCTCACCACGTGGATGCCCATCCTCATCGCGCCGCTAATCGTTGTGCCGGTGATATTAATTGGGCGTCTTTATGGCTCCACGCTATGGGGTTTCTGTGCCGGACTGCTGGCAGTAACTGCCACCAGTTATTTCAGCCGCACCACGCCGGGGTATTTTGATACCGATATGTTTGCCGTCACGTGGCCAGCCATGGCGCTGTATCTACTGCTACGGACGCACCGCGAGGAATCACGAAGCTGGCTCTTGGCAGGCGCGCTGGCCTTGATGTTTTATCCCTTCGCCTATGGCTCCGGTGCCTCCGTCGTTATCGCCATGAGCATATGCTTCATCGGATACCGGTTATTGCTGATGATTTGGAAAAAGCTCCATCGCGAACAAATACTGCCGTGGAGCCCCGAGGCCGATGACACCTTCACGTGGGACGCGATACTGCTCGTGGCACTGGGCGGTTTGTTTTGCATTTGGACACCCGGCAGTTTGCTTTTCCAAGCCCCATGGAAAATACTGCTTGGCTTGGCGCTTATGGTCGGGGCGACTTGGCTGATGCGGCAACGGAAACACTCGCCTGAAAAATCCCATAAGATCAGCCATGCCATTCGGTATGCCGCCGGGTTTTTTGTTTTACTGATGCTTTACCTCGGGGGCCCTTGGCATGTGGTGAAACAAACCCTCGGTTACCTGCCCGGCGTGCAGGCGAAATTCGAGCAATGGAGTGGCAGTAAACCGGTGGTCAACCCAAACGCGCCACCAGCCCTGCCGGAGTTGAAATTTCAGCAAGTGAAAGACACCATTGTTGAAGTCAAAGCAACCCCGTTTTTTTCTACGAAAGAAAACCTCGCAGAAACCAACATCGCGAAGAGAGTGAGTGGCTCCGACTGGGGCTTTTGGCTGGCACTTATCGGCCTAACGCTTTTGATTATTCTACACCCGGAATTTATTATTGGCGTTCCCTTGCTGGGCATCGGAATTTACTTAGCCCATATTGCCGGCCATCGATTCACCATTCACGCTGTTCCCCTGGCGGCTCTGGGAGCTACTTATATACCACTGGGGATGGTGGAGCTTGCGCGCAGAGTCAGTCCCGATAAACCCAAGGCCATGCTCGGCAGCCTGCCATTTTTTGAGTTTTTTAAAAAACACCGAGGCTGGTTCACCGCTTGGGTGGTAGCGGGATTGCTCGCTTTGCCCGTGGCCTGCGAGCTAGGCCGACCTATTTTGGAGCATGATCTTGCTCTGGCCCGCGGGCGACCGCCAGTACTACGCGAACCCGAAGTAGCCCAACTGGCCGAACTGCGGAAAATTTCCAAGCCCGGCGACTACGTGCTCACCTGGTGGGATTATGGTAGCGCCGTGTGGCTGTACTCCGGCCGCAACGTGCTCACCTCGCCTTACAACCAAAGCCACGACAACTATATCATCGCCAAGATTTTTAACTCAAATTCGCAGGCCCTCGCCGCCAATCTGGCAAGGCTCTCCGTGGAAGCATTTCATCAAGACGGCCCGCCCCGGGGTGGAGCACTCGCCGTGGAACAAATCTTTCGTTCCGCCACCCAGTCGCCCAATGAGATTTTGGAAATCCTCAAGCACCCAGGTTACCCGGTCCCCGGCCGCACGCGCGAAGTATTCCTCTATCTGCCCGCGCAAATGATGCCTATTTTCCCTGTGTTGCACCAATTCAGCGAACGCGACCTCGCCACCGGCAAGCCCACCTCCAACCGATCCACCTTTCACGAGCAAACCGCCTGGCAGCCCATGGGGAAAAATTCCAAAGTCATCGCCGTCGGCCGCATTCATCCCGATGGTAAATCCATGGAAGCCACCGCCTTCTGCGATTTGGAGGCATTTTTTTACATCCAAAAAACTGCATTCAAGCCGCCCCTCACACCCGCTAACCTTAACCGCATTTCGATGCCCTATTTCTCCATCGAAACACGCGATGGCAAGCGCCTTCACTGCAACCTCAAAACCCTCTCCCTACAAAGCGGTGAGAACACTTTCGCCCTGCCAAATCTTGCCTTCAAAGATCACAATGGTAAAGACCACCTGGTGCCACAAGCCAACATCGTTGCCGGCTACCCCGCACTACCTCTCAAGTCCATTGAGATCGTTAACCCCGATCCGAATAGCCCCGGCCGCGTCCTCATCCAGCGATTCAACACCGCTAACAATCCTCACATCCAAACCGCCAATCATCACATCGTCTTTTCAAATGAAAACGGTGGTGCCTATCTGCTGGGCACGCCCTACTACGAATCCAATTACATCCAAATGTTTCTACTTGGCCAGCACGACCCACAATTTTTCGAACCCGTCATCTCCGGCCCGCAAGGCCGTATCTACCGCGTCAAACGCTAACCACCCTTTGCGCTCGACGCACGGCAGGTAGGGCGGTACAGAAGGGCATCCTTCGTGGGGTCATAGCTCAGTTGGTAGAGCGTCGCGTTCGCAACGCGAAGGTCTGGAGTTCGACTCTCCATGGCTCCACCATTCATTTCATGCCCTTAACCTAGGGAAGCAAGACGTAGGAGGCGACTGTATTAATATTACTCTTTTACATATGAATTAATTTTCCCTCACAGTTTTTTTCTACAAAAGGCGCCCTCCCCCCAACAGCATTTACACCAGAGCCGGTGAGGCGTAGGGTGGCGGGTATGAAGCAGGTTCTCTTGATATTAGCGGTGGTGGTGGGGATGCTTTCTGCTTTTGCCGCTCCGGCATCCAAACCCATTCAGCGCACCGCGAAAGCACCTGTCGTTGACGGGCGGCTTGATGATGCTTGCTGGAAGAGTGCGGCGCCTGTCCGGGCATTTTATCCTCATGATGCCCCGGGTAAAAAAACATCCCCTCCCCCGCTCATCGCCAAGTTCTCCTGGGACGATCATTATCTCTACCTCGCTTACGAAGTGATTGATTCCAGCATTGTGGCGATCGGAACGGGCAAGAAAGAAGGCCCGCCCAAAAACCGCCGGCCGCAGAGCGCGGAATATCTCCCGGAGAATAATCTCGATTTGGTCGAGTTCTTTATTTCATTCGGCAGTAAACAATTCTTCTGGGAGATTCATCACAATGCTTCAAACCAACTCAACAATATTTGGATCGAGCTTCCAACGGCCGCTGAACTGAAAAAGATTGAGCACCCCTCCTACAATCACATCACCTTTCATCGCAAACGCTTCGTGGAGGACGATGGAAAATTCACCGTTAAGCGGGCCATTCATTTAAAACTGAAAACTGATCTTACCCCTTCCTCCGTCAACCACCCAAGTGATATCGACACCGGTTTCAGTGGCGAAATACGCCTGCCTTGGGCCGGCCTCGGCGCACCCAAGCCACTTCGGCGAAAAGATGGGGGATACATGATGAAGGGGAAAACCCTATCTATCCTGGCCGTTGTCTTGAACGGCAACGATGGAAAGCCCAAATACCATTCCACCGGCTCGGATTTGCTGCCCTTGATGTATCACTTCTCCACGAGCCGATGGCCATTCTATAGGTTGGAGGAATAGGCAGGAGAAGGTGCTGGAAATATTGGGGGCAACTTAAAGCCCCCCCCCCAAAGCATTTACACCAGAGCCGGTGAGGCGTAGGGTGTCTCGTATGAGCATTCCCCGATACGGCAAAAATCTTGCAGCTGTGATTGCGACGACGATCTCATTGTTGTTCACCATAAAGGCGGCGAGCCCAATTCGTATTCTAGATTCAAAAGTTTACCACTTAGGCACACCCGGATTTCCTGAGTGGGAAGAGTTTGAGAAAAGTAAGCCACACGGACGTCGCCTTGATGTGAAGTTCAATGCGGAAGTGAATAAGACTGCGCAGACTCTGATGATTCGCCAACGACAGGTGAAGTTTCGCTGGTCGGTGCTCCTCAATAATCAGAGGATTGGAAGCCTGCTTAGTAATGATTCCAAACTAGTGCATAAGATCACCGTGCCACCGAACAAATTACGCGATGGTGAAAACACGCTCTCAATCGTTGCACCTAAGGCAACTGATGATATTGAGGTGGGGCCAATCCAACTGTCATCGATTTCTCCTGAACGCTTGTTTTCAAATATACTGAACGTGGAAATCAAGGATACCGACAGCGGCAAACCTCTCCCTTGCCGTATAACCATTGTCGATAAGAACGGAGTTTTAGTCCCGCTACATCCCGCATCTGAACAACGATTGGCCCATCGGCCAGGAGTAATTTATGTAAGCAATGGTCAGGTAAGCATCGGGCTACTGCCGGGCAGCTACACTGTCTTCGCCTCGCGAGGATTTGAGTACAGTATGGCTAAAAAGACGGTTGAGATTTCTGTAAAAAAACTCACAAACCTTCAACTGGAACTCCGGCGGGAAGTTCCTACGCCCGGATTAATCGCTGCCGACACCCACATCCACACGCTAACCCGTAGCGGCCATGGCGACTCCACCGAAAAAGAGCGCATGCACACGATCGCCGGCGAAGGCATTGAATTGGCTGTGGCCACCGACCATAATCACCACGCAAACTACAGACCCCTGCAAAAGACCACCGGCACATCAGCATTTTTTACCAGTGTAATTGGTAACGAAGTGACAACAAAAACGGGCCACTTCAATGCCTTTCCCATCGCGCCCGATAGCCCCGTGCCAAACTATAAACTAGGCGACTGGACAAAACTGATGGCCACGATACGCAGCACGCCGGGCGTGCGAGTGGTGGTGTTAAATCATCCACGTAATATCCACAGCGGTTTTAGTCCAATGGCGGCAGAAAACTTCAACCCTGTGACCGGACGCAATCTTTATGGGTCTCCATACAGTTTTGACGCAATGGAGGTGGTAACTTCTGCCGCGATGCAATCGGACATTATGGCTCCTTACCGTGACTGGTTCGCAATGCTCAACTGGGGCCACAACATCACGGGAGTCGGATCCAGCGATACACATGATGTCAGCCGCTTTATCCTTGGGCAGGCTCGCACCTATGTTGAATGCCCCGACAACACTCCCGAAATGGTCGACTTAGCCAAGGCGTGCGAGAGCTTCCGTGAAATGCGCGCATACATCAGCATGGGATTGCTGGTCAAGATGAAGGTGGATGACAGATTCCGGGTGGGTGATCTGGCCACCGGAAAGAATGATGAGATCAAGGTGAGTGTGCAGGTACTTGGCCCTTCCTGGGCAAGCGCCGACCGGTTGAACCTTTACGCCAACGGATACCTGATCCGCACTCAAGCCATTAGACCCAGCACGGCTATCGTGAAAACGAACTGTACATGGGGCATTCCGCGTCCCGCCCATGATGTATACCTAGTCGCTATAGCAACCGGTCCGGGCATTACCGAGCCATTTTGGGAAAGCCCAAGATCCTACCAACCCACCTCCAAGAAACATAACCCCCGCTTGCAGGGCGCAACCAACCCCATTTTCATTGATGGCAATGGCGACGGAAAATATACGTCACCGCGTATGCAGGCAGAGCAGCTGTTCTCAAGGCACAAGCGCAAAATCGATGCCCTGTTCGAAGCCCTCCGCCCTTTTGATCAAGCTGTCGCCGCTCAGCTAGCTGCTCTGATGCACGATGCGGGGCACGATTTGCGAGAGCCAGACATTCAAAGGCACATCGCCAATATCGCATCGGCCAAGTCCGGATTTTCCAATTTTATTGCCACTTTGCCCAAGAAAAACTGACTCCCCTATTTGCCCCAGTTCAAAAGCACTCCACACTGTTGTAAACTGTAGGGTAGTTTAGAAAAAACACTCACAAATCTTTCTTCGTAATGCAAAGGTATGGGATTGAATTTTCCATGGCTCCACCATGCATACTATCCTCTCATTTGATAGGGCGGGAATCGGGAATAAGGATCGATTCCGTATTCGATGCTATTCCTCGCGTACCTTTACCGGTAAATTGCGGGCGGGCGTCGCCTTGATACCGGTAGCGTATACTTCCCAAGCGGCAATCTTTCCGGTAGCTAAGGTGCGCCCCAGTTCTTTGCCTGCCTTATCGTAAAGCACCCATTGATGGCCAATATAAGTGCGTTGGGAATAGCCTTTCTCAGGTAACAGATTATCCTGATAGGTCTGTAATTCCCCACCGAAGTCCACCCAGCGGATCACAATCGGATCCTTTGTCTTATTGATAAACTGTATCTCCGTTTGCGTGGCGTTGTGGTGAATATTCGTTTTCGGTAGTGCATCCTGCAGGCGGGCAACTTCCGGGAAATGTAGCTGAGAGCTATTGACGATCGATAATTCTCTTAATGAAATTAATTCCGCCAATGGACTGAGATCAGTGATCTGATTCCCGTCTATGTTCAGTGAACGTAACTCTTTCATATTTGTGAGTGGCTTGAGATCAACAATCTTATTGTTGTTGAGGTGCAATTCCTTGAGATTTGTCAATCTGGCCAGCGGCTTGAGGTCGACGATCTGATTGTTCTGCAGATTCAATACACGAAGCTCTTTCATGCCTGCCAATGAGGTCAGGTTTGTGAAATTGTTGTGGTCAAGTTCAAGGCTCTCTAACTTCGTGAGACCGACCAGCGGATTGATATCCATCAATTGATTCCGGGAGAGATTCAACTGTCGCAACTCCTTTAGGTTCGATAGTGGCCCTACATCAGTTAGTCGGTTGCCGTAAATCAACAACCGCTGTAACCGCGTGAGGTTGGCCACGGCATTCACGTTGGTGATCTGAGTCTGCCACATGCTGAGTGTTTCCAACTGTTTCAGATTTGACAACGGTCCCGCATCAGTGAAACGGTTACCACTTAGATGCAACGTGCGAAGTTTGCTGCATTGCGCGAGAGGAGTGAGATCGGTAAACCGATTATTATCGAGGTACAACGCCTCCAAATTTTTAAGCTGAGCCACCGGCGTTAATACTTTGAGATGGTTATTGTGAACCCAAAGCTGTTTCAGGTTTGGCAAATTAGTCAACGGTGTCAGGTCGGAAATCTGTTTGCCTGCCAGCCCGAGCCGCACCACCTTGAGTCGGTCTGTTGCCGTTAGCTCAATGTCTCCGGGTTTACGCACCGCGCTGCGTAGTGCCGCCTCGATGGCATTTTTTGCGTTTTGGTTATTCGGTCGCGGGGCAGCAGAAATCCCTAGAGTCACCAACATTAGTATGAGTACAACGCTTCGCACACAGGGAGGGTAACGTTTTTGGCCCGGCTGTGACAAATGAATCCTTGAATGCGGCTGGTCTAAATCTAGACTAGACGCGGCTTCTGCTGCTGACTGTGATGAAAAACCTCGGGATATTCTCTATAGCCTGCATGACACTGTGTATTACGATATCAGCGGATCAAGTATTCATGCGCGATGGCCGTACTCTTGAAGGGGAGGTGTCCTTTGCCGCCAATGGCGATGTGTTGGTGGCGGGCCAAACCATAAAAAATGCCGGAATAGTTCGGGTCATTCTTGATGCGACTGAACCAAAATCAGGCCTGAGCGATGTGTCCTTCAAACTTTATCAAGGCAACTGGGATCGCTTTCCCGATTTCAACACATTACCCATAGACAAAAGTGGCCTGATGTCCACCAATCGGCTCGACCTCAGTCCACTGGAACTCGATAGCGCCCGGCGTGTGTTTAACCTGCAACATGGCAATACGCTTGACCGTTGGAGCGCACCGCCAATCGAAGGTCGGCCATTTTCCATCCGCGCCACTGTGGAGGCCGCCGGCGATGGTGTGATCATTGCGCAGGGTGGCAACATGGGCGGATTTGCTCTCTATCTGCAAGGTGGCCATTTGCAGTTTGTTACACGTATTGATCGCGAGCTCACCATTGCTCGCGATAAAGAACCTTTCCCGCTGAATCGGCCTGTAAAAATCATGGCTGAACTTCGCCGTGACCTAAGCCTTGTGCTCACCATTGATGGCCGTGAAGCGGCCAAAATCGAATCACCCGGCATGCTTCTGCGTCGTCCGGCCGAAGGTTTGAGTGTTGGATTCGATCAACAGCCTTCCCTTGTGGGCCAGTATCGTAACGACCATCACTTTCAAGGTGACCTCAAAGATATGCAGTTACGCGTAATGGGCATGGGACTTGTGTACACCGCAAAACTGAATGTTACGGAATCTGGGAATTACACATTCAACTATTCTGCTGACACCACCACCCGTCTCGAAATCAATAGCAGCCTCGTTAAGCCAAACGGAAAGATGAAGCTAACGCGAGGCGAACATCAATTTCGCCTTGTGTATGCGCAGTTGAACACCGTCAAAAACATTGAAGGGAAGGAGCACCTCACCCTCGAATGGTCTGGACCGGGCATTGAAAGGCAGAAAATGGCTGTGGCTTCTCATCCGCAAGTTTCTACCTGGCAACCGGCCGATACCGCCATCCCCTCCGAAGGGATCACGACGACTGACGGGTCATTTTTAGCGCAGCCCGTCAAGGCAATTGACCGTGATTATATTCAATACGGGGACAAAAAATTAGATCGCAAAATTGTAGGGACTATATTCCTTCGACCCCTTTCCATCTTTGAAACCCGCGTGCTCACCGACAAGCCGGCTGGTGTGCTACTCATGGACGGAACCTTCACAAAAGGCAAACTTCTCCGACTTGACGACAACACAATCACCATTAGCTCCATTTTGTTTGGCCTAAAGAAGCTCACGCGCGGAAGGGACGCCGTAGCCGTGGTGATTAACTCCGCAGCTGGTCCCAATCCTAAATATTCCTTTCGCCTCCGTGATGGCTCCATCCTGTTCGCCCCCAAATATACGATTCAGAAAGATCATCTT
>JAOLZA010000051.1 GCA_028343615.1 Verrucomicrobiota bacterium
CTTTACGTCGGGTCAGTTGACTACAAGCTCTATGCCATCAAGACCGGCTCCAAAGGTCTCGCCCAAAGCCCGTGGCCGATGCGCGGGCAAAACCCGCAACATACCGGGCGTGCCCCGGCCAAAAAGTAAAATGGCGCCCAGCTCCGCACAACCTTTGCCCGACTTTTTGCCCGACTTAACGCCCTACTTTGTGGCCACTTGTGGTGCGTCCTCTAAACATAACCCCAGTAAAATGACCACAAGCAACCACAAGGGACTGCGCCCCGCAAACTGGGGGTGTGGAGGTCGCGAGTTCAAACCTCGCCGATCCGTCCATTTCCACCCTTTTCTTGCCCTTCCAGTAGCGCACTCTATTTTCGTTCCGTTTGGCGTATTTTTTTCACGTGAGCATTTGTGATTCACACCTTATAATTCCTACACAAATGAAACAAACTTTCATAGCTTTGATGGCACTTATTGTTGCTATTGGTTGCCAAACCTCTCCCGAACGAATCAGCCAAATATCTTCGAAGAAAAATCCGGTGTCCGATTTGGGTGGAGACTCTTTCCCAGAAGCACCGCCCGAGAGCCAGGGAATTCCCAGTGGTGTGCTCGAGCGTCTGTCCGAGCTTGTCGCCGGATTCGTGGAGGCGGAAGAGATTGTCGGTGCGGAGCTGTTGATCATTAAGAACCGGCGTACTGTGATGCACGAGGTGTTCGGTCACGACGATCGCCGCGGTGATAAGGCGTTGGTGAAAAACACAATCTTTAGTATACGCTCAATGACAAAGCCGTTGACGGGCGCTGTGGCACAGATGTTGATCGAGGACGGAGTCCTGAAGCTTACGGATCCGGTTGCGAAGTACCTCGACTCTTTCGATAACAAACGGTCGCGGGGCGTGACTATCGAACACCTTTTGACGCACCGAAGCGGTTTTCCGATGAAATCGGCCGGTACGCTCTGGTCGAACTACTCCAGCTACACCAATATCCAGCAGGTTGCGAACTACTGGGGTGAATACGGCCCCCAGCTTTTCACGCCGGGAGAACGATACCAGTATGCTGACGCCAACGTCGACACGCTCGGCGCAGTCATCGAGGTTGCCAACGGTAAGCCTGCCGAGACTCTCATCGAGCAACGGCTGTTCGAGAAGCTTGGCATGCGCGACACAATCACGTTGCTGCGCGAAGGCGATTTGCGTGTCGAGCGCGTTGCAGGTAAACACGCCGGTGGTCGCGGTCGCTGGAATCAATTTTGGCGTTGGAATGGTAAACCGTACTTCTCATTTCCGATGTTTGCGCAGAGTTTCTATTCGACACCCGTGGATTACGCGCGTTTTCTTGGTATGGTAATGGACGGTGGTATCGTGAATGGGCAACGGCTATTATCCGACGCTGCGATTGCACGGATGCTCATGCCGGTATCGAAGACAACGATGCCAACCGGGTTTGCCGGTCTCGAATCGTCGTACGGTCAGCTCATGCATCTCTACGACAAAGATGGTAAGGTCGTCGTCTTTGGCCATAGCGGATCGGACGGCACTTACGCATGGGCTTGGCCTGCTCAAGACCTGATGGTCCTCTACTTCACACAGTCGCGTGGTAGTATCACGATGAATCGTATGGAGGCGGTGATTGACAGCCTACTAGCTCGGCCTGTGCTGGATCAAAAAAGAGAAGAATGATAAACAGGACAAATGATATCCTTAGGTTTCCGCAGCCATTATGTTGCCGGACTGACTCCGTATAGGGATGAAATCACAAAAGCAGAGGAATCGATTGAAGAGATGGTTAAAAAGAATCCGAAGTTGCTCATTAAGAATTGAACGTTGGAAAAGTCCTCATAATTTCGGGGGCAATGAATTTGTTAATGCGTAAGATGTGAATTGGAAGAATGGATGCTTTGATTTTCATAAATATTTTTTTTGCTGACCTTCCCTCAGGTTGGATTTGGGGTCATAGTGGCGAGGATACGGGGAATTGGGTGCGTTTCGGTGTTGCGATTTTCTGGGTGCTCCTTGTGGGTTATTTCATGTATGACAGAATTGTTTGTTCTGCATGGTGGGATAGGCATGTTCGAGGCAAAATGAAGGAACAAATTGATGCAGAAAAAGCGGGGTTTGCGGCGTTGAAAGAAATACATGAAAAGAGAGAGAGGGAAAAGGGGAATGATGATTAATCAAATGATGGATGTGTTGGGATTGCTTTACTTGGCATCGCGCGCGGGCCGGATTAATTAACGTCAAATTAACGTCAATCCTCGAAACAAGAATCCAACTATGAAAAAACACATCGTCCTCGACCTCACGGGTTTATTCGTTTCGGTGAGGCTACCCACGGCTTCTGGTTCGATCGCCATTAGTTTGGGCTGGAATCGAGGCCTGGGGGTGTAGGGTGATAAATACCAAATGCGAAAATGGTTGAATAATTTATGGCTTGTTCAGTTGTGGCGTGATGCTCCGCCCGAGATAACAACATGGGGTAAAATTTGGCGAACCGCTCTGTTTGTGGTGTTTTGGGTGGTTGTTATATACACCATAGGAGTGATGGGCGTCATTGGTGGCGGAGGAGGTTTTGATGAGTATTAATAAAAAAAAGGATGCTCTCCTGTTGGTAATGGCTTTTCTGTTTGCCAGCGGGTGCGGAACTGATGACCCTCTTACCATCACCAAAATCGCAACTCCGAAGAAGCATGAAGCCACCCCCCCGCCACCTATGGACGAACCGGTGATGACCTCCTCCGATGAAATTACCCCGAGCCTCATGTCAGCGCTCACCGCCGGCGCATATCAAACAGAGTGCGCCGGGTTTGTGGCCTACTCAATCGAGGATCTTGCCACGGCGGCAAATCGCTATGCCCGCGAAAACAAAATGCACGCCATCAGCGCTTCGGTAGTTCAGGAAGGCAAGGGGTCCAGTGCGTGCTTCCGCGCGATGGTGGTTTTCCATAATCCGAACAGCGATTAACCCAACGCGCCTTTGGCTGCGGCCACAAAGGCGCGCATTTTATCCACGCACTTTTTGCCCGGCTCAGCTTCTACTCCGCTTGAAACATCAACCGCGAAGGGCTGCACCTTTTTCACCGCCACCGCCACATTATCCGCCGTGAGCCCACCGGCCAAGAAAATTGGCCGACCAAACTCCTGCGCTCGTAGAGCGAGATCCCAATTAAATCGAGCCCCAGTGCCGCCAAGCTCATCCTTTACATACGCATCGAGTAAAAAACCATCTGTCGGGAACGCCTCCATTTCGCCTAGCGTCTCTGGCCCCTTCATCCGAAACGCCTTTATCGTCATCATTGCAAATCGGCCACAATCCTCCGGCGTTTCGTCGCCGTGAAACTGAGCAATATTCAGCGTGCACTCGGCAATAGCCCTTGAAATTATCACCTCCGCCGCATTCACAAAAACGCCGACCCGCACAATATGCGGCGGCAACACGGCGGAAATTGCCTTCGCTTGCTCAATGGAAACATGGCGTGGGCTGCCCTCGTAAAACATCAATCCGATCGCATCCGCTCCCGCCTCCGCCGCCGCCAACGCATCAGCCTCACTGGTGATGCCGCAAATTTTCACCGTCACGCTCACTTAAACTCGCCCCAATCCCAGCTTACGACAAAAACGAATACTGCGCTCGATGTCGCCTTTTTGAAAAACCTGCTGCGCCTTTTTGCGATCCACGCCCGCCGCCAGCTTGAAAGCCACCACTGCTTTGCCACTTTTCGCGAACATCTCAAATTGCGCGTAGCCCATTGGCTTGCCTTTCGGCCACGCTTTCCAAAAATCGTCTGACTTTACTTTCAGTTCGTGATTAAATCCGGAAATCGTCTCGATACAAACTGGCGCATCAGGGCACACTTTTCCAAAGTGTGAAAAATATTTTTTCCAATCCACCAAACCTTCCCCCATCGCGCGCCACGCAGCGGTGAACCCATTAGCGCTCGGCCAAGCCATCGTGTCTCGCAAGCTGCTGGTTAATGTATAAGGCGCAAGGTTTTTTAGGTTTTCAAACGGGTCTTCCAACGTCCACACCGCATTGCCGGAATCCAAATTCACACCCACCCAATCTTTACCGGCAGCCTCGACCAATCGGACCAGTTCCAACGAGTGCATATCGCCCGCGTGATTTTCCACTGCGATTTTAATTCCGGAATCGGTGGCGCGCGACTTGTTGGCTTTGAGAAATTTTACCATATCGTCAATGCGCGCCTCAATGCCGCCCGCTGTGAGCCGGTCCTTGCGCGAGCCAAGAACCACGCGAAACACTGGCGACCCCAACGCTTTGCACACACGTACTCCCAACGCCAAATGCTCTGCCGCGGTTCCCCAATCTTTTTTAAACGTCACGGAAGTCGAACACAAACTCCATGAGCCGACATAAAGCCGAATGCCTTTGTCGTCCGCATGCCTCTTGACCTCACGTAAATAACGTGGTGCGAAGCTTTCGAAAGCAAACAAGTCCGTGATAAACAGCGAATCGCATTTCAGCGTAGCTGCATAATCCACTAACTCATCCGCCTTCCAGCCCATCGCCCGCACGGCGAAATTGTCCAGCCCCAACCGCAAAGGCTTGGGTGTTTCAGCATAGGCACTGACAGTAGCAGCCGCACTGGCGGCGATAAATTGACGTCGATTCATAGGACCCATTTGGGAGCAGTCCCGCTCACGAAGCAAGTCTCATTCGCGCAGGATTGCTTTTTTTACAAAATCCCATTTCACTGTCGCTGTGCTGACCGCCATGGAATCGTTGCCCATTGAACTGCTGCCCGGCTTTACTCCTCGCCCGCGAGCCACACACGTGGTGTTCGATTTTGATGGCACACTTTCATGGCTCCGCCACGGTTGGACCGAGGTGGCGCAATCCGTGATCGGCGCACGCTTCCCCTTGCGCGAAGGCGAAACCGCCGCCGACATTCGCGCGCATTTATTTCGAGAAATGTTTCGGTTCAACGGCCGCCCAACCCCGCTTTTCACCAACGAAATGGCCGCGCAAATTCGCCAACGCGGCGGCCAGGCGGATGCCAATGAATTGCTCGAGTCCTTTCTGCAACCGCTCAACGCCAATGCCCAAGAACGCTACGCGCAACTACGCAACGGTACGGCGACGACCGATGACTTCATCGTCCACGGCGGCCGCGCCTTATTAGAGCTACTCACCGCACGCGGATTGCACATCATCATTTTGAGCGGGAATCCGCATGACCAAATCACAGCTGAAGCCGAGATGCTTGGTCTCACCGGCTTTTGCAATGGGCACGTCTATGGCCACACTGATGCAAATAATTTCACCAAACAAGCCGTGATCGAAAAATTAATGGCAGAGGAATCTTTCACTGGCGAAGAGTTTATTATGTTTGGCGATGGAGCTGCTGAGATTGAAGCCGCCCGCAACTTAGGCGGACTTGCCATCGCGGTATGCAGTGACGAAAATAAAAATGGATCCGGTCGCGTTGATGAAAACAAACGCGCCGTCCTGCTCGAAACTGGAGCGAACGCAGTCATTGCCGACTATCGTGACTCTAACACTTTATTGAACCTGGTAATAGGCAAATGAAAATCACCCTGACATTATTAGCTTTCGGCTTATTTCTCATTGGCTGCAGCAAGAATGAATCGCCAGTGCCACCGGCGAAAAAGACTGAAGCTGAGGAATTTTTTGAGGAGATCAAGGCATTGGCCGAGCAGGGAGATATTGAAGCTCAGGACATCCTTTCTGAGATGTATTTTAATGGTGAAGGAGTTGATCAAGACAAAACACAAGCAGCAAAGTGGAAAGAAAAGGCTAACGTGTTCTCAAAGGATGAGGCGGCTTTTGATGTCCTAAAAACCGGTTTAAGCGGCATAATCTTTGAAAAGAGCAATAAATTTTTCCCAATAAGCACAGACACTTTATATCCTGATTATCCAGGTGTTACTTTTGTTTCCCGCGTTCCGCCTGATTTTCCGAAGGATAAATCTGTTGCCGATCAAAATATGAGATGGATTTCATTCTACATAGACGATGAAAGTGATAAACGGCGATTGGTAATGTCCCAAAGCCCCCTCCATATACCGCAAGCGGAGGCCACGGAGGAACTCGAGCCAAAGCGTTGGGTTTTAGGCCCTGAAATCGAAACTTGTATTTTTTTGTTCTGGAGTGAGGCGGCTGGTGATTGGATTGATGAATGGACAGAAACCAACTCTCTGCCCTCTCGATTGAAGGTGGAACTGTCTTTCAAAAAACCTGACGGCAGCGAGCCAATGTTAAGTGATATGCTTTCATGCGAAGTCTTTTCCCCTGATGCGGCGAGAAGCCATCTGGAAAAAGCCAAAAAAGGAGACACTCAAGCGCAATACTTCTTAGGAATGATGTATTCCATTGGTAATCAGGTGAAGAAGGATTTTAAGGAATCCGCGAAGTGGTGGCGTAAATCGGCCGAACAAGGCAATGCCCCGTCTCAAGCCTTTCTTGCGCTATCATACTTCAGAGGTGAAGGAGTGCCTAAAGATCCTATAACTGGCTATGCATGGATGCACATAGCTGAAATCAACGGAGTTGTTAATGACATCTCTGGCAGTGAGGATCTCGTATACGAAAAAGTTGAATCTCTGGCTCGTAAAATGACCGATGCTCAAAAGAATAAGGCCATCAGAATGGCCAAGGAGATGATCAATAAAAATCCGAAGCTAATGAAATAGACGTGAAACCCATCGATCTCTCCAAGCTCAAAACCTATCCGCTAGCCCAACGTAAAAGTATGGCTACCATTGAGGAAACCCTAATCGATCCTGCTTCCCAGCCCTCAAGCCTATCCTCATCCAACCAGAAGCACGTTACACAGTGTGCAACCGATATCCGTGCCGCGCGCGAGGCTGGTGCCAGTATAATGTATATCTACGGTGCCCATCTCATCAAGAATGGCGGGCATCTACTTTTAGATGAACTCATGAATGGAGGCTGGGTCACGCATCTGGCCACCAACGGCGCAGGTGTTATCCATGACTGGGAATGGGGATTTCACGGTCAGTCCACCGAGTGTGTACGCTCCAATGTTGCCACCGGCACCTTTGGCACTTGGGAGGAAACCGGGCGCTACCTGCATCTGGCCCTACTGGCTGGAGCAATCAATGGCGAGGGCTTTGGCCAGAGTGTCGGCCGTATGGTGGCTGAAGATGGCCTTAGCCTGCCCTCCAAAGCTGAACTGGATAGCCAACTGAGAAGTGAACCCGCCCACCCTTTAAGCCCCGCACGGGCAGAACTATTAGTGGCCATGGATCGGCATGATCTTGCTGAAGGAAGGCACGAAATCCAGCATCCATGGAAATCCTCCTGTGTGCTGGCCAATGCCTCCAAACACAATGTTCCCCTGACGGTACATCCGGGGATTGGCTACGATATTATTTCTAATCATCCCATGTTTAACGGAGGCGCCTTGGGTCGTGCTGCGGGAATTGATTTCGCCAGCTTTGGCGGTGCTGTGGAAAGGTTGGATAATGGCGTCGTACTTTCACTGGGTAGTGCCATCATGGGCCCGCAGGTTTTTGAAAAGAGTATTTCTTGTGTCAATAACCTGCGCCTGCAGGAGGATCGTTCCATTGTGGAGGATCATTCGTTTTATGTCGTAGATATCCAAGATGGCGGGGATTGGGACTGGAGTCAGGGTGAGCCGCCTAAGGATAACCCCGCCTATTACCTGCGCTTCTGCAAAAGCTACGACCGCATGGGGGGAATCATGCATTATGCTCAGTGTGACAACATTGCCTTCACACATCACCTTCTGAATGAACTCAAGTCGCTTTGAGGAAATCACCTCCCTGTACGCCGACCTACGTATCGCTGTAGTGGGTGATTACAGTTGCGACCGGTATTTGGAAATTGATCCTTCCAGAGAAGAAGTCTCCATCGAGACAGGGCTACCTGTCTACAATGTCACAAAAATACGCGCCCAACCCGGTGCCTCAGGCACGGTTCTCAATAATCTTGTGGCACTGGGTATAAAGGAGATCTGGCCTATAGGCTTTTGTGGAGATGATGGAGAAGGCTTTGAGCTGCAACGCGAATTAAAGAAACTGCCCGGCGTGCGGATGGACTATTTCTTTGAATCTGACCAGCAGTGCACTTTTACCTATTGCAAACCGCTGGTGATGGATTCCGGGAAACCACCGCGCGAACTTAACCGACTCGACAGCAAAAACTGGAATCCCACGCCAAAGGCATTGCAGAAAAAGCTAGCCGCCGCCGTGCGTGCCTTAGCGAGTGAAGTTGACGTCATGATAATACTCGATCAAGTGGATGAGCCGGAAAGCGGTGTGGTAACCCAAAGTCTTTTGGCCACCATTGACGAAATCAAAACGCAAACGCTCGTAATCGGAGACAGCCGCCGAGGCCTGAAGAATTGGCCGCACATTATTTATAAAATGAATGCTGATGAACTTGCACGATTCACTGAAGGCGAATCGAAAACCGCAGCAAGCGAATTAGCTCAACACTCCGGCCAACCGGTATTCGTAAGCATGGCACAAAACGGAATCCTTGGTGCATCTCCCAATGGCGCGGTCACTCATTCCCCTGCCCTGCCCGCGCGGGGACAAATCGATATTGTCGGCGCCGGCGATGCCGTGACCGCCAACCTCGCCGTCGCACTTGCCTCCGATGCAAAAATACCCGAAACCTTGGAGCTAGCCAACACCGCCGCTTCTGTCGTCATCCATAAACTCGGCACTACGGGCACCGCGTCATTGTCGGAAATAAGTGCCGCTAGCAACCTAGTCTCACCAAAGTCGCCAGTAGAGTGATTGGGTAACACAGGGCTTCTCACTCTTCAAACCCAGGATAAGGGCTTGGATTTCCTTCCGTTTGGCGAAGGTGAGTCCCGCTTTATGGCCAAGGACGCTGATCGCCGTAGCGTGACTGTCGGATTTCGCGGAGGCCTTGGAGACAACGGTGACTTGCGTGCGATGGGTAAGACCGTACCCGGTGCGGGGATCAACGATATGCGAATAACGACGACCATTGATTTTAACAAACTGTTCGGTATCACCGGAGGTGGAGAGAGCTTGGTGCCTCAGGTGAACGGTGCGAGGATAAAGATTACCAAATTGGTCCACGTTGCGGACTAATACGCGCCATCCTTCTTGGCCAATGGGCGGCCCACTCGTGAGTATGTCACCGCTGGCAGCAACGAAGGCACGACGAATGCAATTTGCTTTGAGAGTTTTCATGGCTTCATCGACTGCAAAGCCTTTGGCAATGCCACCGAGGTCGAGCTGCATGTTGGCGGCAAGCAAGGTAACGGTGCGATTACGAGAATTGAGTTTTATTTTTTTAAAACCGACACGGTTTTTTATGTTAGCCAAGGCGATAGGGCTTGGAAGTTTTTGCTGTTTACGAGCTGTGCGCCAAAGGCGAATCATTGGGCCGGCGGTGATATCAAATGCACCGTCAGTTTCGTGGGCAAGGGTTTGGGCACGTTGGAGAATATCAAAAAGTTCGCGGCTAACTTTGACCGACTGACCGTGGGGGTTTTGGCTAAGTCGATTGAGTTCACTGGCGGGATTGTAGTCAGAGAAAATCGCGTTAAGGTCTTCGACGCGGGCGTAGGTTTTTCGCGCGATGTGTTCGGCCGTTGCAAGGTCTTTGGCATAAAACTTGAGATGGAAGTCTACACCCATCTCGGGATCCACATACTCGAAGCGTTGCCACGTAACATCATCCGGCAAACTACAGCAGCCGCCGAACAGAAAAAACCCAAGTAAAAAAAATAATTCCCGCACAACCGGAGAATGCGGGTGTCGAACAGATTGAGCAACTCGTTAAATGAGCATAATAAAAAACGCCGCCCCGTGAAGGGCGTCGTTCAACGTGTGAAGCTGATGGTATTAGGCGAATGGATCCCAGATCCCGGGCTGAGGAACGGGGTATTTGCCATCTTTACCCTTCATTGCTGGCGGATCGGAGTCCACAGTCCAATTGTCGATGCCGGGGCAGTAGTCATGACCCTTGTTTAAAAGATCATCCCACTTGAGCTGGCGGCCCGAATAACAAGCCTCGCGGCCGAGGACGGCTGTGAAGGTTGCCTTGGCTCCATACTCACCCTCGTTATAGATCTCACCATTAGCTAGAGACTCAATAAGGTCAGTTTGCTCCTGCTGGTGACCGCCGCCTTTCCCGCGCATCGGGATTGGATCGCCATCGAACGGGTTGATGGAAGAAGCCAATTTGCATGTACCCTTGCTGCCGTGGGCATACTCGGCGACCTGACCGAAGGTTGCGTTGCCACCGAGATGGCGACCCTGGCTGTACATCTTATGGCCGTTGGCATAGGTGTACTCAACGAAGGTATGATCGAAAATCTGTGTCTTGGTGCGGTCGCCGTATGTTTTCCCAACCTGGCGCATCTCCCCGCCGCCCATTCCATTTGCCATAACCGGATAGCCTTGCATGACCCAGTTACCAACGTCGAGATTGTGAATGTGCTGCTCGCAAATCTGATCGCCGCTGGCCCAAATGAAATGATACCAGTTGTTGCACTGAAAGGTCATTTCGGTTTGCTCGGGCGTGCGATCACGGTACCAAATTCCGCGACCGTTCCAATAGACTCGCATCAGGTTAATATCACCAATCGCCCCGTCGTGAAGTCGTTTAATGTTTTCAATATACCGCTCCTCGTGGCGACGTTGCAGCCCGATACCTACCATGAGATTCTTTTTCTTTGCCTCCTGAGTGGCTGCCAGCACACGCCGGACTCCCGGAGCATCGGAAGCAACCGGCTTCTCACAAAAGATGTGCTTACCCGCTTTAACCGCGTACTCAAACTGCTGGGGCTTAAAGGCCGGCGGCGTTGCGATGACCACCAAATCAGCACCTGAGTCGATCGCCGCCTTGTAGCCATCGAGACCGCCAAAGACTCTGTCCTCGGGAACATCAACCCAATCATTAAACTGCTTTCTAAAACCGGCAACACGGCCTTTGGCCTTCTCCGCATTCACATCGGCCACGGCGACGAGCTTGGTGTTCCCTTTGGTGTTCCTGATCTGGCTCACGGCACCACTGCCTCGACCCCCGCAGCCCACGAGTGCTACGCTTATCGTATCGCTGACGGCAGCATGTGCCACGCGTTCGATTGGTAACTGGCTGAGTACGGCACTTGCCGCGGCCACCTTTCCGGAGGATTTCAGGAAATGACGGCGGTTGACGTTGGTTTTAGATTTTTTTTTCATGGCAATTAAAGGATTATCTGTTGGACTTTCTGTCTGCAGAAAATTCTACCGTTTTGTTGACGACTGTCCAGCCTCACTTGGATAAATATGGCCGTTAGTCAAGCGGCACATCATATTCAACACCGTTGTTCCAGTAAGCCTTCATTTCCATCTGAGTAGGCACTTTGAGCGGGCGAACAAGGCGCATACCCATGAAAGTGGCATCGGTAAGATACCAAATACTCTTGGGCAGCTGCGGATCCTGTTGTTTCCAATTGGGACCAGAAAATATACGAGCCGAACTGCGCATAGTGCTTTTGGGGAAATTGGGATGAAACGACCCGCCTCTCGCCACATGCGGATACGGTTTATTACCCTTTACCCAGGGATCGACAAGGGTACTCTTCGATGCTTCGTACGGCGCACCACCATCGAGAACCCATTCGAACACATTGCCATGCATATCGTGCAAGCCCCACGGGTTGGGGGTTTTGGTGCCAATCTTGCGGTAACCCACATCAAAGGTCACGGGATCCAGCGTGTTACCACTGTTCCACGTTTTAGCGTTCAACGTGGCACGATCTGCCTCGTTACCCCATGAGAATGCCGTGGATGTACCTGCGCGACAGGCATATTCCCATTCCGCCTCGGTCGGTAGCCGATAAAAATGGCCAGTCTTGGCACTAAGCCATTGGCAGTATTTATTGGCTGCATGCTGCGTCATGGAGATGGCCGGGTGTTGTCCCGTGCCCATTCCGAAATCCATATTCACATAGGGTTTAGTGGGCGTGGCGACCGAATCGAGATAATAGTCCGTCGACCCTTTTTTTAGTTTCACGTTTTTCTCATAGTACATGAACTTATGATACTCATCCCAAGTAACCTCATGTTTACCAATCCAAAAAGGCGACAGAGTAACATTCCGCTGCGGACCTTCATTTTCATCACGATCTTTCTCGTCTGCGGGGCTGCCCATCAGGAAGGTCCCGCCCTTGATGGGAACCATCGTGAAATCAGATAACGTGTTCGGCACTTTGTCCACGAACAACTCCATATCTCTCTCAGCCATTGGCTTATGTTTGGCCATAATTTTGGCGTGAATGGCATCAACAATTTTGTTTTCATCCTCGCCTTTGATGGTTTTTTTCTTGGGTGTAAGCTGTAATCCATCTGGCCACGTGGCGCCTTGATCAATCCATAGTGCCACCAACGCAATCTCCTCATTGGTGGGGCGCTGATCCCTATTCTCAGGAGGCATCACCTCCTCGTCATCCAAAGGCAAGGTCATGGATTCCCATACTGTACTGCGCTCGTGATCGCCGGGTCGGATGCGCCGTCCTTTGATGGCCTTCTCTTTGATGTCGAGTTGATAGCCGCCGCCGTGCTCTTCCGCTTCTCCCTCGCGATGGCAGCCCACGCAGTTGTACTCTAGAATCGGCTTGATCTGCTTCACGAAATCCACCTTGGCAGACTCCGCAGGTTTGCCCGCATTACCACTTGCAGGCTTATCTTCATTAGCCCCCGTGGCACAGGCAATCAGCAGTGCCAATCCAATCAATCCAAAAACGCGTAAAAACATGTGGAGGCCAATGAAGCGAATTGCCGCGAAAAAGTCAATCTTGTGAAGTCTTTCGAACGAACGGACTTCCCTTAATTCAGCGATGTCGACTCACTTCTTATCGCACAGCTTCGGATTGTTTTTCGCCATCCCCTTAACCAATTCCTCAGCCTCGGCGATTTAGTCGACTGACTTCAGCTCCTTGAGCATTTCCAGTAGATTACGCGTAAGGAGCGTGGAGGCGTTGGGAAGGAAGCGCGAGGTGCCGAGCCACGTTTCATAGCCCCCGAGTTCGTGTTGTTTCGGTGGAGGGAGATAACCGTAGCCGCCGTTGGCTAGCTCGATCAAAAACGTACGTTGGAACGGGCTCTTGTCCTTGATATCCAAACCTATCTCCACGAGCACCTCGAACGGCATGGAAACAATCGCCTGATCGCCGATGCGAATGGCCTGCACAATCACCTGCTCCGTACGCGGGGCATCAGGCGCGGCAAACTGCAGGGTTTTAGAAGCATAAGAACTGGCCTTTCGGTGCCAGCCAAGGATCGTCTCGCGTTCCTTGGGCGGCAACGCCAACACTTTACGGGCGCGTCCCACTTCGGCCTCGGTGGGAATGCGATAGCGCAGTTCCACCACGCGCTGGCGCACGGCGATGATGGGGTTGTCGTGATAGGTCTCGATGCTCTTAACGGCGATCCAAGCGGCGGTGGCGGTTTTGGTGGCGACCACGCGCACTTGTTCGAAGGGAGCGCGTGGCGGGCGTTTTCCGTCAAAGTCGATGTTATTGATGTCACCAGAAGCACCGTTGCTCATTAGCGCCACAAAGTTGGCTGGCGGATTCAGGCCACCTACGCGGTGCGGCATGATGCGCGCAAATTCACCGAAGTAATCAGCTGAGGCCATGCCCACCACGCGGCCATCCTTTTCGGTAACCCTCGGAATACCGCCAACGTAATGCAGCGCGTAGTTGGCCACCAAACCCAGCGGCTTGCCGCGACGGGTGCGGGCATACACTACGCAGAGCTCCGGATCAATGGGGCCGGCGGGTTTCACAATCGCATCGCGCGGTGGGTTCATGCGCACCTTGTCCTTCAGTCCCCAGGGATTCAAATCCATCCGGCCGGGCTTCAGATACCAGCGGCGATTGTACACCTCGCTGGTCTCCTCGGCAGACCCAAAACCAACCTTTGCAGGTTCCAGCGATTGGATGGCCTGAATGAGTGCTTTGCGCAGACCTTCGCGGCGCGTTTTTTCATAAGCAATGCGCCCGGGCGAGGTGTCGCCGCCCTTGGGGGCAGTATGCGTGTGGGTGCCGGCGATGAGCATGTGCTCCGGTTTCCAGCCAGTCACCTTGGCCACGTCCGCCTTGGCTTCATCACACATTTCACGGCCCACACCGATGGCGTCCACCACGGCAATTACAGCGCACCCTTGGCCGTTTTCAAATGCCACCGCGCGTACGTGCAAGGGGTCATGCACATAGGTGGACTTGCCTGAACGCAATTGGAAGGGTTTCACGGTCGGCGAAATATCCACTACCGCCGTGCCCACTCTCAGTCCGGCAGCATGCAGGGCGAGGGCGGCACCAACGGTGAGCACCAATACGAGCATAGAAAAACGTTTCATTTAATTGGGTCTACTGTCATTAATTATTGGTAACCAGCTCATTTTTATTGCTCACATTTGTTAAGTTAAGCCTGATGCGGAAGGCTGAATGAGTTCCTTCATCATACACCGCACCACCACAATCATCAAAAGAATCCGCTTCATTTCATAATCGCCATCCTGCGGTTTATTTATTTTTCAATCCAGATTCTATGAACACCATGTTTTCTTCCGTCAATCCGTCCTCTTCATGTATATGTAAGGTTTGACAGGTTTTTGCTTCTGCGCATGCCTTGATGTTCTTTTGGCTGTCATCAACAAAAATGGCCTCTTCATAGCCAACACCTCTTAAACGCATCTCCTTGGAAATAACTTTGTGTTTAATGCCATGGAAACGTCGCATGACTTCCGAGTCCCTTCCGTAAATGGAATCTGCCTCAAAAAAATCAATTAGGTCCACGCGCTCAAGCGATTCTTTTATGACGGAAGTGTAGCCGTAGGACACAATTGAACATTTAACCCCTGCTTGAGTTAACCGAACAAAATGCCTTTTCAATCGATTGATTCTCTCTTTACCCCCAAATGCATCAACAAAAAACTGGTCACTTTTATTTGATACATCATCCGCACCACCAGTCTCGTGGAAGATGTGTATTACCGGGATTGTCCGGTCGAAATCATAAAACACAATACGGAGGGTATCTTGATTTACTTCCCCCTTAAGGGCGGCTTTTTTTGTTGGTTTGTCGGTGATGGTAAGAGGGTCATCAGTTCCGCACCCGCTGGCAAACAGAAAAGCCATTACCAACAGGAGAGCATCCTTTTTTTTATTAATACTCATCAAAACCTCCTCCGCCACCAATGACGCCCATCACTCCTATGGTGTATATAACAACCACCCAAAACACCACAAACAGAGCGGTTCGCCAAATTTTACCCCATGTTGTTATCTCGGGCGGAGCATCACGCCACAACTGAACAAGCCATAAATTATTCAACCATTTTCGCATTTGGTATTTATCACCCTACACCCCCAGGCCTCGATTCCAGCCCAAACTAATGGCGATCGAACCAGAAGCCGTGGGTAGCCTCACCGAAACGAATAAACCCGTGAGGTCGAGGACGATGTGTTTTTTCATAGTTGGATTCTTGTTTCGAGGATTGACGTTAATTTGACGTTAATTAATCCGGCCCGCGCGCGATGCCAAGTAAAGCAATCCCAACACATCCATCATTTGATTAATCATCATTCCCCTTTTCCCTCTCTCTCTTTTCATGTATTTCTTTCAACGCCGCAAACCCCGCTTTTTCTGCATCAATTTGTTCCTTCATTTTGCCTCGAACATGCCTATCCCACCATGCAGAACAAACAATTCTGTCATACATGAAATAACCCACAAGGAGCACCCAGAAAATCGCAACACCGAAACGCACCCAATTCCCCGTATCCTCGCCACTATGACCCCAAATCCAACCTGAGGGAAGGTCAGCAAAAAAAATATTTATGAAAATCAAAGCATCCATTCTTCCAATTCACATCTTACGCATTAACAAATTCATTGCCCCCGAAATTATGAGGACTTTTCCAACGTTCAATTCTTAATGAGCAACTTCGGATTCTTTTTAACCATCTCTTCAATCGATTCCTCTGCTTTTGTGATTTCATCCCTATACGGAGTCAGTCCGGCAACATAATGGCTGCGGAAACCTAAGGATATCATTTGTCCTGTTTATCATTCTTCTCTTTTTTGATCCAGCACAGGCCGAGCTAGTAGGCTGTCAATCACCGCCTCCATACGATTCATCGTGATACTACCACGCGACTGTGTGAAGTAGAGGACCATCAGGTCTTGAGCAGGCCAAGCCCATGCGTAAGTGCCGTCCGATCCGCTATGGCCAAAGACGACGACCTTACCATCTTTGTCGTAGAGATGCATGAGCTGACCGTACGACGATTCGAGACCGGCAAACCCGGTTGGCATCGTTGTCTTCGATACCGGCATGAGCATCCGTGCAATCGCAGCGTCGGATAATAGCCGTTGCCCATTCACGATACCACCGTCCATTACCATACCAAGAAAACGCGCGTAATCCACGGGTGTCGAATAGAAACTCTGCGCAAACATCGGAAATGAGAAGTACGGTTTACCATTCCAACGCCAAAATTGATTCCAGCGACCGCGACCACCGGCGTGTTTACCTGCAACGCGCTCGACACGCAAATCGCCTTCGCGCAGCAACGTGATTGTGTCGCGCATGCCAAGCTTCTCGAACAGCCGTTGCTCGATGAGAGTCTCGGCAGGCTTACCGTTGGCAACCTCGATGACTGCGCCGAGCGTGTCGACGTTGGCGTCAGCATACTGGTATCGTTCTCCCGGCGTGAAAAGCTGGGGGCCGTATTCACCCCAGTAGTTCGCAACCTGCTGGATATTGGTGTAGCTGGAGTAGTTCGACCAGAGCGTACCGGCCGATTTCATCGGAAAACCGCTTCGGTGCGTCAAAAGGTGTTCGATAGTCACGCCCCGCGACCGTTTGTTATCGAAAGAGTCGAGGTACTTCGCAACCGGATCCGTAAGCTTCAGGACTCCGTCCTCGATCAACATCTGTGCCACAGCGCCCGTCAACGGCTTTGTCATTGAGCGTATACTAAAGATTGTGTTTTTCACCAACGCCTTATCACCGCGGCGATCGTCGTGACCGAACACCTCGTGCATCACAGTACGCCGGTTCTTAATGATCAACAGCTCCGCACCGACAATCTCTTCCGCCTCCACGAATCCGGCGACAAGCTCGGACAGACGCTCGAGCACACCACTGGGAATTCCCTGGCTCTCGGGCGGTGCTTCTGGGAAAGAGTCTCCACCCAAATCGGACACCGGATTTTTCTTCGAAGATATTTGGCTGATTCGTTCGGGAGAGGTTTGGCAACCAATAGCAACAATAAGTGCCATCAAAGCTATGAAAGTTTGTTTCATTTGTGTAGGAATTATAAGGTGTGAATCACAAATGCTCACGTGAAAAAAATACGCCAAACGGAACGAAAATAGAGTGCGCTACTGGAAGGGCAAGAAAAGGGTGGAAATGGACGGATCGGCGAGGTTTGAACTCGCGACCTCCACACCCCCAGTTTGCGGGGCGCAGTCCCTTGTGGTTGCTTGTGGTCATTTTACTGGGGTTATGTTTAGAGGACGCACCACAAGTGGCCACAAAGTAGGGCGTTAAGTCGGGCAAAAAGTCGGGCAAAGGTTGTGCGGAGCTGGGCGCCATTTTACTTTTTGGCCGGGGCACGCCCGGTATGTTGCGGGTTTTGCCCGCGCATCGGCCACGGGCTTTGGGCGAGACCTTTGGAGCCGGTCTTGATGGCATAGAGCTTGTAGTCAACTGACCCGACGTAAAG